>NZ_JACJEQ010000004.1:0-232994 GCF_014164125.1 Pseudoalteromonas sp. SG44-8 | reverse complement strand
CTGATTAACTCTTGCCTCGCTAAGCGTTGCTGTCTGCCGTCTCAGTGGGGTCGCATTATAGGGCGCGGCGAATTTTACGCAAGCGTTTTTTAAAGAAAACTTGAAATAAAGTGCTGTTCGTTCAATTTACGCGCTAAACACACTAAAACCCCTAGTCAACTGTACAAAATAACAACGACTTTTCCCTAAAAGGATCTTCAGTATTATCTATTATCGATATTTCGCAAGTTTTTGGCATAAAAAAAGCGCCATTAACTTCGGCGCTTTCCATAAAACAAAATAAAAACTTGTTAATAGAGGATACTGTAAAGCTTTCTTCTATATTTAGCCGCTAAACTATCACCATCCGGTAAAGAGGCAATAATAGCTAAATAACTTACCTTGGCATCGGCAAAATTCAAATCTTTTTTCAACACTGTAAATAGTAACTCTAACGCTTGCTCTTTTTTGCCTGCTTGGTCGTATGCTGCACTTAGTTCAACTTTTAATTCAAGATCGTTAGGATACTTTTCAACTTTCGCTTGTAATGCTTTTAGCTCTGGCGATTCTTGTGCTTGAAGTGCTTGTGCGCACTTTGCTTGAATATTTGTAAAGTATGCATCTTGCTCATTTTCATTTACTGAAGCTAACAAAGCTTGCGCGTCATCCAGTTTATGAATTTGAATGCATATATCTGCCAATACTAATTTTATACGCGCATTTGTATTGTCTAATTCGTAAGCCTGCTTGGCAAAATTAAACGCTTGATTTAAATCCTGAGCGATCAGTGCTTGCTTGGCTTGTTCTAACAACATTTCATGAGGCTGCGGTAAATGTTTACTTAACGCTTCTCTGATTTGAGTTTCAGCTTGTGCACCGGCTAATACATCAACAGGTGCTGAATCTTTTAATAGCACTAAGGTTGGTAATGTTTGTAGTCCAACTTGCTGTGCTAGTTGTGCTGCGAGTGCTTGCTCTAAATCACAATCTAATGTGGCAACTAATATATAGTCACCATAATCTTTGGCTATTGTCTGTAAAATAGCTGCTTGAGATTGACACTCTGGACTTTGTGCTGAAAAGAAACTTAACAGGACTAGTTTTTGTTGTGATGTTTCACCCAGCACTTGTTGAAGATTTTGCGGATTAACATTTACCATATTATTCATTGCTATTGATTGCCATATCAGACTATTTAGGGTTTTATATGGAGGCAAACATAATAATTACAAGCCCAGAATCACAAGCCATAAATCAAAAAGGTCTTTTATGAAATTTCATAGTCTATACGCTGCACTTATACTGCTTAGTCCATTAGCAAGCTCAACAACCTTGGAGCTGAAGTTAGATAAAACGATGCCTGCCATTGAAAAGTTTTACTTAGATTTACACCAGTCCCCAGAACTTTCATACCATGAGCAAGAAACGGGAGAAAAGCTTGCCACCAAATTACGTGCGCTTGGCTATGAGGTGACCGACAATGTGGGTGGCTTTGGTGTAGTAGCCTTATATAAAAATGGTGATGGCCCGACAATAATGATCCGTACTGATACAGACGGCTTACCAATCATAGAACAAACTGGTAAATCATATGCTTCAACAGTCACTGTTATGAATGATGAAGGAGCAAACGTTGGTGTGATGCACGGATGTGGTCATGATATTCATATGAGTTCATTTATTGGTACTGCGCAACAATTAATGCTACATAAAGATGCATGGCAAGGAACCTTAATGATGGTGGCACAACCTGCAGAAGAGGTGGGAGGCGGTGCAAAAGCGATGCTCAAAGAAGGTTTATTTAGTAAATATCCTACTCCTGATCACGTTATCGCTTTGCATGTTAGTGCGAGTGTTCCTGCAGGACAAGTCAGTATGAAAAATGAGTACACCATGGCCAGTGTGGATTCAGTAGATATTACGGTTAAAGGTAAAGGTGGTCATGGTGCTTACCCGCATATGACTATTGACCCTGTTGTTATCGCATCACGGATCGTGTTGGCACTGCAAACAATTACCAGTCGCGAATTATCACCTCTTGAACCCTCAGTAATCACAGTGGGTTCAATTCACGGTGGAGCTAAACATAATGTAATTTCGAATGAAGTAAAGCTACAGCTGACACTTAGAAGTTATAATCCTAAAATTCGCGAGCAACAAATTGCAGCTATAAAACGTATAACTAAAGGCATTGCATTAAGTGCAGGATTGGATGAAAGCTTAATACCAGTGGTTTATGTACATGAAGATGAGTCAATCCCATCTACATATAACGACCCTGCACAAACTAATATTGTACGTAGTGCGATTAGCTCGGCGATTGGACAAAGTAATGTGCTTGAAACCGAAGCGGTTATGGCAGGGGAAGATTTTGGTTTATATGGCCGCACAGATAAAAACATCCCTATCACCTTATTTTGGTTAGGTGGTGTAGAGCAAGCTCAATATCAAGCGGCACAAACATCAGGGGCAACTTTACCTTCACTACATTCAAGTAAATTTGCACCTGACTATAAAGTTGCAATCCCCACAGGTATCACTGCGATGAGTAACGCTGCGGTGGCTTTGTTTAATCAATAATCTTAGCAATGGATGACTAAGCCGATTTTGTTTTTGGTTTAGTTTTTCTTGTAAAACGCCGCTTTTGCGGCGTTTTTGGTAATTGTGCAAATACGTTGCTATCACAATTTTTGGCAAGTTCCACAAAAGCCGCTAAATCCACTAATAAAGGATTTAAAAATTGTTGATAACTCATTTGTTGTTCTGCTATGTCGCCCAACGATGCTTCCCATTTTGCGGTTAGGTCTGGGCTGGCTAAACCATGCGGTAACGCACTGATCAATGCTTTACCTGTATCGGTTGCTAAAATGAGTTTACCTTGACGTCTTAAAAATTGTCTTCTAAATAATAACTCTAAAATACCCGCTCTGGTTGCTTCGGTTCCTAAGCCGTCTGTTTCTTTGAGTATTTTTTTGATTTCTGGATCTTTAACGTACCGACTAATACCTGTCATTGCACTAAGCAGCGTTGCATCATTGAAATGAGCTGGCGGGCTGGTCATTTTATCAATTACTTCACCGCGTTCACACTGCAACTGTTGCCCTTTAATTAATGGCGGCAATATCTGCTCATCTTTTAATGCGGTTTTTCCCATTAACGCTTTAAAGCCTAAACTTACATCTTGTTTTGCGTTGGCTTTAAAGATACCACCATTAATTGTTATTTCAGCCTTTGTTTCATTGTAAATGTAGTCTGGATAAAACTGGATCAGATAATGACGGCTAATAAGACCATACACTTTACCTTCTTCAACGCTCAAACTTGCTGACTTTTGCTGCTTAGCGGTAGGAATAATGGCGTGATGCGCAGCCACCTTAGCATCGTTAAAACACTTACTGCGTTTACTCACATCTGCGCCTTGGCAATGAGTGTCATTTTGCCCGCCATTGATGGCAATTGCCTTTATTATACTGGCTGCTTCTTGGTGATGATCTTTGGGCAAGTAACGATTGTCTGAACGTGGATAGGTAATTAGCTTGTGACGCTCATATAAATTTTGACAAATATCCAATACCTTTTGTGCAGGCATTGAAAAAGCTTTCGCAGCATCAATTTGTAACGCTGACAAATTATACGGCAAAGGTGCTTGTTGCTTTTTCTGCTTTTGTTCAAGCGCAGTAACTTCACCTGATTGATTAGAAATTCGCGACGCAACATTCTCAGCAAGGCCTCGATGGAGCACTCGCCCCTCTTCATCTTGATAAGGTTCACACGCTTTGCTTGGTTGCCACTTTGCTGTAAACGGCTCTTTATTTTCGGTACTTAAATGAGCTAATACTTCATAAAAAGGTTTTGGCACAAAATTAGCAATCTCGTTATCACGCTGGACAACCAATCCTAATATCGGTGTTTGTACACGCCCTACTGATAATACATTACCAAACCCTGCTTTTTGACCTGCAAGCGTATAGGCGCGCGTTAAATTCATACCAAACAGCCAATCAGCTCGCGAACGCGCCAAAGCAGATACACTAAGTGGAATAAATTCACGGTTAGAGCGAACGTTTTGCAGCGACTTTTTAACCGCGCTAACATTCAAATCACTGATCAATAAACGTTGAATTTGCTGTTTTTTGGCTTGGCTAAGTTTAACTTGCTCAATCACCTCATCAACAAGTAATTGCCCTTCTCTGTCTGGATCACCAGCATGAACAAGTTGATCAGCTTGTTTGATTAACTTTTTAAGTACCGTAAGTTGCTTACGAGTTTTAGATTTTGCTTTTAACTGCCATTGCTGTGGGATAATCGGTAAGTCATCAAAGCGCCATTTTTTATATTGCTCATTATAATCATCAGGCTCTGCTTGCTCGAGCAAGTGACCTATACACCAAGAAACACAATCGCCATTAGCCACTTCAATATAGCCATCATGTTTTTTATGAGGCTTTGGTAGCGCATCAGCAATGGCACGACCTAAAGATGGCTTCTCGGCTATATAAAGTTTCATAGGGCACTATCAACAACTGGTTATTTACACAGTAGTTTAGCACACGTAATTTAATCTACAAATAGTTAATGATTAGCTCTTTAGACTGCGATTTTTTCGCATAAATAAATACAACAGAGGAAGGTAGCACACTACGACAGTGCCAATATTGATTAACGGTAATAACGTTTTATATAGCATAGTGCTATACGATAAATCCCAAAGGTGGCGATCCACTAATCTAAATAATTGTAAGATAGGCGCACTAATTACAACCAACTGACCAATCACACTTTGCCAAAGATACACTTTATCTTTAATAGCCCAGTAAGCAATCAAAGCCATCCAAGCAATATCATTAAAAGCCCAAACTACATAACGCCAAATATAAGGGTCATCTAACTCTCTAAGGCTATTATGTATCAAGGTTCCATATAAAAAAAATAATGCAGTCGTTAAGGTAAAACGCAAAGCAAGCCAATCTTTGCGAAGATAAAAAACAAAAATAGCTGGGCTTAAAATAAACACCCAGCTTTTAGTTAGTATTGATATAGCACTTATAAACCAATCAGGCATTAGCTAGTCTGGCTTTTTATCATCGTCACCATCACCATTGCCCGGCATATAGCTATATTTATCAACGTTTTTCATCAGACACTCCGTTACACTTGTTAAAAAACTACTTTAAGCTAAATTAGGTACTTTGCCAAGCATCTTAACGCACATCTATCGGATCTGATTCCTTAGCCTTGCCTTGCATTATTGAAATTTCCACGCGGCGATTTCGTCGTCTATCCGCATCAGAATCATTTGGAACAAGTGGTCGAGTTTCGGCATGACCGACAACAACCATTCTGGTTTTATCAAAGCCTTGTGCTTTTTGCATTTCAGTTGCAACCGCAACTGCACGCTTCGATGATAAATCCCAGTTATTAGTATACAGCTCATTCGAAACTTGAAAATCATCAGTATGACCAGACACCGTAATTTCACCTGGCACATCTTTTAGTAACGCAGCTATATCACGAATAATTGGTTTAAACTTAGGTTGTAAAAATGCACTCCCAGATGGAAATGAACCATTTTCACGAATACGAATAATAATTTGCTGACCTAATGATTCCAACTCAACAGCACCATCCATGATTTGTTGTTCCAATTGCTGGGCTATCTTTTTAACTAACTCATTAACCTGCTCTTGATCAGCTGCAGAAATAGATTGTTCTGATGCTTGTTGTTGCGCCGTACTTTGTGACTCACCGCCACGCTTATTACCGCGTTGCTCTTGACGACCGCCAGCTGAGCTTTCATCACCAGCCTGAAACTCAAGCATTTGCTGGGTCATTTCGACAGTTTGCTGTTGAATGGTTTCGATTGGAGTAGGTTCAGGTTTACCTGGGGTGAACTCCATCGCGATAACGGATGTTCCTTTGGGAATATCTTTTACTTCTATTTTATTTTGTACACCAAAGGCAAACTTCATTGAGCCTGCGATTTGTTTAAATTTAAGTACATCCATTTCTGAAAACGCGAGTAAAAGTACAAAGAAGCACATCAATAGTGACATCAAATCCGCGAAGGTACCCATCCATGCTGGTAACCCGGGTGGTGGACACTTGCACTCTTGATCTGACATGCTTACTCCTCAGTATCCACTTTTCGTTTTGATTCAGCTAGGTAGTTTTTCAAAATACCTTCGATGACTTTTGGGTTTTGGCCATCTTGTATACCTAATACCGCATCTAAAATTAGCCGCTGATTCATTGCTTCTTCGTCTTTACGCAATTCCAATTTTACTTGGATAGGAATTGCCACCACGTTTGCTAAAAACGCACCATATAATGTTGTTAAAAGCGCTACCGCCATCGCAGGACCAATCGCTTTAGGGTCATCCATATTAGACAACATCGCAACTAGACCAATCAAAGTACCGATCATACCCATCGCAGGCGCAATATCGGCAAGCGCTTTAAACAAACCGGCCCCCGATTCATGACGAGTAGAAGTAAGAGAAATATCTTTTTGCAAGGTGGCACGAACAACATCAGCGTCATGACCGTCAACAAGCATATCAACCCCTTTACGCATAAACGCATTGGGTATTTCTGCTTCCTCTAGTGCTAAAAATCCGCCTTTACGGGCCGAGTCTGCAAGTTCAACTGCTTTTTCGATAAGCTCTTCAGGTGACTCTATTTTGAACATGAAGGCTTTAGCCGCGACTTTACCGATACCGAGGAATTGACTCATCGTATAGTTTGATAACACTATAAAAATCGAACCACCGAAAACAATAACCACCGATGGCGTGTTATAAAACATAGCCACTTCGCCGCCACTACTTAGTACCATTGACATAGCAATAAGACCAATAGCTCCGAGAATACCTATAATGGTTGCTAAATCCACTTACCCCTCCAGAGGAATCGATGCTTTGTTGCTACCAGCAACAAATTTTTATTATTAACAGCTTATCGGCAATCTATTGAATTACTTAAACCATTTAATGAAAAAAATGAAATGAAAGTTTTCAACCCTATTTGGCATTTTAAGCTACCATTGATAACCTGCAAGGTTTAAGCAAAGGTATAAATAATTAAAAGTGGCAAGAAAACAATTAATTATTCAAAAAAAATGCATCACCCTTTGACCTAGTTTAGCATTCCCCCTAAAATTGGCCTCACATTTCTATCATCTAAGTTAAATCAGTATGGCGACGAAAAAACCAGAGAACCTAAGCTTCGAGCAAGCGCTTGATGAATTATCCTTAATCGTCACAGAAATGGAGCAAGGAGAGCTTTCCCTTGAGCAGTCATTAAAACAGTTTGAACGCGGTATTGCTTTAGCCGGCGCATCTTCAAGTAAGTTACAACAAGCTGAACAAAAAGTAGCGATTTTAATGGGTAGTGATAGTCAGTCACCACTTACTAACTTTGATAATGATTTGGAATAACGAGTGTTAATAACAGAGCAAATAAAATGTGCTCAACAAGATGTTGAAGCCACTCTCAATCGGTATTTTGAGCAACCGCTCGATACCGAGCAAAGCATCAAACAAGCCACCCACTACAGCGTTTTAAATGGCGGTAAACGATTACGGCCATTTTTAGTGTATGCCACGGGAAAAATGCTTGGCGCAAATAAACAAGATTTAGACGTGTTGGCTGCTGCTATTGAATGTATTCATAGTTATTCGTTAGTTCATGATGATTTACCCGCGATGGATGACGACGACCTGCGACGTGGTAGACCGACTTGCCATATTGTCTATGGCGAAGCTCATGCTATTTTAGCTGGTGATGCGCTGCAAACATTAGCGTTTGATTTAATTGCTAACCATTCATTTAACGTTCCTGCACAGCAACAGTTAAAAATGATTGCAGCACTTGCCAAAGCATCGGGTATTGAAGGTATGGTCGGTGGTCAAGCACTGGATATTGCAGCGACTGACAAATTAGTCAATTTAGCTGAGCTCGAACGTATCCATAAATTAAAAACAGGTGCTTTGTTAAATTGTGCAATAACTTTAGGTGCATTATGCGCAGCTGATACAAATCAACAAACATTATTACAATTAAAACAGTTTGGTGATGCAATTGGACTGGCTTTTCAGGTGCAAGACGATATTCTTGACATCGAAGGTGATACCCAAGTCTTAGGTAAACCACAAGGCTCCGATGTTGCAGCAAATAAAGCGACCTACCCTGCTCTACTTGGGCTTACAGGTGCAAAACAAAAAGCACAATCATTACTAAAATGCGCACTCGATGCGTTAGCAGCAATAGATGCTGACACTTCTGAGCTAGAAAACTTGGCAAAATACATTGTTGAACGCGATTATTAATTCTAGGCTCTAGCTTGAGCAAGTAATGATGTACAAAATAACTAAAGAATCAGAGTAATATTACGCTATAATGACCTCTGGTTAGCGAAGGATGTATTAAAAATCATGACACTTGATAGTAGCAAGTATCCATTATTAGGTTTGGTTGACGAACCAGCCCAGTTGCGTGATTTAGCGCAAGACAAATTACCTGCTTTTAGTAATGAGTTACGTGATTACTTACTAAACTCAGTCTCGCAAAGTAGTGGTCACTTAGCATCAGGTTTAGGCACAGTTGAGCTTACTGTAGCGCTTCATTATGTATATAACACCCCTGAAGATCGCTTAGTATGGGATGTAGGCCATCAAGCATACCCACATAAAATTCTCACAGGGCGCCGTGATAAAATGCACACGATCCGCCAAAAAGACGGTTTACATCCGTTTCCATTTCGTGAAGAAAGCCACTACGACACTTTTAGTGTTGGCCATTCAAGCACCTCGATCTCTGCTGCTTTAGGCATGTCAATTGCGGCGCAAAAAGAAGGCAAAGGACGAAAAACAGTAGCGGTTATTGGTGATGGTGCGATTACCGCGGGTATGGCGTTTGAAGCAATGAATCACTTAGGTGATGTTAAATCTGACATGCTGATCATATTAAACGATAACGAAATGTCGATTTCTGAAAATGTCGGTGCACTAACTAATCATTTCGCTCGTATCTTATCAGGCAGTTTTTACACTAACATTCGTGAAGGTAGTAAAAAGCTGCTATCTGGCGTGCCACCAGTAAAAGAATTAGCCAGCCGCATGGAAGAGCACTTAAAAGGCATGGTTATCCCAGGCACCTTTTTTGAAGAGTTAGGCTTAAATTACATTGGCCCAATTGATGGTCATGATGTAAACATGTTGGTTGATACACTGCGCAATATGCGTAACCTAAAAGGGCCGCAGTTACTGCATATCAAAACCCAGAAAGGTAAAGGCTATAAACCAGCAGAAGCAGATCCAATAGGCTATCACGGCGTACCTAAGTTCGACCCTGCGATTTCCAGCCTACCAAAATCAAAACCAGGCGCTGCGACTTTTTCTAAAGTATTTGGCGATTGGTTGTGTGACATGGCAAGTCAAGATGAAAAGCTTATGGCAATCACCCCAGCTATGCGTGAAGGTTCAGGCATGGTGCGTTTTTCAAAAGAATACCCTGAGCAATATTTTGATGTTGCCATTGCCGAGCAACACGCGGTTACTTTAGCCGCAGGTTTTGCCTGCGAAGGCTTAAAACCAGTTGTCGCTATTTATTCAAGCTTTTTACAACGTGCCTACGATCAGCTTATTCACGATGTTGCTCTGCAAAACTTACCCGTGTTATTTGCAATTGACCGTGCTGGTATTGTTGGTGCTGATGGCGAAACTCATCAAGGCGCATACGATTTAAGCTTTATCCGTTGTATCCCCAATATGATTATCATGGCACCGAGTGATACTAATGAATGTCGTCAAATGCTGTACACTGGTTATCGTTGTAACAGCCCTGTTGCAGTTCGTTATCCTCGTGGTAGTGCTGGCACAACTGAAATCTGCGAGCAAATGACTGAGCTTGAAATTGGTAAAGGTCGTGTGATTAAACAAGGCGCTAAAATCGCAGTTTTATCCTTTGGTACTTTACTTGAAAACGCTCAACTGGCAGTCAATGAATTAAATGCTAGCCTCGTTGATATGCGTTTTGTTAAACCTCTTGATAGCGCACTAATCGACACTTTATTAGCCGATCATGACGTCATTGTAACCCTTGAAGATAACGCGATTGTTGGTGGTGCAGGCTCTGCTGTTAATGAATATTTAGCAGCTATAAAAGCAAAAGTAAGCATCCTTAATTTAGGTATTCCTGATGAGTTCATCAAGCATGGAACACAAGAACAAATGCATGATGAAATGGGCTTAGGTGAACAAGGTATCTTAACCTCAATCAAAGCCTTTATAAGCTAACATCCTATTTAATAAAAAAAGGAGCCGCTGGCTCCTTTTTTATTCTCACGTGATTAGAGCTAGCGCATCCACACTTTGATATCTGCTAAACCATTGGCTTGTAATACGCTCAGTTGTTGCTCAACATTATTGGTTTGCTCAAATTCAAAGGCATCTAACTGTTCATCAAAGGTGATGTTTGCAATACCATCGCCACCGCGCTTTTTAACTTGATGTAGCGCGATATCCGCTAAGTTGACAGAGGTTTCCCAACCAATAACCTGACCACCTAATAATGGTAATGGGTAAAATGAAAAGCCAATCGATGCAGTCAAGTTTATACTGTCACCACTGGGCAACTTAAATGTGTGATCAGCAATTACTTTACACAGCTGTGCAACATAACTGTCGATTGCAGTGCGTTTAAAGTCACGTAGCAGTAACAAGAATTCATCACCACTCCAACGGGCAACATAATCGGATCCCTGCGTACGAGAGTTAAGCAATGCAGCCATTTGCTGCAAACAACTATCACCACCAATCGGTCCATAAGCGTCATTAATGCGGCTAAAATTATCAAAATTAATGATTAGCAACACCAAGGATTTCCCCTGCGCTTGTAATGATTGTGAGTTACGCTGGAAGTGCTCTATATCTTTTGGTAGTTGATCAAATAAGAAGCGGCGGCTTCTCAGCCCAGTAAGTTCATCAGAGTGACTCATAAGCTTTAGCTGAGAGTTAACTTGATTAAGCTTATCATTAGCTTGGCGCAGCTCCCCGGTGCGTTCTGTGATTAAACTTTCAAGCGCGGTTTGCTTACGGCGTTCTTGCTTTCTAAATACCCAAAACACTAAATAAAATAATAAAATAAAACTACCAGTGATCAACAGCCGAAAATAAATTGTTTCATCAAACCGTCTTGGTACTACAAATGAATATTCCGTACTTTGCGCTTTTTGCCAACCTTCACCTTGTCGTTTAGCCTCAAGTTGAAACAAAAATGCACCAGGCGGTAAATTGGTATAAATAGCTTCACGGCGGGTATTAGCATAACGCCAATCGCTGTCTAAACCAGTTAAACGATAGCGAAACTCAATACTGGTCGGTGCATAATAGTCTATCGCAGTGTATTTAAGGGTGATATCACGCTCATCGATTTCTAATTCAGGATTACGCCCTAATGCAGCTGTTGCAAGTTTACGTATCCCAGTATTTAAACTCTCAACCTTTGGCTGTAATGGTTTAACGCCAAACAGCTCAATATCTTTAGGGATCTCCACGACCCCCTGTAGGCTCGGATACCACATTGAATTGCCTAACTCCGCCACAGCATCATGGCCAAGGCCGGTACAACACTGGCTGGCCTTACCGTCTAGTTGACGATCGTATGACGAAATAACCTGCTCTACTTTTAAGCTTTCAATATCGTTACTAAACTGCTCAACCGGCATTCGGTAGACACCTTTCATGGTACTAACCCATATGCGCTTGAGCTTTTCATCATAACGTAAACTAAAAATAGAACCGTAAGGTAAGCCATTGGTAGCATCTAACTGACGCCAATGCCCTTGTGTGCTTCGATAAAATAAACCATCATTTAATGAGCCGATTAATATACCAACTCCATCAATGTTTAAGATGCTTGTAACATAAGCACTTTCAAGACTCGTTTGATCGCCAATTTTTTCAATACCACGATCAGTAAAGTAGTAAGCGCCTTTGCTAGTGCCAATTAAACCAAAATTAGCTTCATCAACGACATAAGTAATAAACTTACTGCCTAAAAATGCGTTATAAGCAAATGGGGTTAAACCACCGTAACTAAGCCGATACATACCCCGGCCAGTACCAAGCCAAAAGCCTCCTTTGCTGGAGCGACTAATCGCAAACACCGGGTTATCTTTTAAAGCGCGTCCAGGGACAGTGAACAAGGTGTTGTTTTCATAAATATACACACCACGCCCAGTGGCGATATATAACCGTGAGCCATCAAACTGTAAATCATGCACGGCTGCACGTCCGTATTGATTACTTGGGATTTGATTGATAAAGTTTTTATCTAAATCAAAGTAGCCTACACCACTGCGGTTAGCGACCCACAATCTCCCATCGGGCGCTTGGCTAATGGCCATAACCGCTTCGGTCATTTGTGATATAGCTGAGTGACGTTCTATTCTGCCTTCGTGCGCAAGCCATAATCCTTCACTAAAACTCGCAAGCCAAATATTATTATCATTATCGCGATATAAATCAGCAAACCAAATACTTTGGTCAAGTTGGCTCGGCTCAACCCATTGCCAATCGCCGGAGTTGTCTCGAAACAGTAAGCGCCCATAGGTCGAAATCCACAGTGCTCCATTTGAGTCACTCATAAATTTATAAACCGCTGAGTTATTCGCATTGGGAAGTGGAAAAGGCCTTAACTCGTCATCTAAATCTAAAAAGTAAGCACCGAGCTCTGACGCTAAATATAAGTTTCCTTCCAGCCATGCTAAATCGTGAATAATCGTTTGTGCTAAACGCTCAGGTATCGATACCTTAGCAGTTAGTTCTAAGCGTAACTTTGCAAAATCAGAGGAGGAATTAGTTAACCGTAGCAAGTATCGTTCATTCACCAGCCAGATCCCTTCTGGCGATAATGCCAGCTGACTGACAGTACCAACAATCTGCTTTACTGAACTGGCACTCATCACAGGGACTAGTAAGTCATGCACTGCGCTGACATTGATCTGATTGCGAGATACAAAGTACAGGCCATTCGCTGCTATCCAAATACTGCCTTTCGCATCTTCGATAACATCGCGTACAGGGCCTTTTACACTAAACTCTTGCGCTGCCATAGTGGTGGGATCGATGACCACAATACCATCTTTAGTACCAATCCATAAATAGCCTTCGCTATCGACAAGTAATTTATTAATGCCGTTACTGGGTAAAAAATTACTATTTAAGGTATTGTAATTAGTGAATGTATTGCCATCAAAGCGACTGAGGCCAAACTGAGTTCCCAGCCACATATAGCCTTGCTTATCTTGCACGACACTTTTAAGTGACTGCGATGGTAAGCCATTTTGCATATTCCATTGTTTTACAACATAGTCGGTAATTGACGCCTTACTTGGCATACTGCAGAACAGCACAATAATAACCAATAAAAATCGCATCATAACGTCAATACCTCGTTGCAAAACTAAGGTTAAAAGGGCAAATAACCCATTTTAAACAATGCCTGAACACAAATTAAAGAAAATATACCAGCTAAAACATCATCCGCCATAATACCTACACCACCATGAACCCGCTTATCAAGAAAGCGAATAGGACCTGGTTTAGCGATATCAAAAAAACGAAATAACAAAAAACCCACTAACAAAGACTGCCAACTTAATGCAGCTCCGATCATGGTAATGTAAAATCCGGCAACTTCATCCCATACAATCGCGGGATGATCATGTACGCCCAGATCATCAGCGGTTTTGCCACATGCCCATATACCAAAAATACTAATAACCACCGCAAATACAATTTGTAACCACAGCGGGAAATACATAGTAGTAAAAATAAACGGTAGCGCAGCAAAGGTACCAAACGTACCCGGCGCTTTAGGCGCTAACCCTAAACCAAAGCCCAAACCAAAAAATTGATGAGGGCGCTTTAAATTAAATAATGCAGGTTTATTCAAACCGACTCCTTGGTGAAGTGTTCAAAACCAGCATCATCATATGCTAATTTTTCGCCATCGAGCATCAGCTCAACTTCGCCTTCACCACTTTTTATTTGTCCAATGCAGGCTGCATCTACACCATACTGGCGCAATTTCATTTCCAGCATACTTTTATTGCTATCAGGTACCGTAAATAACAACTCATAGTCATCGCCATAATTGAGGATAAACGGCAGTTGTTGATCTCGTTCTAAAGTAGCACGCAATGCATCCGAGGTTGGTATTTTATTCACATCAATACAAGCGCTAACTTGCGACAGAGCTAAAATATGTCCAAGATCTGCCAATAGACCATCTGAGATATCAATCGCTGATGATGCTAAACCGCGTAATACTTGCCCCGCAGCAACACGCGGAGTTGGGTAATCAAATCGTTGATTAACGTACCTTAAGTGCTCTGGAGCAATCTTAATATCTTGCTTACGAGCTTCAATCGCAAGCCCGGCATCACCTAGCGGCCCTGTAACATAAACCCAGTCACCTACTTTAGCACCGCTTCGGCGCAGTGCTTTACCTGCAGGCACTGTACCTTTAGCACAAATAGTAATTGTTAACGGCCCTTGCGTGGTATCGCCACCAATGATTTGCACATTAAAATACTCTGCGATTTCATGCATGCCTTCGGTGAATTCTTCCAGCCACTCAACATCAATATTTGGCAACGTTAAAGCAACCGAAACCCACGTAGGCTCAGCCCCCATAGCAGCTAAATCACTTAAGTTTACGGCAAGAGCACGATGGCCTAATGCACGCGGATCGATGTCATCAAAAAAATGTACGCCTGCTACCAGTGTATCGGTGGTAATCGCTAACTGACAATTTTCAGGAACAGTAACCAATGCACAATCGTCACCAATCCCTAAATTAACATCGCGACGAGTTATGCCACGACCTTTAAAGTAGCGATTTATTAATTCAAATTCCTTCATACACAAAAAAGCCGGCCTATGCCGGCTCTCCTTTTACGGTCGCATTACTTACGTAAATGCTTTACCGCTTTATCAAGTACACCATTAACAAATTTATGGCTGTCTTCAGCGCCAAATATCTTAGCAAGCTCAATACCTTCGTTGATAGCAACCTTATAAGGTACATCTTCACGGAATTTCAGCTCATAGCTGCTTAAACGTAAAATAGCGCGTTCAACTTGGTCTAACTCGTTAAATGGACGAGTTAAATGTGGCGATACTGCTTCGTCTAGTTGCTTATGATTTATAGCAACACCACGCGAAAGATCTTTAAAGTATTCAACATCAATTTTAGTCACATCGTTTTCGATCAACATTTGTTGTTCGATATCGGCAATGGCATTGCCACTTAATTGCCAAGAATAAACGGCTTGAAGTGCTAAGATACGTGCTTTACGTCTTGCTGCTGGTTTCACAAAAATTCCTTAAACTTAAATTTTATCTAACACATTAACCATTTCAAGTGCGCCTAAAGCAGCTTCGCCGCCTTTGTTGCCCATCTTAGTGCCAGCGCGTTCAATCGCTTGCTCAATGCTTTCAGTGGTTAATACGCCAAATGCAATCGGGATATCATACTCAAGCGACACTTGCGCTAAGCCTTTATTTGATTCGCCAGCGACAAGATCAAAATGTGGTGTACCACCTCTGATCACAACGCCTAAAGCGATGATTGCATCATACTCTTTTTTTGCTGCAACGCGTTTCGCCGCTAAAGGTAATTCTACCGCACCTGGTACATAAACTACGGTAATATCATCATCAGATACACCACCAGTACGTTTTAATTCATCAACAGCACCAGCTAATAGGCTGCTACCAATAAAGTCATTAAAACGAGAAATAACGATAGCGAATTTCTTGCCAGGAGCGTATTTATTACCTTCAATAATTTTCATTCGATAACCCTAAAAAATAAGTTCAAGCGGTTGCGATTGCGCAAAAATTGCTGCGCATCATACCATATAAATAAAATAATAGCCTAGTTTAAGCGTTGTGCTTATTGTGGCTCTACGTAGTCAACCACTTCTAAGTGAAAGCCCGATAACGCATGATACTTTTTAGGCAAGCTCATCAAACGCATTTTTTCAATGCCCAAGTCAGCTAAAATTTGTGACCCTACGCCTACGGTGCGTGAAGTACCTTGGAATTTACGATGCGCTACCGTCTCACCAGCATCTTCTGCAGCAAACGCTTTGACTGTCGCTTCTAGTTCTTCGGTGCATTCTTGCTTACCTAGAATAACTAACACACCTTGATGCTTTGCAATATAAGCCATGGCATCTGACAAGCCCCAGCTTCTATCGGCACTGCGATCAGATAACAAAATATCATTGAAGGTACTTTTTAAATGAACCCGTACTAAGGTTGGTTCATTAGTTTTAACCTCACCATTTAACAGCGCATAATGTAACTGGCCGTCAATGGTATCTTTATAAGTAACTAAATCAAACTCACCATGTACGGTTGGCAACTTACATTTTGCCACTTGCTCAATGGTGGTTTCATTCATGTTACGGTATTCAATTAAATCAGCAATAGTGCCAATTTTGATATTATGTTGCTCAGCAAATACTTCTAAATCAGGACGACGCGCCATGGTGCCATCAGCATTAAGAATTTCCACAATTACTGATGAAGGCTCTAAACCGGCTAAGCGGGCTAAATCACAACCGGCTTCAGTGTGACCGGCACGCGTTAATACGCCACCTGGTTGTGCCATAATAGGAAAGATATGCCCAGGTTGAACGATATCACTTGGTACAGCACCTTTGGCAATCGCAGCTTGCACAGTACGAGCGCGATCAGCAGCAGAAATCCCCGTAGTCACACCTTTCGATGCTTCAATCGACATCGTAAAGTTAGTCGAAAATGCCGCACCATTGTTTTTTACCATTAATGGTAAATCAAGTTGCTCACAGCGCTCTTGAGTCATTGTTAGGCAAATTAAACCACGACCATGAGTGGCCATAAAATTGATCGCTTCAGCACTAATGTGCTCGGCTGCGATAATTAAATCGCCTTCATTTTCTCTGTCTTCATCATCCATTAAAATAACCATTTTACCGGCTTTAATGTCATCAATAATTTCTTGTGCGCTGTGTAAATTCATAATCTGCTCGTGTAAGTTGTGGAGTGCGTTTATTTAATAAAACCGGCTTGGGCGAGTAAACTCATTGAAATATCTGAACTAGCTGGCTGCTCTGCCCCTTTGATCAAACGCTCTAAATAACGCGCGATTTGATCTACTTCTAAGTTCACTTGCGTGCCTACTTTAAAATCAGCAATAGTTGTTTGCTCACTAGTGTGCGGCACAATTGTCAGTTTAAATTTATTATCTGCTACTGCATTTACTGTTAGGCTGATACCATCAATGCATACCGAGCCTTTATAAGGAATATATTTCATTAGTTGTACATCGGTGCTTAACCAGTACTCAACGGCACGCGCATTAGGCGTAATTGCGGTAATAGTCGCGATGCCATCAACATGTCCTGAAACTAAGTGACCACCTAAACGAGATACTGGCTGCATGGCTTTCTCAAGGTTTACAGTTTGCCCTTGTTTATAGTGAGCAAATCCCGTTAAACTAATAGTCTCATTTGATAAGTCAGCGCTAAATCCATCACTGTGCTTGGCCACAACCGTTAAGCAAACCCCATTAGTTGCAATGCTATCGCCTAAATTTACATCGGCCATATCAAGGTTATTACTTTTAATGCGGATAGCTAAATCGCCTTGCTTTTGTTGTAACTCGCTAATAGTGCCCGTTGCTTCGATGATCCCAGTAAACATAGTGGTTACTCTTTAGTTATTTGGTTTAGATGAGGCTTTGCGTGGTGTCGCCGTGATACGAATATCGTCACCGATACACACACACTCATTAATTGATAAATTAACAACGTCCTGCATACTTGTCAGCTCTGTAAAGTTTAGTAAGCTTTTGCCGTCATTCCCTAACAACTTCGGCGCCAGATAAACAATATATTCATCAATTAAATTACATTCAGTCATTTGGCCCGCTAAGGTTGCCCCTGCCTCTAACCAAATATGATTAAACTGTTGCTGCGCTAAAAGTTTCATGGCAGCCACTAAATCAACTTTATTATTTTTTTCTGGTACTACAATATGGCTTACGTAATGAGGCCATTGCTGTGATTTATCAAGTTCAGTGGTAAGAATAATTACTTCACTGGCAATGCTAAATAATGCTAGCTCAGGTGTTAAACGATTTTGTGAATCAATAATAATACGTACAGGTTGGCGTACAGGTAATTGCGTTGGTAACGGCTCTGGCAGCTCATCAACACGAACATTGAGTTTTGCATTATCAACTAATACTGTGTCCGCGCCGGTTAAAATAGCGCAGCTTTGTGCGCGCTGTAGTTGCACATCTTGGCGAGCCTTAGGGCCCGTTATCCACTTACTTTGACCGTTTTTAAGTGCCGTTTTACCATCAAGGCTTGCGGCCATTTTGCAGGTAATAAATGGCATACCTTGCTCCATGCGCTTTAAAAAGCCACGGTTTAACAGCCTTGCTTGTTGTTCTAACAAACCTGACGCAACCTCAATGCCCGCGTCCGCTAAAATAGCTAAACCTTTACCGGCTACCTGCGGGTTTGGATCAACCATAGCAGCAATTACTTTTACCACGCCAGCAGCTTTTAAACCTTCGGCACACGGCGGTGTGCGACCAAAATGGCTACAAGGTTCAAGCGTGACATAAGCAGTTGCACCAAAGGCTTGGCTACCCGCCATTGCTAATGCATTCACTTCAGCATGGCCTTGGCCGGCAACTTGATGAAAACCTTCACCAACAATAACGTCATTTTTTACTAATACACAGCCAACGTTTGGGTTTGGGGTGGTAGTAAAGCGTCCTTGTTTGGCAAGCTCAATCGCTCGGGTCATATAAGAGAAATCTTGTTCGCTAAACTGATATTGGTTCATATCACTCTCCCAAACGGGCAATTTCTTCACCAAATTCACGAATATCTTCGAATGAACGGTATACCGATGCAAATCTGACGTAAGCGACTTTATCGAGTTTTTTCAACGCTTCCATAATGCATTCGCCAATCAGGTGACTGGAAATCTCACGCTCGCCGGTGGCACGTAATTGCGATTTAATAATATTGACCACTTCATCAACTTGCTCGGTACTGACGGGGCGTTTTTCTAATGCGCGGTGTAGACCATTAAGGAGTTTATCTTCATTGAAAGGTTCACGGCTACCGTCTTGTTTGATCACCCGAGGCATTACAAGTTCTGCGCCTTCAAAGGTAGTAAAGCGTTCATGACATTCATTGCATTCACGGCGTCGCCTTACTTGGTGGCCACCTCCCACTAAACGCGAGTCAATCACTTTGGTATCTTTTGCGGTGCAAAATGGACAATGCATAGGTATCAGCTTCCGTTAAAAACAAAAAAGGCCGCTTTTAGGCGGCCTTTATAATAGCAAAAAACTAAGCTATTGTGATCTAAATTACTGTTTGTAACTCAATTAAGCGTAAACAGGTAATTTTTTACAGATTGCTTTAACTTTCTCTTTTACTTGTGCTTGTACTGACTCATCGTTGATGTTGTCTAGTACGTCACAGATCCAGCCAGCAAGCTCTTTAGACTCAGCTTCTTTAAAACCACGGCGTGTGATTGCCGGTGAACCAATACGTAAACCAGACGTTACAAACGGTGAACGTGGGTCATTTGGTACTGAGTTTTTATTTACGGTGATATTAGCATTACCTAAAGCCGCATCTGCGTCTTTACCAGTGATGTCTTTATCAATTAGATCAAGTAAGAACAAGTGGTTTTCTGTTTTATCAGATACGATCTTATAACCGCGCTCTTGCATTACTGCAACCATAGCTTTAGCATTTTTCACAACTTGAGTTTGGTATACTTTAAACTCTGGTTGTAATGCTTCTTTAAATGCCACTGCTTTGGCAGCGATAATGTGACATAAAGGACCACCTTGACCACCAGGGAATACTGCACTGTTAAGCTTTTTATAAATAGCTTCGTCGCCACAAGCAGAAATAATCAAACCACCACGAGGGCCGGCTAATGTCTTATGCGTAGTTGTAGTAACAACGTGTGCATGTGGTACTGGGCTTGGGTAAACACCAGCAGCAATAAGACCTGCAACGTGAGCCATATCAACAAACAAGTAAGCGCCTACTTTGTCAGCGATTTCACGGAATTTAGCCCAATCAACAATACCTGAGTATGCTGAGAAACCACCGATGATCATTTTTGGTTTGTGCTCAAGTGCAAGTGCTTCAACTTGTGCGTAATCAATCTCGCCAGTCGCTTCGTCAAGTCCGTATTGGATTGCGTTATAAAGCTTACCAGAGAAGCTTACATGTGATCCATGCGTTAAGTGACCACCATGAGCTAAGCTCATACCTAACACTGTATCGCCAGCATCTAATAAAGCTAAGAACACAGCAGCATTTGCTTGTGAACCTGCGTGAGGCTGAACGTTAGCATAATCTGAACCAAACAATTCGTTTGCACGGTCAATCGCTAGTTGTTCAACCACGTCAACATGCTCACAACCACCGTAGTAACGCTTGCCCGGATAACCTTCAGCATATTTGTTTGTTAGCTGTGAACCCTGCGCTTCTAGTACGCGTGGGCTACAGTAGTTCTCAGATGCGATAAGCTCGATGTGTTCTTCTTGGCGAGCAGTCTCTTTAGTGATTGCTTCAAATAACTCTGGATCGAAATCCGAAATATTCATGCTACGTTCTAACATGGGGGCTCCTAGGGCAACGTGTATGGTATTTTGAAGGCTGAATTATACGCTGAAAACGTCAATTTGCCTATGGTGTAAAGATGAACATATTTAAACAGGGATTGAATTTAATTCACAGTGTTTTTGTAATGATATTTTTTTATTAAAGCATCAGAAATTTTAATGAATAAAAGCAAATAACATTTACATTATTTATACCTTAATCTGTTGCATTCGCGATTGTTTACACTATTATGATACCAATGTAATCATGGATGATGAACTAATTTACTATGCTATCTAAACCTATCTACGAATCAATTCCTTATTGTTATGTCATTGTTGGCGGACTTTGCATTTTACTTTTCAGTACTGTTTTACCAACAGCCATTGGTATTTTTTTATTCTTCAATGGTGCCAACATTTGGCGATTACGCTCAAATTCACGGCGTAAAGATCATAAAGTAAATCGCATTAAAGTTAACAAACACTTTTATTATTATGAATTTAAACCATTTATTTTATTTATGTGCGGATTACTCCTAATCCATTGGGTAGCGAATGAATTAGTTATACTTGCAGGGATTATGATCTGCCTTATAGCCATTTTAATTTTTTGTTTACGAGTGCTAAACCGCCGTTCACGTTCAATAGTTTAATTTTCCATTACTGCTATTAAGTACAATTTAAAGCAATAAAAAACGACATTGCTTTCACATATGCCGTTTATTTTTAGTTTTACTGAGCGGGTAAAAACTAACCTAGTTTAGCTAATAATATTTCACGCAGGATATCGTAATCATCTGCGATATCTTCGGCTAAGCATGGTTTAGCTAATGCATCAGCTAGTGGTTTTGGCATTTCAAGTTCAATATTTAAAATCTCTTCAACACTTTCTTTAAACTTAGCCGGATGCGCTGTTGCCAGAAAAACACCAGCAGAATCAGTTGCTAAGTTAGCTTTTAGGCCCTGATAAGCAATCGCTGTATGTGGTTCAGCAACATAGCCTGTTTGATGAATTTTTTTCATCACTGCTTGGGTATCATTTTCATCAACACTAGTTGAATAAAAATCATCATAACTAAACCATTTGTTATCAAGCATGGTTTGTACACGTGGCCAATTATTAGGTTTACTCACATCCATGGCATTAGACAATGACTCGATTGTGGCATTAGGCGCCCAGTTTTTATCAAGGATAAAGCGCGGTACAGTGTCATTTTGATTGGTTGTAGCGCTAAGTTTAGCGACCGGTAAACCAATCACCGCACCGATCATCGCCGCACATACATTACCAAAGTTACCACTAGGTATTGAGATATGTGCTTTGGCGCGCTGCTCTTTTGGTAATTGCGCTATTGCTTCAAAGTAATAACATACTTGTGCAACAAGGCGACTTATATTGATAGAATTAGCTGAATTTAAACCTAAGCGAGATTTAACTTCATCATCTAAAAAGGCATTTTTAACCATCGCTTGGCAATCATCAAAGCTACCATCTACAGCGTAGCAATGGATATTATTACCCAAAGTAGTAAACAATTTTTGCTGTGCTAATGAGATTTTACCTTTTGGATACAGGATAACCACATCAATATTTGGCTTGTTATAGAACGCATGCGCAACTGCTGCCCCAGTGTCCCCTGAGGTTGCTGTGAGTATTGTGGTTTTTTCACCTTGGCTAAATTGTGCCAAGCACTCAGCCATAAAGCGACCGCCAAAGTCTTTGAATGCAAGCGTTGGCCCATGGAACAACTCTAAACAATAAATATTGTCTTCAACTTCAACTAATTTAACAGGAAAGTTAAAGGCATTTTGCACCATTTGTGCAACCGTATCAGCAGGTAATTCATCACCAATCAAATGCGATAAAATCTTACTGCTACGAGTAACAAAGTCCATATCGAGTAAACTATCAACATCAGCTAAAGGCGCGAGCGATTCAGGGAAAAATACCCCTTGATTACGTCCTAAACCTGTTTTAACCGCTTCAACAAACGACACTTTTTGAGAATCATCTTTTAAATTATGTAATTGCATTATTAGTTCCTTAAATTCTTATAGCTGACGCGTGCCGGCGTTATCGAGTTTACAAATGTGGCAGAAGCCTTGCTCATTAATATAGTTTTGTTCAAGCCACTGTGCGCATTGCTGTGCAGCTTCAAGCGTTTTGCACACGGTAAATAATGTAGGACCAGCACCTGAGATACTGACAATCTCAGCACCAAACTCTGGCAGCGCCGCTTTAGCTTCACTAAAACCGTTGATCAGTGGCGCACGATGCGGCTCCGCTATTTCATCACTCATGATGGAGAGTGCTTCATCAAATCGGCTAGTTAACAATAAAGTACTAAACGCTGATAAGCGCTGCGCAAATTCAACGCTCGCATGCATACTTAGCTGTTTTGGTAACACTGAGCGCGCTTTAGCGGTATTAAGTGAAAAACCAGGAAAAGCCGCTACGTAATACCAACGCTCATCAACCGGTAAAGCAATTGATTTATTTGGAATTAAATCACCAGTAAGCTGCAAACCACCCAAGTAACACGGAGTGATATTGTCGTAATGACGACCGCCACTGACAATCGCTTCAAAATCAGCCATTAATTCAATTAACTGCACTTGGCTCAGTGCAGTACCTGCAAACTGATCCAGCGCCGCAAATGTGGCTACTACAGAGCAAGCACTTGAACCAAGACCCGAGCCAATTGGTAAGTTCTTTTTTAATTCCAGTTTAACGCTTGGCATGGTTGGCGCTACATGTTCACGAAAATGCACTAAACACTGATACGCTAAATTTTCACTGGCATCGCTTGGCAGTTTATCTGCGTAATCGCCAGAGCATATAAATTCATCACGCTCGCTAGGACTTACCGCAACAACATCACCTAATAACGTGCCATCAATAGGAGCAAGCGCAGCACCTAAGGCATCAAAACCAACTGCAAAATTACCGATTGAGGCTGGAGCATATACTTCGATCATTATACTCTCCTAGCGCGATAACGTTTTTAAAATGTCAGCAAATACCCCGGCCGCAGTCACTGCTGAGCCGGCACCATAACCACGAATAACAAATGGACGTGGTTGATAGTATGCACTCAAAATTGCTAAGGCATTTTCGCCGTCACGAATAACAGCCAGAGCATGCTTTTCATCTACCGCTTCAATACCTACTTTGCAGTGGCCTTGTTTGATAGTACCAACATAACGCAACACTTTGCCTTCACTTGCAGCACTTTGAATACGGTCATTAAACGCAGCATCTAAACTTGGCAATTTAGCCATGAATTCGTCAACGTTATCACCTTGAGCAAAGCCCGAAGGAAGCACTGATTCAACTTCGATATCGCTCAACTCTAATTTCATACCTGCTTCGCGGGCAATAATTAATAACTTACGCGCGACATCAGTGCCCGATAAATCATCACGTGGATCTGGCTCAGTAAAACCACTCTCTTTTGCTTTAATGGTTGCCTCAGACAGTGATAAACCATCTTGCAATGCGCCAAACATATATGACAATGAACCGGATAAAATTCCGCTAAATTCAAGTAACTCATCGCCAGCACCAAACAGTGACTGTAAGTTATCGATTACTGGAAGACCTGCACCGACATTTGTTTCGTATAAAAACTTACGATTATTTTTTTGCGTTGCTGTAATTAAATCTTGGTAATAAGCATATGAACTTGTATTGGCTTTTTTATTTGCAGCCACAACGTGGAAACCGGCATTCAAAAAGCCTACATACTGAGCCGCTAAAGCATCTGAAGACGTACAATCAACCAGCACTGGATTGATTAAATGATTTTGCCTAACAAATTGTTCAACCAGTTTGAGGTCAAACGGTTGTTCTGATGCTGCCAACTTTTGCTGCCAATCGTCAAAAGCAATTCCTTCGCTATCAAGATGTAATTGACGTGAATTAGCAACACCATACAAGTTTAGTTTGATATTACGTTTTTCAAGCCATGCTTGCTGACGCTCTAACTGCTTAATAAGTTCTTGGCCAACTAAACCACAGCCTAATAAAAATACATCAATTGATGGGATATGAGTGAAGAAGTTTTCGTGACACACTTTTACAGCATCATTACACAGCTCGCCGTCAATCACTGCTGAAATTGCACTTTCAGTTGAATCCTGGGCAATAGCGACAATGTTAACTTGTGCTTGGGCAAGTGATGCGAAAAATTTAGCAGCTAAGCCTTTATGAGCGCGCATATTATCACCCACTAAAGTAACGATTGCTAAATTACGCTGCACTTGTACAGGTTCAATTAGTCCCGCCTGTGATTCAAGCTCAAACGCAGTTTGCAATGCCTCAAGAGCCAATGGCAAATCTGATTCATGGACACAGAAGCTGATACTAAATTCACATGACGATTGAGTGATCAGTACAATCGAAACATTATCGTGAGCAAGGGCATTAAAAACTTTTGATGCCATGCCTACTTTACCTTTCATGCCGGGGCCTGAAACCGTTAGCATCGCAAGATTTTGTAAACTAGATAACGCTTTTACCGGCTCCGATGACACATTATCATTACTGATCAGTGATCCTTGTGCATCCGGATTATGGGTATTTTTAATTTCACACGGCACGCCAGCTTTAGCGCACGGTAGAATTGTTTTAGGATGGAGAACTTTGGCACCAAAGTAAGAAAGCTCCATAGCTTCTTTATATGATAAAAAATCAACTTTAGTGGCTTTTTTGATATAACGCGGATCAGCACTGTACACACCATCAACGTCAGTCCAAATTTGACATACTTCAGCTTCTAAACACGCTGCGGCAATTGCGGCTGAATAATCTGAGCCATTACGTCCCAGTGTAGTTAGCTGGCCTTGTTCGTTGCTAGCTGTAAAGCCAGGCATAATATAAATAGTCGCAGGATTAGCTTTTAAAGCCGTTTGAAAACGAATTTTACTCGCCACTAGATCAGCTTCTGCATCAATATGACCATTAGTTGATGCAATACAATCGGTTGCTTCGAGGTAGTGGGCGTTATGTGAGCTTAATAGACACTGCATCAGTGATACACTGATGCGCTCACCAAAACTAATAACATAAGCACGCACTTGATCTGGACAACATTGGATGAGTTTGACACCCGCTAGCTTATTTTGCAGTTCGTTTAAATCAGGCCAGTTTTGAACACTACCATATTCAGCTTCAACGGCTGCTTTTAAGCTTTGGCAACGCTCAATTAATGCGTGCCACTGTGTATCATAATCAAGTCCTTGTTCAGCAGCGCTTGCCAGTGCAACCAATGAATCGGTCATGCCACCTGGAGCCGATAGCACCAATAACATTTCGTCTTTTAATTGTGCTTTAACTAACTGTGCTACCTGTTGTAGGCAGGCAAAGTCAGCAAGTGACGACCCACCAAATTTTAATACTCGCATTTTTTATGTTTCCTCATCCCATAAAACGAAAAAAGGCCTGTGTTCGTTGTGAACACAGGCCTTTAAATTTGTTGCACCGACCTATGCCACTATCCAGTAAGAATGGTGGTTGTAATAATAATGGTCAATGCGTGATTATTTGTTTTCATAGCCCTTAGACTGCCTTAAACAGGGCTATTCTGTCAACCCCAAATAAAAAGATAAATTATGCCTTTTGATTATAAAGAAATCTAATGAATGCCAAATTTATGCAGTATTTCATTTAATCTTGTTTTATCTATCGGCTTATCAACGAAGGCTATAGCTCCCAACTTAGCGACGCGTTGTTTCATTTCAAGTTGAATATCTGCCGAAATTACCAGCACAAAGCATTCAATTTTTTGTGCTTTAATACCTTCAAGAACTTGTACTCCATCAACTTCGGGCATAGTTAAGTCAAGACACAGTAAATCGAAGTTATGTATATGCATTAACTCTAACGCTTCACGGCCATTTTTTGCTTGCATAATATCTGCTGAGATACACTCATTTAAACAGCGTATAACTTGTTTGCGTGCTACTGTTGAATCATCACACACCAGTACGGAAAAATTCATAATATAGACAACTAAAAATACGGATAATAGATTACTGAGCAGACAACTTATCACTCAATAAATAACGATGTTGTAGTAATGTTGTGATTTTATAACACAAAAATTTAACAGCGATAAGCTTAAGTTTTTGCTAAAAAAAGAAAAATTAACAATGTTTGTACTGTTAAATAAGATTATTTTATTTATTTTTAAACATTTATTAGCTAACTTTAATACTGAGTGTACTCGTTGCTAGGGTATTAATTAAGCTTTGTAAAAAAAATAAAGGAGCTATAGGCCACCGATGCTACAAAAAAGCCTATCAAAAAAGCTACTTACCAGCGTGTTATCCGTCTACTTTTTATTAACTTTTGTAGTCACGTGCGGGCAAGTTATTGCAGAATATGTAAACACGAAAGATTATATACGTGACGAACTGACGACCTTACAAAAAACATTTAGTCGTAGTTTAACCCGTGCTATTTGGGAGCTAAACACTAAACAAACCATCACCACAGCAGAAGGCTTATTAGCAATTCCAATGATTGAAGGTATTATTGTACGTGATGATAGCGGCGAGATAATCTCACAATTAGGTCGCTCACTCGATATTCGCGAGCTATATAGCCAACAATTAGTACAAGAAGAAGCGATTATCGAAGATACTCCATCTGGCTTATTCGGTTATACCTTTCCATTGATCTTTGAATTTTCTGGCCGCGCCACCCAAGTTGGTGATGTCACGCTATTTTCGAGCCGAGAAGTGGTATTTAGTCGCATTATGATCTCAATTTATTTTTTAATTGGCAATGCGATGATCAAAACTACATTTTTAATCATCTTATTCTTAATGGCATTTAGAAAACTACTCACTGAACCTCTAGCACAACTAACAGAGCAAATTGAAGATCTTCAATTAGATGACCTCGAAGGTCAACATATCGAAATTGAAACAACTGAGCACAACGAATTAAAAGTAATGGAACAATCATTCAATAAGTTGATCGATAAAGTTGTGCAATACCGCAAAGAGCTTGAACAAACTCAAAAAGCATTGATAATAAGTAACGAAAAGCTCGATCAGCAAAATCTACAACTTGAACAAGAAGTGGCACGTAAAACATCAAATTTAAGTCAAGCTATGATGGATTTACAGCAACAAAAATACGAGTTGGAAAAACAAAAACTAACGCTCACCGAAGAAGTTGATTTGCGTCGCCATACTGAGCAAGAGCTACTAACTAAACAAACTGAAATGCAACGTTATGTTGATGAACTCAATATGGCGCAAGAGCGTTTAGTCAGCTCAGAAAAAATGGCCGCTTTGGGTGGTTTAGTTGCCGGTATTACCCACGATATCAATACCCCGGTCGGTATAGGGGTTACTGCCACATCCTTTTTGCAAGAGCGTTTAATACAAATTGAAAACGCTTACAAAGAGAAAACACTCTCGCCTAAAGCACTTGAGGAGTTTATTAATGATGCCAAACAAAGTACTAGCCTATTAACCACTAACCTAGACCGTGCTTCAGAGCTGGTTGCCAGCTTTAAGCAAATTGCGGTTGATCAAGCCAGTGAAGCTGTGCGAACTATCAACCTAAAAGAATATCTAGGTGAAATTATTCGCTCATTACACCCTAAGATAAAAAATACCAGTCATCATATTAATTTAGATTGCCCGGTAGATTTAACCTTAAATCTACCTGCTGGTGCTATCAGTCAAATTTTTACCAATTTGATTATGAATTCATTGATCCACGGATTCGATGGTGTCAGCAATGGCATTATAGACATTGCTATTAAAGATGAAGATGACCAAGTGATTATCGACTTTAAAGATAATGGCAATGGCGTTACCGAACAGCAACTTGAAAAACTGTTTGATCCGTTTTTTACGACTAAACGCGATCAAGGCGGCAGTGGTCTGGGCACACACATTACTTTCAATTTGGTCAAGCAAACCTTGAGCGGCGAAATCGATGCGACAAGCTCACCGGGGAACGGCTTGCATTATCATATTAGTTTCCCTAAAGACATGCCAAAACCTTTGTCTATATTTAATAACTAATGCGCCGAGACTGTTTGCCTAACACTTTGCTTAATTGCTAAACGTTTGGCCAATCAGTCATTTGCGCATCAGCTTTTTATTGTTATGATTGGGTAAATTTACCGAATGGATCAATCTCCCTATGTGGTTTAGTAACCTTATTTGTTACCGCTTTAAGCAAGACGTGTCGTACACCCAAGAAGACTTTGAGAAAGCCTTAGAGCAAGATTTATTTCGCCCTTGCGGTAGTCAAGATTTAAGTACATTTGGCTGGACCAAAGCCTTTGGTAAACATGGTGATACCCTTTCCCATTTCTCGCAAAAGAGTATTTTGGTTTGTGCTAAACGTGAAGAAAAAGTACTTCCTGCATCCGTTATCAACGATATGGTTGCTGAAAAAATAGAACTTATCGAAGCAGAAGAAAATCGCCCTGTTAAGAAAAAAGAAAAAGACGAGCTCAAAGAAAATATCCTCCATAGCTTATTACCGCAAGCCTTTAAAAAGTCGAGTTTACAGTTTGCCTTTATTGACCAAGAAAATGGCTGGGTAGTCGTCAACAGTGGTAGCTTTAATAAAGCAGAAGAGTTACTAGCACTACTTCGCAAATCACTAGGTACATTGCCGGTAGTTCCTGCATTTGCAAACTATGACTTAGATGTGTTTTTAACGGACTGGTTAACTAACTTCAGTACACCTGAGGGCTTTGCTATTGGCTCTGACGCAGAGCTTGAAGAAGCAGACGATAGCGGTGCTCAAGTTAAGCTTAAAGGCCATGATTTAGCCTGTGATGAAGTTAAATCGCACCTTGAAAGCGGTAAGCGAGTAACAAAACTTGCACTAGATTGGCAAGAGCGCCTGAAGTTCATGCTGCAAAATGATGGCTCTATTAAGCGCTTAAGCTACTCTGAAACATTAAAAGAAGAAAACGCCGACATCCCTAAAGAAGATATGTTGGTCAAACTTGATGCTGACTTTATTCTCGCCTCTGAAGAAATTAAACTAATGCTAGAAGAACTTACGGCTGGTTTAGGTGACGTGGAAGATTTAGCCTAAATTTTGACTAAGTTTTAAATACTAAAAAAGCGCCCTATTGGCGCTTTTTTTAACTGACGAATTAACTTAACTAAATACCGATTTCACATCATCGAGCATATCGTTATATTCATCACTTGAGAAGATATCAAGTGATGGGATCACACCTTTATCAATATAAGTTTGTAATGCTGCAGACTTATCTGAAACTTGTAAAATACCTTCCATAATCGCGCCAATACGAATGAAATCAACATAGCTAATATGCTCTGGGCGATAGTTAGGATTGGCCCAGCTTTCTGCTACTTCAACAAATTCATCAGTAAACTCCCAAGCACGCATGATGGCTCCCCCTACTTTACCGCTAAGCTTTTGAATCGCATGCGCTAAAAAGCTTGGATTGGCAAATACTTCCGGGTGACGTTCCGCTTCAGTCAAAATAGGCAATACACCAATATTATAAACTAGTGATGCCAGTGTAATGGTGTCACGATTCAATGAGGTCTGCTTGTTTTTCTTAAGGAAAAACTCCATCACAGTAATTGAGTGACATGCTACTTTTAAGGTCTTCTGCCATGCCTTATCCATGTAACCTTTGATCAGCTCATTATTTGAAACAAACAGTTGCTCCATCGCCATTGCTGTTGCGATATTTTTGATTTGACGCAGACCAATACGCGTTACCGCTTGATTTATATTAGAAACTTTAACTGTTCGCCCCATAAAAGCACTATTTGCGACTTTTATCATCCGTGCTGCTAATGCCGGATCATGAGAGATCACATCAGCCATTTGCGCTAAGTTTACATCTGGATTATCGGCAGCTTGACGTACACGAACCGCAACCTCAGGCAAGGTGGGTAAAACTAACGTGTCATTATTTATACGATCAACCAAAATGGTCAGTAGTGCGTTTTCTGTTGACATAAATGTGCCATCCTTTTGTATTGATTTGTTAATACACCCAAACCATGGAATGTTTATTTTTTATAAATACAGTATTGTCTAAGTTACCGCTAAAGTTAAGAAAATTACAGAAATTATATTAGTTTATTTTTCTACTACACTTTATATCCCTTCGCTAAGACCATCACAACACAGGAAACTTGCTATTTACGCATAAGATTTGCTTTAATGCTGGCATAACAAGGAAGCGAAATACCCTCTCAAGGGTATCTATAATTAAACTTACTTTTTAACAGGCAATATAATGACTCTCAATAAAATTAGCCAAGCACTTATTCTCACCGGTGCCGTTTTTCTTAGTGCATGTTCAGATCAAGCCAGCGCACCTAAAGCGTCAACTGACGCAGCAGCCTCAATTAAGCAAGTACAAGATAGCGGCCCACAACTTGTTAACGCTGACACTAGTCGCCTTGATATCTATACCGATTTTAGTTTAACGACTGATTTATCACATTTAAGCGACAACCAAAAAGCGTTAATAGCAAAACTTATTGATGCGTCTAAAATTATGGATGATCTATTCTGGCGCCAAGCATTTGGTGAAGATAAAGCGGCATTTTTAGCCAAAATCAATGATCCTAAAGTACAAAAATTTGCCGATATTAACTATGGACCATGGGATAGATTAAATGGCGATCAAGTCTTTTTGTCAGGCTATGAAGATAAAACAGCCGGAGCTCAATTTTATCCAGCCGATATCACTAAAGAAGAGCTAAACAAGGCTGACGTAGCAGATAAAAATGGCCTGTATTCAGTCATTAAGCGAGATGAGCAAGGCAAGCTATATAGCGTTGCCTATTCGGTTGAATATGCTCAAGCCCTTGAAAAAGCGGCTAACTTATTACGTGAGGCGAGCAAGCTTGCCGATGATAAAGAGTTTGCTAGTTACCTGAATTTACGTGCAGATGCACTACAAAACGATGATTATCAAGCATCAGACTTTGCTTGGATGGACATGAAGAACAACCCCATCGATATCGTTATTGGTCCAATCGAAACCTATGAAGATCAATTGTTCGGCTCTCGCGCAGCCTTTGAATCGTATGTATTAGTGAAAGATTTAGCTTGGTCAGAGCGTCTTGCTAAATTTGCAGCATTTTTACCAGAACTACAAAAAGGCCTCCCTGTTGATGCCAAATACAAACAAGAAGTGCCTGGCTCTGATGCGGACTTAAATGCATATGATGTTGTTTACTACGCAGGTCATTCTAATGCTGGCAGTAAAACTATTGCTATTAACTTACCAAATGACGAACAAGTACAACTTGAAAAAGGCACTCGCCGTTTACAACTGAAAAATGCTATGCGCGCTAAGTTTGATAAAATATTGGTGCCAATCGCTGAGCAGTTAATTGTTCCTGAGCAACGTAAACACATTACTTTCGATGCATTTTTTGCCAATACCATGTTCCACGAAGTCGCTCATGGTTTAGGGATCAAAAATACTATCACAGGTAAAGGCACTGTTCGTCAGTCTTTACAAGAACATGCCAGTGCTTTAGAAGAAGGCAAAGCCGATATCTTAGGCTTGTACATGGTTGAGCAGTTACTCAAAAAAGGTGAGATCACTGAGGGAACACTTGAAGATTATTACATCACTTTTATGGCCGGTATTTTCCGCTCAGTGCGTTTTGGCGCATCAAGTGCCCATGGTAAAGCAAATATGATCCGCTTTAACTTTTTCGCAGAAGAAGGTGCATTCTCTAAAAATGAGCAAGGCCTTTACAGCGTAAATATGGAAAAAATGGGCCAAGCAATGGCCAAGCTATCTGGTTTGATCTTAACCTTACAAGGTGATGGTGATTATGAGAAAGTTGATCAACTGATTGCCACACATGGTGATATCAAAGTGGAACTTGCTAAAGATTTAGAAAAACTAAGCCAAGCAAATATTCCTGTAGATGTCACATTTAAACAAGGTAAGAAAGAGTTAGGTTTAGAATAATATAATTAATACTAAAAAGGCGTTTTAGGGGCTCACCTAAAACGCCTTTTTTAATTCAATATTGCTATTACGGGAATGCTAAACCATATTTTTCACTCATTTTTTTTACTTCACCATTAGCAATCATATTATTTAATTCTTTATCGAATGAGATAATAAACTCATTTAAATTACGTTTTTTTGAAAAACCAAAATAGCCTTTATTAACAATTAATGGTGGCTGTAACTGTTTCACTTGATTGGCTAAACTTAACTGCTTAATAACGGGCTGTGCGGCTCTTGGATGAGTCACTATAATATCGACACGGTCATGAATTAATTGCAAAAAACTGGCTTCAACAGTACCCACTTCAGAAATTTCTAACTGACTTTTATATCGCTCAAAATCGTCACCATAGTTCCAACCTCGGGTTAACCCTATCGATAACTCTTTTAATGTCTCTAAATTATTATGCCACTGAAATTCATTACTATTTTTGACATAAAAAACCAGCGGGTCTTGATAGAAAGCAGCCTCACTATAAACCATATACTGCTCTCTAATAGCCGACTTATAAGGACCTATGAATGCATCAGCCTTACCAAGCTCAACCATTTTTAGCGCCCGTTTAAATGGCAAAATATCAATTTTAATTTGGCAACCTAAACGCAGGCAAATTTCACCTGCGATGTCGGCGCCTAAGCCTTCTATTTGACCTTGTTCATTTTTTTCAAGTACCGACGGAAAGGTGGTACCAACAAAGTAAAATATATTTGCAGCACTGTGATGCGAAAATACACTTAGCAAGGTAAACAATACAAAAGCTTTCATCAGTTAGTTTGCAATCCCTATATACTGAGTGTAATAAACAGCCACGATTTAGTGACCCTAAGCATAGTCTATTTTCACCCAACTAAAAGTCATAATTCCATGATAAAATTCTGTTATATAAACACTCAACCACGATTAAAAATGTGTTTTTAAACGTGCCAATTGCTCTTCACTGTAAGGCACGGCGGGATACTTCCCCCATACTGGCGCAGGCCATGCGACATCGGTTTTATAGCGGGCAATATGATGAATATGTAACTGTGGAACCATGTTACCAAGAGCCGCGACATTTAGTTTATCTGGATTAAGTACCTCCTTGAGTAGCCGACTTAACTTCGCTGACTCTTGCATTAGCAATACCTGTTCAGACTCGCTTAGATCAATGCTCTCTTTTAAATTCGCTTTACGAGGCACTAAAATAAACCACGGGTATTGACTATCATTCATAAGTAACACTTTGCATAATGGCCAATCGGCCAGTTCAATACAATCACGTGCAAGTTCTGGGGCTAAAGAGAATTCAACGGTCATTTTTATTCCTTACAAATTAAGTGCATTACATTTTCGCTACTTTATAGCATTTAGTTGCAGTTGCCCACGCTTGGCTTTACCATCGTTGCAGTTTTTATTCGAGCGAAGGTAAACACGTGTTAAAAAAAATTAAACACCTCTCATACTTGCTACCTTTGGTGGCAACAGCCATCACAGTGCAAGCTAAGCCTCTTACTTTAGAACGTATTTTTGATGATCCAAGTTTAGCGGGTAAAGCACCTGTACAGCTTAAGTTTTCACCAGACGGTAGCCGAGTTACCTACCTGCAAGGTAAAAGCGACGATTACAACCGTTATGATTTATGGGAATATAATTTAAAAGATAACAAAAATCGTATTTTAGTCGACTCTGCCAAACTTTTTTCAGGCCCCGAAAACCTCTCAGACGAAGAAAAAGCACGCCGTGAGCGCCAACGTATTTTTGGTAAAGGTATTTTAGAATACAAATGGTCTAAAGACGGTAAAGCCTTGTTATTTCCACTTAATGGTGACCTCTATTATTACGAGCTAGGAGCAGGAAAAAGCCGTAAACTGACCGATACTGAGGCATTTGAAACCGACGCACGCTTTTCACCAAAAGGAAACTTTGTCTCGTTTGTCCGTGAACAAAATCTTTATGCGCTAAATCTTAAATCAGGTAAAGAAATTCAGCTGAGTAAAGATGGCGGCGGTGTGATCAAAAACGCCATGGCGGAGTTTGTCGCGCAAGAAGAAATGGGCCGAATGACAGGTTATTGGTGGTCTGGTGATGAATCAAAAATAGCCTTCACTCGCATTGACGAAAGCCCAGTTAAAGAAGCTATCCGCAATGAAATTTACGCTGATGAAGTGAAACTGTTTAACCAACGCTACCCATTTACCGGCACTAATAATGTAAAAATTCAACTTGGTGTGGTTAAGCTCGATAATCAAAAAACTGATTGGGTTGATTTAGGTAAAGACGAAGACATTTACATTGCCCGTGCAAAATGGTTAGAAGATGACAAAACCCTATCATATCAGTGGCAAAACCGCTCACAGCACAACTTAGAATTGCGCTTTTATAACAGCGAAACAACAGAGCAAAAAGTCGCCTTAACAGAAACTAGTGATACCTGGATCAACTTACATTTTGATCTACAGTTTTTGAAAGACAAAAAACATTTTGTTTGGGCCTCTGAGCGCAATGGCTTTAAGCATTTATATCTATATCGTACCAATGGTAAGTTAGTGCGTCAGATCACCGATGGTGACTGGGTGGTTGATAGCTTAAAAGGTATTGATGAGAAAAAAGGCATTGTCTACTTTGCCGGACGCAAAGACACGCCTTTGGAAAGCCAGCTATACAGTGTTCCACTGTTTAAAAAGGGCGATATTAAACGTATCACTGAGCAAGGTGCTTATCACAATGTGGTAATGGCAAAAGACAGTAAAACTTTTATTGATAACAGTTCATCGGTCAACAAGCCAAACTCAGCTGCACTGCGTAAAGTAAACGGTGAATTTGTTACTTGGTTAGAACAAAATAAACTTGATGAAAACCATCCTCTGACCCCTTATCTTGCTGATCTAGCTGAGCCTGAATATGGCACTTTGACTGCTGATGATGGTCAAGTGATGCACTATCGTTTATTTAAACCTGCAACGGTAAATGATGGTAAAAAACACCCTGTTCTTGTCAATGTCTATGGCGGCCCGCACGCACAACGCGTAACCAATAGTTGGCGCAGCAAAAACTTATATTTCCAATATATGGCACAGCAAGGTTATGTAGTGTTCCAATTAGATAACCGTGGTTCGTATAATCGTGGTAAAAAGTTTGAAGATGCCATTTACAAACATTTAGGTGTGGTTGAAGTGGCTGATCAAATAAAAGGCGTCGAATTTTTACGTACGCTTGATTATGTTGACCCACAACGTATTGGTATTTATGGTCACAGTTACGGTGGCTATATGGCATTAATGACCATGTTTAAAGCTGGTCATTATTTTCAAGCAGGCGTATCTGGAGCGCCAGTGACTGATTGGGCACTGTATGATACTCACTATACCGAGCGTTATTTAGGACATCCTGATACAAATGCCAAAGGCTATGTAGACAGTGCGGTATTTCCATACGCAGATGGCTTGAAAGGGCCATTAATGATCTACCATGGTATGGCCGACGATAACGTATTGTTTACCCATGCCACTAAGTTATTTAAACAATTGCAAGATAACGAAAAGCAATTTGAAATGATGACTTATCCTGGTTCCAAGCACAGCTTACGGGGTAAACAAGTGCAAACTCACTTGCATCAAACAATCACTAACTTCTTTAATCGTCATTTTGATGTAGAGTAAATCAGTAATGACCGCATAAAGGCTGATTGAAAAATCAGCCTTTTTTTTGACTTAATGATAATCCTATTTATTTAAAAACTTTAGACCAAAACAAGGGACAGTTAACTAGATTTTAAAGTAATATTTACTACGCTTAATATATGCGCGCCTTCTGCGAGCACTTCTAAAGGATTTTTTATGTCGTACCTACGCCGTTTTACTATTTTTCAGCGCTTAGCTATTTTGGTAAGTTTGGTCGTTGTTGGTTTACTTTTTTTAAGTATTACTAGTTTAACTCAGCAATATGGTTCACTCAAAGCAGGCCAATATACGAAAACTAAAAATCTGGTTGAAGCTGCTTATAGCGTTATTACCCATTATCATTCATTACAACAAAGCGGCGAACTCACCGAGCAACAAGCCCAACAAGGTGCTCTAGCTACAATAGCTAGTATTCGCTATGACAATGACAATTACTTCTGGATCAATAATTTTCAGCCAGCCATGGTTATGCATCCTTTTAAACCAGAATTAAACGGTAAATCACTCAGCAACAGTAAAGACCCAGATGGCGTACCGTTATTTGTTGAAATGGTTAAAATAGTTAAGCAAAGTGGTGAAGGTTTTATCCCTTACAAATGGCCTAAACCAGGTAAAGATCAACCAGTTGATAAAATAGCCTATGTGAAAGGTTTTACCCCGTGGCAATGGATAGTCGGTTCAGGTGTTTATATTGATACTATTGATAACGCTTTTGCCAGCTTACGGAATTTAGTTATTCTCAATGCCGCAGTGATTATTTTGCTATTAATTAGTTTAAGTTACTTAATCGCCAGAAGTATTTTACTGCCAACTCGGCTTGCTGCAAATATGATGAAAAGTATCTCTCAAGGTGAAGGGGATTTAACCCAAACCTTAGATGAAAATGGTAATGATGAGGTATCACGATTATCTCGCCACTTTAATTTATTTACTACCAAAATGCGTGAGTCACTTAAACAAGTGGCAAATAATGCCAATGATGTTAACCAGCATGCCCAAACAGTGGATGATGCGAGTAAAACCAATCATTCTTTTATTGAACTGCAAAACGATAGCTCAACGCAAGTCGCTGCAGCAATGGAGCAAATGACCCACCAAATTCATGATGTAAGTCGCAATGCCGAAGCGGCTGAACAAGCCGCTAACCAAGCCGCGGTGAATGCATCTGAAGGTAAAGAAGTCGTTGCTAAAACAATTCAATCCATAGAAACACTGTCCAAAAACATTGAAACTGTGAGTCAAGTTACCGCTGATTTAGCTCAAGAAAGTAATAATATAGGATCGGTACTAGACGTGATCCGCGGTATTGCGGAGCAAACCAATTTACTGGCACTCAATGCTGCAATCGAAGCGGCACGTGCTGGCGAACAAGGCCGAGGGTTTGCCGTTGTAGCTGATGAAGTACGCACTCTTGCAAGTCGCACAGGCAAGAGCACAGACGAAATTCAGGCGATGATAGCCAAATTACAAAAAGGCGCACAGGCGGCTGTAGAGGCGGTAACAGCTAGCCAACAATTATCCACCAGCACAGTACAACAAGCTGGCTCTGCCAATACCTCATTAACTGAAATTGAACGTCTGGTGTCGGTTATCACCGATATGAATGGTCAAATAGCCCGTGCGACTGAGCAACAATCAAGTGCTGCGGATGAAGTCAATTTGCGAATTAATGAACTATCGCAATCAACCGAACAATCTCTGGCCAATACATCACAACTTTCTGGTGCAAGCGATAATCTTAAACACAGTAGCCAACAGCTAACTGATGTGGTTAATCGCTTTAAATTAGATTAATTAACAAAAACAAATTACAAAAAAGCCCCGTCATTTTATATGACGGGGCTGTTGTATTTAATACTGCTTATTATAAGCAGTAACGAGCAAATAAACTGCTTAAGCCTGCTGCAGTTGGTTTACCGTGCTGCCAATCACCACCTTCAACACCACTACCGGCAATATCCATATGCACATAAGGTAAAGGCTGTGCTGACTCACAACCATGCTTATCAAGGCCACCAACAATAGCTAAAAATGCCATAGGGAACTGATGACCACGTGCGGTAACTGCTGATGCTGCATTGTTACTTGATAATACGTCATCAGCTAAAGTACGCGGTTTAATAAAATCATAGTCTTCGCGACGGCTGCGAGAAACTTCTGCACCATCAGCCCATAAGTCACCACTGTCAGCCAGCTTACGAGAAATATTAGCCGCACGTGCAGGGCCATTTTCAACGTATGCACTGTAAGGTCCCATTGCACGAGCTGCATGTCCGGTTAACGTTGCGACCGTAAAGATTTCAGGATTAACTTCTCCTTTTGCTAAATCTTTCATCTCGCTGAGTAAATCCCCCATAGCTAAGCGCCCTTCTGCATCCGTATTACCGATGCGAACACGTACGCCCTCACGGCTAGTAATAATTTCATCTGGTACAAAACAATCAGAACCAATTGAATTACGAACTACCGCTAAGTAAGCAATAACTTTAACTCCTTGTGGTTGAAAGTCTGCCACTGATTTCATAAAACCAGCAACAGAGGCTGCGCCGCCTTTATCACGGCTCATACCGGCCATATGCCCGCCCACTTTTAAATCGGCACCACCGGTGTCATATACTAAGCCTTTACCGACAAACATTAAGGTACGTGTTACTTCGCCCTCTGGTACATATTCAAGTTTTACAACACGAGGGTGATGACGCTCAACCGCATATGAAGCGCGAGCCACGGTACTCATCATCGGGTACTCTTTATCAATCGTGGCAATATCTGCAATCACTGCAACATTGACCTTGCTGCCTTTAAATAAATCTACACAGTAATCAGCAAAACGTGGTGGCGCCATACGCTCAGGCTCAGTGCCACATAAATCACGAGCAGCATACTGCCCTGCGGCAATGGCATTTACTGCTTTAATTGTTTGCTCATTAGCACCAAACAAGGCTATTTGAGTGATCGGTTCAATGCTTTCACCATGAAACTCGCGCGCCTCAAGCGGCTGCCACAACGCTTGGCAAGCACCAAGATAAGCAACTTCTAAGGCATACTGATAACGGCTATCTTGGCTTGCTTGTGGTAAGTAAATAGCAGGTTTTGTACTGCCTGATGCTTTAGCTTCATTGATAGCCAATTTAGCTGCATCAAAATAACGACGTACATCGTCATAATCACGATTTAATGGACCTGTCGGCGCTAAAATTACCCTTTTAGAATCAACAACAAGCAGCGTGACTTGCTTACCAATACGTGCATCAACCGCCATTTGCGCTTTAATAGCTTGGCTTAGATTCGGGTCGTCTAACTCAGAAAAGTTATCGGCAATAATAATAAGCGCATCATGTTTTGCGTTATCTAATTGCGGGGCTGCAACTGCGTGAGGATATGCCATAAAAAAAGGTCCTGTTGTCAAAATACGTAGGAGCTTATTATCATTGATTTAAATAGCTATTGCCAGCAATGTACGACGAGCTAACATAACGCTGGCAACTTGGAGTTACAGTGTAAAATACAGCAGTTACTCACTGCCCACTTATCATTTATTGAAGCAAATAGCGCGCAGTATCTTAATCTAATATACTCAGCTGTACATGTTGCTGCGGTTCATTTTTAACACCGACCCCTACACCGAGTAACCGCACTGGCTGCTGCAAGCCACGTTGATATGCTTTGCTCAGCAGCTCAGCCAAGATAGTTTCATCAAGTCGGTGGCAAGTTTGATCGGCCGATGTCACCACAAAATTAGCAAACTTCACTTTGACACTGAGTTTATTTATGCGTTGCTCTAATTGCTGTTTTGTTAATCGACGTTGAAGCTCAGCCAATAATATTGGCAATTGATCTAAACACGCTTGTAAGCTGGTTTTATTATATTCATAGGTATGCTCAACACTGAGCGATTTACGGGTACGTTCTGTGGATACTTTACCAATATGTAAACCGGCACATTTTTGATACAGCGAGACCCCAAAGTTACCAACGTGTTGCTGCATCCAATTAACCCCTTTAGCGCGCACATCAGCACCGGTGTATAAGCCTTTTAAATTGAGTTTTTCAAGGGTAACCTTACCGACCCCGGGTATTTTACCCAAAGGTAATTGCGCTAAAAAGTCATCCACTTGCTCAGGCAATACTACAAATTGACCATTCGGTTTATTTTCATCACTGGCAATTTTGGCAATAAATTTTATCGGCGCAATTCCAGCCGAAGCAGTTAAACCGGTGGCTGCAAAAATATCGGCGCGGATCTGCTCTGCCATTAAGGTCGCACTACCATGGCATGCATTACTGTCAGTCACATCAAGGTAAGCTTCATCTAAAGAAAGAGGCTCGATAAGGTCGGTATAGTGCTGAAATACAGCACGAATTTGCGAAGAGGCTTGTTTATAAACTTGCATACGCCCTGGTACAATCACTAAATCTGGGCATAATTGTTTAGCACGGTAGTTAGACATCGCAGAGCGCACACCGTATTCGCGGGCGATGTAATTTGCTGTAGAGAGCACTCCACGGCGACTATTGCCACCAATTGCCAAAGGTACATTAGCAAGCGCGGGGTTATCGCGCATTTCGACCGCTGCATAAAAGCAATCCATGTCAATATGAATAAACTTTTTCATTCCTCAAACCAAGCACTGTACAAATGAACAGTTATTATTCATTAAGTTTGATTTATTAGCAAGTCATCAGCTCGATGATTCTTGCTGTGAGGATTTTTTACGATTAAATAACCTCGCACCGAATAACCAAAAAGCACCTTCTAAAATAAAACCAACTACGATTAGTATCACCATCCCAGAAGCATTACTCATCGCATAACAAACGAATGCCAAACAGATCACCACCAGTAGCGCTAAGCGTTTCATTATTTTTGCTGTCACTGTATTCATAATTAGCTCCTTTAAATCAGATTAAAGTATTCATTTACGTAACCGTGAACTACTAAAACTAGCACATTTTCACTGTTTTCCTAATTTTCTTGAGCTAAACAGCACCAATTGCTAATCTACGTTTTTACTTTAAAGAGCTGTCGAATATGCAATCATTCATAGAACAACATCCTATCCATACAGCAATTAATGTTGCTTGGGGAGAAATGGATGCCTTACAACATGTCAATAATGTGGTGTATTTTCGTTATTTTGAAACTGCTCGAATTGATTTTTTTAATCAAATAAATTTACTCGAAGATTTACAAACAACAGGTATTGGTCCTGTGATTAGTGAAAATAACGCGCGTTATAAACGCCCAGTCACATTTCCTGATACAGTGTTGGTAGGCGTTACCATCAGTGATATTCAAAAAGACCGTTTTATGATGCACTACAGCGTATTTAGCCAAGCGCAAAATGCCTTGACTACATTAGGGTCATCGCAAGTGGTGATGTTTAATTTTAAAACGGGTAAGAAAGCACAATTAAGTGAGCCATTATTGGCTGCATTACATAAGTACAGCCGAGAATCATAAAAGTAAGGAATCATTATGCGTTACAACCCACTTGGTAGCAGTGGTCTAAATGTGTCTCGTGTATGCTTAGGCAGCATGACGTGGGGCGTACAAAATAATCAAGCAGATGCTGATGAGCAAATTGCTTATGCCTTAGAGCATGGCGTAAACTTCATTGATACTGCAGAAATGTATGCCATACCTCCCACTCCTGATACCTACGGAAAGACAGAGCAAATTATCGGTAATTGGTTAGCGCGTAATCCAGGTAAGCGAGACGATATTGTGCTCGCCACTAAAATTGCTGGCAATGGCCTAGCTTGGATACGCGATGGCGGCGATATTACTCGTCAAGCAGTCGTTCATGCAGTTGACGAGTCATTAAAACGCCTACAAACCGATGTAATTGATTTATACCAACTGCATTGGCCGAATCGTCAATCACCGCACTTTAGCAAACATTGGCCAGGTATGATCCGTTTTAGTGACGCTAATACAGAGCAACACACAGCGGGTATGCTCGATATTCTTGAAGGTTTAAACGACTGTGTTAAAGCTGGTAAAATTAAACATTGTGGTCTCTCTGACGACACGCCATGGGGTATTAGCCAATTTTTACGGTTAAGTGAACAACACAATTTACCGCGCATGGTCTCTATTCAAAATGAATTTAGTTTATTACACGCTAAAGATTGGCCTTATCTAATAGAGCAATGTATTCACGAAGATATTGCTTATTTACCTTGGTCACCCTTAGCAGGCGGTATGTTAAGTGGTAAATATTTAAATAGCGCACGTCCCGATGGTAGCCGCTGGACACTGGTGCAGCGTAATGGTTTATTCCGTGACACAGCGCAATCTCAACAAGCAATCAGCCACTATGTTGAAATTGCCCAGCAATACCAAATAACCCCAGCACAATTAGCGCTTGCATGGTGTGACCAAGTTGATGGCGTTACTTCTTCAATTATTGGTGCAACCAGCTTGGTACAACTAAAAGATGACATTGCCGCGTTCAACATCGAATTAAGTGAACAAGCTCTAACTGATATCGGTAATGTATTTAAGCAATACCCAATGCCATTTTAATCAATAAAGCCCAATCATTATCAATGCTTGGGCTTTCCACCGGATTAAAATACTTGAAAAACGACTTCTCACAAATAGTGAATCAAAAAAACACCACTAAAGTATTAAAAAATCAACTTACCGTAATAACTTACCAGTCTTTAGTAGCGCAAAATATTAGTTATTGTATACTCGATTTAAATTATTAGCGGATAAAGTAAATATAGCTATGCGTATTGTCTATTACATCGTTGCATTATTCTCTTTTTTTTCAAGCGTCTATGTACTTGCTAATACTACCGATGAAGTAACCCATATAACTTGGCTACAAAGCAATACAGCGCCTTTTCATCTGGCCAAAACAGCACAAACTCCCGATGGTGGCTTATGTGATTACTTAGTCGAACAGCTCATCAGTGAATTACCCGATATAAAGCATACCCGCCTCATGTTGCCGCAAAAACGTATAGGTAAGTACCTCGATGAAGGTCAACAAGCATGTTTCCCTTGTATGATCCATCGTAAAGTTAACACCCCGCGAGTGTTCTACTCGGTGCCAACTACGGTGTACCCACCATTTGCTATCATTGCCTCAGCTAAAACAGCGAAAGTAATTAGCCAACAACACAGTTCACCGATAAATTTAGTTAAACTACTGACAGATAATAAATTTATTTTTGGTCAATCCGCTGCGCGTAAATTTACTCCAGAGTTAAATACCATCGCTCGAAATACTAAAAGCGACCAACATACATCATTAAGTTGGAACAGTGAAAACGAAAGCAGCTCGGTGATCAATCGGCTCAATCATGGGTATATTGATTACACTATCGACTATCCTTTTTTAGCCGATTACTACAACCGCTTCAGCGAATTTGATAATGTAGTAACCTTACCTATTGCCGATCACGCCGATAAGCTGGTTTTAGGTGCGATTGGCTGCTCAACCAATGCCCCTAATAATTTTGCTAATAATGCTTTAAAAAAAATAAATCGAGTGCTAACAAATAGCATACTGCCGTCTGCAAAGTACCAGCAAACACAGCGTGTATTGCTTGAAAATACCTTTGCAGAGTTTGATCAACAATATCAACAACAGATATTAAAACTTACTCAGCCAACCACTCTTGCTGAACCAATAAGTCTGAGCCCAAGTGTAACTGAGCAATAAATTTACTTCCTGCGTTCACAGCTCCTACCCCTGCAGGTGTGCCAGTCATAATAATATCGCCATCAATTAAAGTCATAAACTCACTAACTTGGGCTGAAATAACCGCAGGTTTATAAAGCATTAACTCAACGCCGCCTTGTTGTCGCACCTTATTATCTATCAGTAAGGTTAAGCTTAAATGCTCAATAGCTTGTTCGTCTATTTGTACAAACTCACTAAACAATGCAGAGCCATCAAAGGCTTTCGCGCGTTCCCACGGTAAACCGCTGGCTTTTAATTTACTCTGTAAATCTCGCTTAGTTAAATCCAGTCCCACCGCCACAGCAGCTAAACAGCCATTGTTAACTTGAAAACAAATTTCAGTCTCAAAATGTAATTGCTCATCCTTATGAGTACACATTAAGGTATTTGTTATCGCGCTTGGCGGCTTTAAAAACACCACCATTTCGTCTGCCTCTTGATTACCAAGCTCAGCAATATGCGCAGCATAGTTACGACCAATACAAATGACTTTTGATGGATTCACTGGTTTCATTTCGATCTTTCCTATTCAATAAAAAGCAGCCTAGACTACTTTTTATGACGTTTATTGGCAATTAACTTCGTATTGCTATTTATCTAGATCGATGTCACTGGTATTAAGATCAACAAAGGCATTACTGGCATGAAATAACCTCAGTAGATACATGCTCGCTGGTGATGTTGAGTTTCGCAATCGATACCTGCCATGGCGCAGCTGTACTTAACTGCCAAGGTGAAAATACTTGACCTAAATTAACACCTTGCTGTGCAAAACACCGTAAATCAATGTTTAAAGTCTGCCATTCGTTGGTTGCATTTAGCTGCTTAGCAATATCCAATTTACCTTGGCAATCATCACCACATTGCATACCAAGCCAAAGCGGGGCATCGGCACTTTGCTCAACCTTAATTTGCATTTGTAATTGCCCTGCTTTTTCAACAAACGAACGTAAATCAGATGGGAATGCCGCACTTAAACGCACTGCTGCTAGTTCATCGCCGCTGAAGGTAATTGCACGCGCATCTTCTTGAACGTCTTTATCAAAGGTTTTAACGCTAACAGCTCCGATTGATTCGCGACTACTTGCCATCACTTTTTGCTGCTCACCACTTTGTAAATGCAGACTCCATGGCGCTTTAACCGCGCGCTCAAACAATACTAAATCATCAAGCTGCTGTGATATTCCTGTTTGCTTAACAAGATCATCTTGCAAGGTGTTTTTATCTGAATAAGTTAAGCCAAAACCATACGGTAATAATGGCGAATAATCTTTATCACCACGATTTTCGTTATCAACTGGGTTATTCGGCCAAGAAAACGACAGCTTGCCTTTAAAATCATGATTTACTGAGCCATCTACATTTGCAAATAACACATCGCTAATTGCATCCCCTTCGCTACCTGGCAACCACGTCGCGACAAACGCATCACTGGCATTAAGTTCTGCGTTTACCCACATTGGGCGGCCGCTAATAAATAATGATACAACGGGAATACCGGCTTGCTTTAATTTTCGCAGTAGCGCTAAATCCGTTTTATTACCCCGCTGATATTCAAGATTATCTAAATCCCCATTGCCTTCTGCGTAAGGTTGCTCACCAAATACTACAATAGCGACATCTGGACGAGTATTGAACTCACCGTTTAAGTCATGCTGAACTTGCCCGCCCGCTTGCTTAACAGTGTGTTCAATACCATCCAAAATCGACGTGCCACCTGGGAAATCGCTATTTTGATTCCCCGTACCTTGCCAAGTAATGCTCCAACCGCCAGATTGCATACCGATATTATCAGCACCTAGACCAGCTACTAACACATTTGCTTTTGGCGAAAGCGGCAGTAACTGTTGTTTGTTTTTTAGGAGTACTAAAGATTCGCGAACTGCTTGTTTTGCGATTTTACGATGTTCAGCACTACCAATGACCTCTGTTTTTCCTGAAAGTGGACGATTTGCAGGACTTGGTTTATCAAATAAACCCGCACGCATTTTTACTCTCAGAATACGCGTTACCGCATCATCAATTCGTGATTGCGCAATTGTGCCATTGTTAACTTGTGCGATAAGGTTTTCATAAAGTGGCTTCCATGCATCAGTAGGCACCATGTATACATCAAGGCCGGCATTAGCGGCTTGTGCACAGTTTCCATTGGTACAACCAGGAATTTGTCCATGACCATTCCAATCACCCACAACAAAGCCATCAAAACCCATTTTGCCTTTTAGCACATCAGTTAAGAGATATTTACTGCCATGGATTTTTTCGCCATGCCAGCTATTAAACGACGCCATAACTGTTTGTGCTCCAGCACCTAAGCCTCCCACATAACCTTGCGCATGAATGGTAAATAACTCTGCTTCGCTGGTAATATTATTACCTTGGTCATCACCGCCTTGTGTACCACCATCACCAATAAAATGCTTAACCGTACTGATCACCCGTTTATCTGATAAAAAGTCTTGATCAACTGCGCCTTGTAAGCCTTTTACTATTGCGGCTGAATAATCTCTAACAATTTGTGGATCTTCTGAATACCCTTCATAAGTGCGGCCCCAGCGGTCATCTCGTACCACAGCAACGGTAGGTGCAAACACCCAATCTATACCGGTTACCATCACTTCTTGCGCGGTCGCTGCAGCAATTTTTTCAATCAATTGTGGATTGTTAGCCGCACCTAAACCGATATTGTGTGGAAATAACGTCGCACCAATAACATTATTATGACCATGAACTGCATCGGTTCCCCACATAGTTGGGATACGGCTACCATCAAGGGAATCATCTACTGATGCTTGGTACATTTTTTCGGCTAGTTCAATCCAATCAGCAGCCGTGGCATGTTTATTATTATTAGGAAAAGCCCCACCGCCATTAAGGTAAGAACCAAAACCATATTGACGCATATCTTCCACTGTAATATCGCGAATTTCAGGTTGGATCATCTGGGCTATTTTTTGTTCTAAGCTCATTGAGCCGAGCAAGTCAGCAATTTTTTTCTCCATATTGGCATCGTCTTTAACACCGCTTTTGATCATCGGCCAAATATCATTGGTCGCTGCTGTTTGTTCTGATTGCGAACAGCCATTCATCGCCATTGCTGCAATCATCATTACCAAAAGAGTACGTGGTTTTGTTATTGTCATGTTGTCCACCTAGTTATCAATGACGAGTTGAGGTTGTTACTTTTGAGCCAAATAGCGCAAAGTAAGTAATATATAAATAGCAGCCGATCGGCAGTAATAGTGCTAATTGCACACCAAAATTGTCAGCTAGGACGCCTTGTAATAATGGAATAATTGCACCACCGACAATAGCTAAGCATAAAATACCTGAACCCTGAGAGGTATATTTGCCAAGGCCTTGTAGGGCTAAACTGAAGATGGTTGGGAACATAATTGAGTTACATAATCCGACCAACAAAATAGCCCACATTGCTAATGCCCCTTGTCCTGTCATCGCCATTAACACCAGTACCATGGCAAGTAGTGCATGACATGCCAATACCTTACCTGCATTGAGTTTTTGCATGATGGCAGCACCAATAAAGCGACCTATCATGGCGCCAGCGAAGTAATAACTAATATAATGTGCTGCTTGCTGCTCAGTAAAACCCGCAATATGATCTAAGGTTAAAAAGCCTACTAAAAAGCTGCCGATTGCGACTTCAGCACCGACATAAACAAAAATGCCAATGGCTCCTAAAATTAAATGGCGATACTGCCAAACACTACCTAAATCAATAAAGTTCTCAACATATTGATTTTCACTCTCAGCATCTGCTGCTTTGCCAAGTTTAGGTAATTTTAAAAAAGCAAAAATAACCGCAAGTACCAGCAAGCTTGCTGAAAGCATTAGATAAGGAAGTTTAACTTGCTCTGCGGTTGCTTGGCTGACTTCGGTTAGAATAAGCCAGCCACCAAAGATTGGCGCAACCGTAGTACCTAACGAATTAAATGCTTGGGTCATGGTTAAACGCGACGACGCTGTTTTTGCAGCGCCAAGTACGCTTACGTATGGATTGGCTGACACTTGTAAGATGGTAATCCCCGAGGCCAGTACAAATAGCGCCAATAAAAACAGCTCATAAACATGCGCTACGGCTGCGGGATAGAATAATGCACAACCAACCGCTGCCACCACCAAGCCCACCACAATACCAAATTGATAACCTATTTTACTCACCAACTTACCAGCGGGTATCGACATCACAAAATAAGCCCCAAAGAAACAAAATTGGATTAACATCGCTTGGGTATAATTGAGTGAAAACATCCCTTTTAAATAGGGGATCAGAATATCGTTTAGACACGTAATAAACCCCCACATAAAAAATAAGGTGGTCAACGACGTTAAAGCAAACGTTTGTTTGCCCATTGGTTGTAGGCTATGTTCATTCGTTGCCAAATTGTGTGTGACGTTTGCCATATTAAACTCTCTAATTATTTTAATTATCAGTTCGTTACGTTTATTAAAGTACTTTTTCATTACTTAAAAAAAGCAAATAATAGTTGCAACATAAAATGTAAGCGCTTACATTTATATCATATAAATCGAAATTAGCAATTTATTTACAAACATTCTGTAAGCGCTTCCATTTTAATAACTATGCTGCGCTTAATGTAAAAGTAATTGCCAAAACTGAATGTTAAAGGATGCACCTAATCGTGTTTAAAACTATTTCTCTGCCGCCTAGCTCTGCGCTACTTAAACCTCAGTTTACCTTTGGTGTAGCCACAGCCTCATTTCAAATTGAGGGAGCTCGCAACGCACGCCTGACATCTATTTGGGATACTTTTTGTGACCAACCAGGGGCTATCACCGACAATAGCAATGGCGATACAGCCTGTAACCATGTTGAACTATGGCAACAAGATATCGCAATGATTGCTGACTTAGCCGTTGATGCGTACCGATTATCTATTTCATGGCCGCGCGTATTGCATCAAGATGGCAGTATTAATCAGCAAGGCATTGGCTTTTATCGTGATTTATTAACGGCTTTAAAAGCACGCAACATCAAGACCTATGTCACCTTATATCACTGGGATCTACCCCAACACTTGGAAGATAACGGTGGCTGGTTAAACCGTGACACCGCCTATGCATTTGCTCACTATACTGATTTAGTTACCAAGCAGTTGACAGGTTTAGTTGACTCTTATGCGACTTTAAATGAACCTTTTTGCAGTGCCTATTTAGGCTATGAAGTGGGTGTACATGCACCCGGTATTAAAAGCCAACAAGCAGGTCGTCAGGCGGCTCATCATTTATTGTTAGCCCATGGTCTTGCCATGCAAGTACTGCGCGCCAATTGCCCTAATATAGAAGCTGGTATTGTTCTTAACTTCAGCCCAGCTTATCCAATGACAGAAAACGATACACAAGCAGCATTATTAGCCGATCAATATCACAATCAGTGGTATATCAAAGCAGTTTTAGAAGGTCAGTATCCGGCGCTTTTAAATAGCCTCAGTAGTGAAGTGCAACCCCATATAGCTGCTAATGATATGGCGATAATCAGTCAAAAAATCGACTTTATTGGCGTTAATTACTATACCCGCATACACTACAAAAACACTGATGATAACTGGTTTGCCGAAGCACAAATCAACAACATAGCTGTGACTGACATGGGCTGGGAAGTCTATCCACAAGGTTTAACTGAGTTGTTAGTATCATTAAATGAGCTATATCAACTACCTAAAGTTTATGTAACTGAAAATGGTGCGGCCATGGCAGATACACTACGAGATGGCCAAGTACTCGATACAGAGCGCGTTAGTTATTATCATACCCACCTCAATGCAGTGCATGACGCAGTTGAGCAAGGGGTTGATATACAAGGCTATTTTGCATGGAGCTTAATGGATAACTTTGAATGGGCATACGGCTATGAAAAACGCTTTGGTCTCGTTTATGTTGATTATGAAAACCAGCAACGCATACTAAAAGAGAGCGCAATACAATATCGCGCATTGCTCACACAGCGCAAAAAATAATAACAACATGAGTGCCAATTATGCTAACTAGAAAAGAAAAAATAGCCTATGGCTTAGGTGATACTGCAAGTAACATCATTTTTCAAACCGTGATGCTATTTTTAACTTTTTTCTATACCGATATATTTGGTATTTCTCCGGCCATCGTTGGTACTCTGTTCCTAGTGGTGCGAGTTATTGATGCAATCACCGATCCGTTAATGGGGGCGCTCACCGATGCAACCCGAACCAAATATGGTAGTTACCGGCCTTACCTATTGTGGCTCGCGATCCCGTTTGGGCTGGTTAGTGTAATTACTTTTACCACACCAGATTTAAACGCGACAGGAAAAGTCATCTACGCGTTTGTCACCTATACGCTATTAATGCTGGTTTATACCGCAATTAATATTCCTTATTCAGCTTTGGGTGGAGTACTAAGTCGCGATCCGAGTGAACGCGTATCCATTCAATCTTATCGTTTTGTATTTGGTATGCTCGGTGGCTTACTCGTCAGTGCTTGCACATTGCCATTAGTAAGCTGGTTTGGTAAAGGCGATAATGCTCTTGGCTATCAGCTTACTATGATACTGATGAGCTGTTTCGGTGTGATATTATTTTTGACCTGCTTTCGCTTTACTAAAGAACGCGTGGTTGCACCACAGCAACAAACCCTTAGCCTCAAAGCACAAATGGCAACGTTGTGGCAAAACGGTCCTTTTAAAATACTCTGTGGTGCTGCCATTATGCTGCTCACGAGTATGGTGCTGCGTACGACTTTAGCAATTTATTACGTAAAATATGTTCTTGGTGAAGGCGACTTAGTTACGCAATTTGTTACCTTGGGAATGATCGGTAATATCCTTGGCTGCGCCTGCGCACAACCACTGAGTAAACGGGTTGATAAAAAAGCAGCATATATATATCTCCAATACATCTCTGCGGCCATAAGCTGTTTTGCATTTTTCTTATCTGACGACCAATTAGTGCTCGCGTTTGCTGTCTATTTTTTATGGTGTTTTTTCACCCAAATGGCAACTCCATTGTTATGGGCAAAAATGGCAGATGCAATTGACTACGGACAATGGCAAAATGGCCATCGGCTAACTGGCTTGGTCTATGCAAGCGTGGTGTTCTTTATTAAACTAGGCCTTGCATTGGGCGGAGCTATTGCTGGTTGGTTACTGGCTTACTATGGCTATCAGGCTAACACTGAGCTTAATGAAGCAACTAAAGCCGGTATTTTAACCTCGTTTACACTGTTTCCTGCAATTGGTAGTGTACTTGTCGCGTTGATCATGAAAAGGTATATTCTTGATAATAATACCTTAGAGAAAATAAACGCTGATTTAGCCCAAAGAAGTAGTACTTAACAAGGAATATCATGGCGACCATTTATGAGGTGTCAAAACTTGCTGGGGTCTCATTAGCGACCGTTTCAAGGGTAATGAATAATAATACTAATGTCAGTGATGCAACGCGAAAAAAGGTAACCGTTGCGATGACACAGCTTGGTTACCGGCCTAATTCCATTGCACAATCTCTCGCATCTAACTGTTCAAATAGTGTTGGTTTATTAGTTTCCGAACTACAAGGCCCTTTCTATGGCCCAATGATGAGCGGCATTGAGACCGCTTTTCGTAAACAAAGCAAGCATGTGATCATTGCTGCAGGTCACAGTGACGAAGAACGTGAACAACAAGCAATCGAGTTTTTAATTAGTCGTAATTGTGATGGCTTAATTTTGCATGTTGAAGCAATTAGTGATGACTACTTAATAGAGTTGAGCAAAGGGAAAACTCCTTTTGTACTGATCAACCGATACATTCGCGAACTAGCATCGCGCTGCATTATTTTAAATAACGTAAAAGGCGGTTATTTAGCGGCTAAACACGTATTAGAGCAAGGCCATACGAATATCGCTTATATCAGCGGCCCACTGTGGAAACAAGATGCTCAAGATCGCCTTGCAGGGCACAAACAAGCTCTAGCAGAGCACAACATTAGTTTTAATGAGCAATTACTATATCAAGGTGATTTTATGGAAGACAGCGGCACTGCAGGCTTTCAGCATTTATATAACGGTAATTCAAAATTTACAGCGCTAATTTGTGCCAATGATGAAATGGCAACCGGCGCTATGGCCAGTGCCCGTGAGTCATCATTAATCTTGCCTGAGCAACTTTCTATTATGGGCTACGATAACGTATTTTTTACCCGTCATGTGTATCCACCACTTAGTACCGTCAATTACCCAATCAACGAAATGGGCCAAATGGCTGCTAACTGGATTTTAAGTGAGGTGTATAAAAAAACCACCCCAGCTTTACAAACTCTTTTTGAACCTGAGTTAGTGGTGCGTCAATCAATTATTACTAACCCTCAATAAGTTGGGTTAGTAATGCTAAATTAATCGGTTTAAGTAATACTTGCTCTATCTCAAGGAGTTCAATTTGCTTCGGATCTGGCTGTATACCACTGACGATTACTCGCTTTAGATCTGGATAATACTGCTTTGTATAACGAGCTAAATCCAAGCCACTGCCATCAGGCAAATGCATATCTAATAACACTTTATCAAATTGAGAGTCATTTTTTAGAATTGCTAAAGTATGCTCATAACTAGTTGCAACAACGGTTTCAACCCCTAAACTTTCCAGTAATAACTGGGTGATTTGCGCCGCATCTGCATCATCTTCAACCAATAAAAAACGCGCACAACTTTTTACTCGCGCTGGTTGCGCTAATTTATCAACGGGCTTATTAGCCGCCATAGAGTAATTAGTTAAGCACTGATAAAGTAAGCTTGAATCAACAGGTTTGCCTATCACATCGTTAAAACCCAGCGCCAATAACTCGCTATGTATACCTTTCATCGTGGCAGCAGTAAGCGCTATTACCGCCCCCTTAAAACCCATTTTTCTAAGTTCAATCGTGGTTTCTTTGCCCCCCATCACCGGCATATGAATATCTAAAAATATAATGTCGTACGGATCACCTTGCTGTTGTGCTTTAGTTACTTTATCAAGTGCTTGCTTACCGTGTTCAGCATAATCAACCTTTGCACCAGCAGAAGAGATCATATGCCCAACTAACACCCGTAAATCTCGTAAATCATCCACCACCAATACTCGGCCACTGACTTTACAAGGGGCCATTTTTTGCTGCATATTAGGTGTCAAATCGAGCTTTAATACACTGCGCTCTACATATTGAATATTGCCCGGATACACTGAAATAGTAAATTCAGATCCATGACCGATAGCAGACTCTAATGTGATCCCGCCCTGCATACGACTCAACAATTCAGAGCAAATAGCTAAACCTAACCCCGCGCCGCCAACTGAGCGCGATTCTACATCGGCTATTTGTTCAAATGGTTTGAATATAAGTGCTTGTTTCTCAGGGGCAATACCCATTCCAGAATCTTTAATACTAAAAAACAGCATTTCACGGCCATCAATAACTTTTGTCCATGCGCGAACAATGATATCGCCTTGCTCGGTGAACTTAATCGCATTATTGATGATATTAATTAAAATTTGCCGAAACCGTGTCGCATCAATACTAATTACAAGGGGCAAAGGTTGTAATGACTCAAAACGCAGCGACAGCCCTTTATCCAGCGCAGATACTCGCATTAAGGTAAACACATCAGCCATTAAACTATCAAGGTTGACATCACTGCAGCTGAGCTCCAGTTTATCGGCAGCTATTTTTGATAAATCGAGAACATCATTTAACAAGCTAAGTAGATGCTTACCATTACGATAAATAACCCCTAACTCATTATTGGCATGATTGTTAAATTCACTTTGCATAAGCAACTCGGTATAGCCCAAGATTGACGATAACGGAGTGCGTAGCTCATGGCTTAAATGTGCTAAAAAGCGGTCTTTAGAACGATTTTCGGCTTCTGCTTTGAGTCGTTCAAGGCGTTCATCTTCAACATCGCGTCGGGCTAATGCGTAGCGAATAGAGCGGGCAAAGCGACTTGAACTCATTTCACTTTTTACGAGGTAATCAACAGCTCCGGCATCCAAAGCGGCTAAATCAAGGGCGTCGTTTGATTGCCCTGTGAGCATAATGATAGGGCCATTAAAACCATTTTCTACAGCTTGCTTTAAAACTGCTAAGCCGTCTGAAGCCCCTAAGCGGTAATCAAGCAGGCAAATATCGTGCTGATTTTTACTCAGTACCTTAACTGCCTGCTTGGGATCACTGATCCACTCTATATCAAATGTATGCGAACTCAGCTGCTCTAGATAATCACAGGTTAAAATATAATCATCTTCATCGTCTTCAACAAGTAACAGTCTGGTTGCCTTATCTAACATAGCGTCTCCAGTTTTTTATTTAGTCATTAAACGTACTAGGTAACTCTACAAACTCCACCCAATACTTACCTAACGTTTTCATTAGTTCAACTAAGCCATCAAACGTAACTGGTTTAGTAATGTATGAAGCCGCGCCTAAATCGTAACCCTTAACCATGTCTTCCTCTTGCTTAGACGTGGTTAAAATAACTACAGGAATACCTTTTAAGTTTGAATTGCCTTTAATCGCTTGCAACGCTTCGCGTCCATCCATGCGTGGCATATTCAAATCCAATAAAATCAACCCAGGTCGTGGCGATGAGTTTTTGTCTTCAAACTTACCTTTACGCTCTAGGTACTCCAAAAGCTCCACACCATCTTCAACAAAGTATAACTCGTTTAATACACGGCTTTCAGCGAGTGCGTCTTGCGTTAATAAACGATCATCTTCATCATCATCAGCCATTAAAATGGTGATTGGCTTTACTTTAGAAAATGGCATTTAAGCCTCTCCTTGCAATGTGAAAAGCTCGCTTTCCACAGGTAGTTTTATGATGAAGGTTGCTCCCTCACCGGTTTCACTTTGTGCCGCTATCGTACCGCCGTGACGCTCTACAATACGTCGGCACACGGATAAACCAATCCCCGTGCCTTTATATTGCGAACGCCCATGCAGACGTTGAAACGGAACAAAAATTTTGTCGGTATATTCTGGCGCAAAACCAATACCGTTATCTTTCACTGTAATGATTTGCCATTCCAGCTCTGTATTATAATCATCATTAAATTCAGTATGATGCTGATACTCAATAGTGATAATTGGTGCCACATCTGGACGTCTAAATTTCACCGCATTTGAAATCAAATTCAAAAATAGCTGCTGCATTTGGCTCAGATCAGCTTGTATTACTGGCATTTCACCCACGTTGACCTGCGCATTTGACTCTTTAATCGCAATTTCTAAATCGCTTAGCACATCATCAAGTACTTGCTTTAAATCCGTATCGGCAAAGTCTTTACCACGTGTTGTCACTCGCGAAAACTCTAACAAGTCATTAATTAAATTAGACATTCTTTGCGCTGCATTTTTCATACGCGCGATATAATCAACACCTTTTTCACCCAATTCGTCTTTAAACATGGTTTCTAAGCGATCACTAAATGCTTGAATTTTGCGCAGTGGCTCTTGCAAATCATGACTCGCTACAAAGGCAAACTCTTCAAGCTCACGGTTACTGCGACTTAGTTCATCAGAGTACAAGGTCAGCTCTTGTGTACGCTCGGTCACTTTACTAGCCAGTGTTTCGTTTTGATATTCAAGTTCCTGCTGATATTTTGCCGCTGTATGTAAGTTAATACGCGTGAGCATAAACATACCAAGGATCAATAAAGCACTGGTTACGGCAGTAATTGCAAAAGTGAGTTTAGCTTCTTTTTTAATTTGCCCTAACTTTCGAAACTGCACAGTTTTAAAAGCAGATTCCGCATCTTGAATTTCATCAGCTAACACTCTAATTTGTTCGTAAAGCTTACGGCCTTGATGCGTCTCTAGTAAATAATGGGCACGTCGTTCTTTATCTGCTAACGCTAAATCAACGGTTCTGGTTAATACCGCAACTTTATCATCAACCAAAAATAGTAAACGCGCTACTTTATCTGCTTGGCCTGCAATTTCAGTACGTAAATTTTTAACCAGTGTAGCTTGTGAATTGAGCTGCATAATAGCGTCGTTGTAGGGTGCTAAATAATCTTTATCGCCCGTTAATAAGTAACCACGTTGTCCTGATTCTGCCTGCACAATTGAAAGGTGAAGCTTCTCAATTGCGGTGTTTAACATATTAGTATCATCTAAACGCTGTTGGGTTTGAGTCAGGCTTTGAATGGTATTCATTGCCAAAATCGCATTCCCCACCACAATACACAGCAGCACCGCGATAAAACTGGCCCAGGTTACCTTGACCTTACCTTGTTGCTTTTGCAGCTTCATTTATAATCCTTTTATATTATCTTATTCAACGACGCCGAGATTCGATATTTGTTCCAAGCTGTCACTGCATTGCTGACAATTACTTATTATTTTATCAAGTGCTGCCAATGCTTTTTCTTTTGGCATATCATTTTCTAGTACTAATTTGATCAATTCTGCATTCATCGATATACGATTCAGTGGTCCGCGTGCATCATGAATCAACTTATTGATTTTATCGTTATTAGCCATGCTACCCCTTTGTTGATTACTTGAGTTTAATTTAGCTATATTCGCCAATGCCACCATAGGCATTTAGACGGTTGTATAAAGTTTTAGTACTTATACCTAGCATTTGTGCTGCAAGCGTTTTATTGCCTTGTACTTTCTCCAACGTAGCGTGGATCAGCTCTTTTTCAACTTCTTCGATAGTTTGCCCTGCAGTCACTTGATTTGCTTGAGTTTGCTTATTCACTCGTGAAAATGGTGACTCTAAGTTATCTGGCAAAGTAATCGCTTTACCTTTTGGATCACTCATAATAAAAGCACGATGAATGCCGTGGCGCAGTTCTCGAACATTGCCTGGCCAATCATAGCTTTCAAGTAACTTTAATTGTGCAGTTTGCCATTGAAAGTCAGTATTATTTTCTTCGTTTAATTGATTTAAAAAAGCATTGGCTAATAAGGCAATATCTTCTTTTCTTTCACGCAATGGTGGAATATCAATAGGAAATACCGCTAACCGAAAGTAGATATCTTCACGAATAACATTATTTTGCGCTAAATCTTCTAATGAGCGGTTAGTCGCAGAAATAACTCGGCAATCTACCGCACTTTCTTTACTGCCACCTACTCGGGTTACTTTTTTAGTTTCTAACACTCGCAATAGATTAGGCTGCATATCTATTGGCATTTCAGTCACTTCGTCTAGAAATAATGTTCCGCCGGTTGCTTGTTCAAACACCCCATCTTTACGGGCAATAGCGCCAGTAAACGCGCCTTTCTCATGGCCAAATAATTCGCTACCAATAAGTTCTTTCGATAACGCACCGCAGTTAGTAGCCACCAAAGGTCCTGTACATGCGCTAGCATTATGAATCGCTTGTGCGACAACTTCTTTACCAGCACCACTTTCACCCATTAACATTACGTTGGCGTTGGTGTTAGCAACGCGCTCAATCATGGTATACAAATGCTGCATTTGCGGCGATTCACCTATTAAGGTGCCAAAATGCTTTTTAATACTTGGCTCGGCTTTTTTCTTAGCCGTGGTTTTTTTAGGGTTGAGAAGGCGCTCAATATCTTCGCGCTGCAAGGGCTTAACTAGATGACCAACGTTAGGCTCACACATTTCAGCCAACTTACCTTTGACTGAAGGATGACCTGAAATAAGGGTTATTTTTGGTTTTTGACCAATACTTTTAAGATGCTCAACCAAATGTAAACCACTTCCGTCAGGCAGCATAAAGTCTAACAATACATGGTCAAAGGTATTATTTACAAACCACTGCTCAGCCTCTGCTAAATTAGCAGCAGTATTAATGTTATGTCCTAAAAACTCTACGATATGACAAACGACATCACTAAACTCGCTATCATCATCAACTAACAGTATGTTTAACATGATAAATCCCTATGCTTATTATCATTGCCCAGCCCCACATCTTAACTGCCTTATTCTACAAAATCGATGCTTAACTGGAAATTTACGCTATCTAAATAGATTTAGATCTTTTTTGAGATATAATTTTTAAATTAAATTTTAAGGAACATTCTGATGCGCTTACTTAAAAGCACCGTTCATCCCAGTGTGAGTGCCAGCGAACCACGTCAATTTACTCGCCTAACGAGCCGTGCTATCGCCTTAAAAGGCACTGATATTTTATTAATGTACACTGCCCGCTATGAAGATTTCAGCTTGCCTGGCGGCGGCATTGATGAAGGTGAAAGCATAGAGCAAGGATTAATCCGCGAGCTACAAGAAGAAACTGGCGCACAAAACATCAAAGTACTCGGTGAATTTGGGCTTTATGAAGAATACCGCCCTTGGTATAAAGACGATTTTGCAGTGATCCATATAAAGTCTTATTGCTATTTTTGTAGTCTTGATACGCAATTAGGGCAAGCCCAACTAGAGCATTATGAGCAACAAAATGGCATGGTTGCTAAATGGGTTAACATTCATGATGCTATTGCTCATAATGAGCGAACGCTGGCAACCAGTGATAAACAAGGCCTATCAATCCTGCGCGAAACCTATTTACTAAAAGAGATTGCCAAACATATTACTAATTATTGATAACTATCACGCAGTAATAAGTTAGGGCTTTGACTCATTTAAACCAATCACTTTTTCATAAGTAAATGAGTGATCTCTACCGCCGACATATCAACACGAGGCACATGCTTTTGGCCACACCAAAGTGGTGAAAAATCATCGCGCCCTGCTTTTTCAGCGCTTGCTCTAAGTGCCGTTATCGCGGTACTGGCATGAGGGAATTCAGGCACACCTATAGCCAAAGCGCCTAACTCATTCATTACACGATTTTGAATGCCTCGTGCCGCCCGACCAGAAAATAACGTAGTAAGCGCAGTATTATCCGTTTTCTGATTTAAAATTGCTTGCTTATGAGGCACTGACGTTTGCGCCTCGCGACATAATAAGTAAGCACTCCCGACTTGCACAGCGGCTGCACCTAAAGCTTGCATTTGCTCTACATCATCAGCGGTTGCAATACCGCCTGCGGCAACAATAGGCAAAGAAAGACGTGCCACACAGTTTTGAACTAACTGCACAGTTGATTGCTGCAAACTTAAATCCATTGATAAAAAATGCCCTCGATGGCCACCTGCTTCTAAACCCTGCGCAATAATAGCATCAGCGCCATTTTCACTCAGCCAAATAGCTTCATCTAAAGTGGTAGCAGTTGAAATCACTTTAGTGCCCCAGCTTTTGATTTGCGCCATAATCGTTTGCTCGGGTAAACCAAAATGAAAACTCACCACTGCGGGTTTATAAGGGGCAATAATATCAACAACCGATTGACTAATAGGTTGACGAGAAGCCCCTGCAGTTAAGCTTTCAGCATCAATACCATACTCATCAAAATAAGGCGCTAGCAAATTATGCCATTGCTGCTTTTGTTGGCTGGTGTAATCACCGACCGTATGACAAAAAAAGTTAAGGTTATAGGGATTACTTGTCGCTTGAGTCAGTTTATCAAGCTCGCTCACTAACTGTTGTTTTGAGAGCATTGCACAGGGTAATGATCCTAAACCACCTGCGTTACTCACCGCAGCAGCTAAACGAAAATCTTGCACACCCGCCATCGGCGCTTGAATAAGCGCTAAATGCGTATTAAAAAAAGATAACGCCACAACATACTCCTTGTAACTTTTTCAGTCGCCTGCACTTTTTACCGACATAAAACTAAATGATCACTAAAAATAATAATAGAATGAATCAAAAATTATAAAAAAACCAATAATTACAGCACATTAAAAATATAAAACAAATTAATACATAGTTGGTGTTAGCTTTGCACACTCCCTACATACTATTCGTAAGGAGATTATGATGACTAATACAGTAACAACGATCAATCCAAGTACTGAACAACCCATTGCAGAATATACGCTGCTTACTTTAGCACAAGCAAAAACCGAGATAGATAAAAGTCATGAGGCTTTCTTAGATTGGCGTCATATTTCACTCACTGATCGTGCCAAGTATTTAAACCAGCTAGCCTATCTGTTTGAACAACACAAAAAATCATTAGCCACACTTATGACTAATGAAATGGGTAAGTTGTATCAGCAAGGTTTGCAAGAGGTCAAGCTCTGCGCAGCAATTTGCCGCTACACCGCCGAGCACGGTCAAGTTCAATTGGCTGATGAAGAACGCCCAATGGAAAATGGTCACGCCGTTATTAGCTACCAGCCAACAGGCGTTTTATTAGGCATTCAACCTTGGAACTTTCCGCTATATCAAGTTGTACGTTATGCCGTTACTAATATCATGGCAGGCAATACCACTGTACTAAAACACGCTAGTAACGTGTTTGGTATGGCTGAAAAAATCGAAGCATTGTTTATTGAAGCAGGCTTTCCAAGCCATGTGTTTAAAAACTTATTAATCGATGGCAAAACTGCCAGCGAGCTAATAAGCCATAAAGCAATCCGTGGTGTTACCTTTACTGGCAGTGATGGCACTGGTAAAAAAGTAGCTGAACACGCTGGTAAACACGTTAAAAAAACCGTATTAGAACTTGGCAGTAACGATGCCTATTTAGTGCTTGATGATGCAGATTTAGAGCTTGCGATTAAAACCTGTGTGCAAGGGCGGATGATTAATAACGGGCAAACCTGCGTATCAGCAAAACGTTTTGTGGTAGTAGAAGCCTTATACGATGAGTTTAAAAAAGGCATAACAGAGCAATTTAACGCCTTAATAGTTGGCGATCCTATGGATGAAAACACCGATCTTGGTCCAATGGCACGCGAGGATTTAAGAGACAAAATTCATAAACAAGTAATGCAATCAGTTGAGGCTGGTGCGTCTATTGTGACTGGTGGCGAAATACCTAAGCAAACGGGTTATTTCTATCCAGCCACATTACTTGAGAACCTCTCTCCCGGCATGCCGGCCTACGACGATGAACTATTTGGCCCGGTCGCTTCACTTATCAAAGCTAAGAATAATGGAGATGCAATGCGTATCGCTAATGACTCACGTTATGGCTTGGGCGGCGGTATTTTTTCTAAAGATGAAAAGAAAGCCATTGAGCTTGCTAAAAAGCATTTTGATACCGGTATGGTTAACATAAATGGTTATGGGCTGGCCCAGCCAAACTTACCATTTGGTGGTGTTAAAGACAGTGGTTATGGTCGTGAGCATGGCGGCTTTGGCATTCGTGAATTTGTTAACATCAAAACCATTATGATCAATAGCTAATAACTCTCAATAAAAAATACTCTAAAGGGCCTTAATTGGCCCTTTTTTTATGACTAAATAAGTTAAGTGTACAATAACGGTTATTAGCTATATTTTACTTACTTCATCATTAAAGGTAGGCACTTCTCGGCTAGAAGTATTCTCCATTTGCAATTCATTAACCGCCTTTTGAATATCCATGTCGTCATCTAGTTGCTGGTTACTATTATCAGGCTTATGCACTAACTCAGTTAAAAGAGCAAAATGATCCGAGCCATATTTTTCTAGCCTTTTTATACGTTTAACAGTAAAGCCATGGCTATGGAATAAGTGGTCAAGCGGCCAGCGCATAAAGAAATACCCAGCATGAAAGGTATTAAAAAAACCTCGGCCTTTGCGTGGGTCTAAAAAGTCACTGATTTCCATAAATAAACGGGTACTTCTTGACCAAGCAACGTCATTTAAATCGCCAGCAACAATTGTTGGACGTTTGTTGTTCTTTAAAGCCTTAGCAAGCAAAATAAGTTCGGTATCTCGTGGCCTAGAGGTATCTTCTTCAGTAGGACTTGGAGGAGCAGGATGAATAAAATGACCTTGTACTTCAAGACCTTCTACAGTCTCAAATAGAACGTGAATTGAGGGAATATCGTTTTCTACAAGCTCACATACTTGTTGTTTTTTTATCTTATATTTACTGTATAAATGCATGCCGTAGCGATTATCTTTCGGGCAAAATATTTTGTATGGATAATCTTCTTCAATGGCTGCAAGTTGCTGTTGCCATTTAGTATCTGACTCAAGCGTAATAAGTAAATCTGGCTGGTGTTCATGGACTAAATCTATTAAGTCTTGGTAGCGAGTGTTCGACATCAACACATTAGCCGACATAATACGAATACTATGCCCACTGCCTGCGGGACTTTGCGCCACTTCTTTTTTAGCAAGCCAAGTATAAGGATATATCCATTTACCTTGAATAAGCAAAATTACAGTTGCCATGATTAGCGACGATACAACCAAAGGCGATAGTCCACTTAATGCAAAATAAACACCTAAAAGCAACCCAGCCAATGCAAGATAAAAAACCTGTAAACGAACAAAGTCGCAACTACGAATTAAATAATGCTGGCTGAAAGACATAGGTAAAAGTGTCACAACTAATAACACACTTAATATACTTACCAGCACAATTAGCATTCAATAATCCTTTATTAATAACGACTTAAAATTGACAAAATTTCGCGAGTATCATGCACCATATGAATGATGGTATCGTCTATTTCAATCGTAATACGACCATCACGGTCTATCGGTTTTACTACTCGACCATGGCGATAGATATCGTAATCTAATCTGTCACCTTTGTGGTACTTTTTTTGCCAACCAGGAGGCAATTGACCACCATTATCAACTTTTTTTTGTAATCCTGGCGGTAAACTCCCTTTACCTTTATTTTTGTCTTTGTCATGGTTATCATTTTTTGCAAAAGCTGCGCCGCTGCAAAGTACTAAGCCAAGCAAAGCAGTAGATAGAAGTGCTTTCATATTTTACTCCCTATTTAGTTCATTTAAAGAATAGCAATAATTCATGAACTCGTTATGAAGTAAATTAAATAACCCTACATCAAGTTGTGACTTGGTAAAAATTTAGTGACGAGTAACAATAGAGAGAATCTCTCGAGTGTCATGCACTAAATGAATTAGCTGATCATCAACTTCCAGTAAAATTATCCCCTTTCGGTCATGACGCTCAACAACTCGACCACGGCGGTAAATATCTCTATCAAGGCGATCGCCGCGATGATATTTTTTATACCAACCCGGCGGTAAGCCATGCCCGTAGCCTACTTTCTTGTATAAACCCGGCGGCAACTTTTTATAATCTGCTGACTTATGGTGTTTTTTATAATATTTTTTATGGTACTTTTTACTGTGCTTTTTATGCTCATGATGATGCTCATGGCGATGTTCATAACGATCATGTTCGCGCTCGTGCTTAGCATTTGCTGCAAACGGTAATAGGCTCAAACCAAGTACAGCCAAAGACAGAGGGATTAATTTATTCATAGCTACTTCCTAGCATAATCTGTGTGAATAACTAAAGCCTAACAAGTCAGCCTGAATGAAAGATGAAATGAATTGTAAACTTTGTAAAGGTAGTGAGTGCTTACAGTTTTGTGTTTTAACAAACAATTAGTTAGCTATATTAAAGAGAATAAATAATAAAAACTGGCTGACAGCTCACAACATATTCGTATATTATTAACTCACTTACCTTACTGGAGTTTGCGCATTAATGAATAACTAACACCTGTTGAAATTCGTTTTATTTTTTGAATTTACAGGGTTAGTGGGCGCAAAATTCGTCATATATCTTGCTATCGACTTAACGATACCTAATTAATTTTAATTGCTTTGCGCGCCATGCCCTGAACACTCCAGAGGCATTATGCATACATTACACATCCACAATTTAAGCTATCAACACCCTGATGGCCAAACTCAATTTAAACAACTTAGTTTTTCAATAAATGAAAAGCTCACCGCGATCATTGGTGCTAATGGCAGCGGTAAATCAATATTGTTGAGTATATTGGCAAACCAACAACAACCTAGTACGGGACATGTTGAATTTAGTGGTACTCGCGTGCTTATTTCACAGCAACAATTAAGTGAGCAGCACCTTCAAACATCGTCATCCACAATTGCACAACTATTAGGAGTTGATAAAAAGTTAGCCGCCCTTAATCGTATTGAGCAAGGAAGCTGCCATGAGGCTGACTTTAACCTAATCAATGATGATTGGTTATGCGAGCAATATTACAAACAACAACTTTTAGCCCTTGCTATTGATACCTCATTAAACCAGCCAATTAAGCATTTAAGCGGCGGTCAACAGCGGCGTTTAATGCTATTTTGCGCGTTGCAAACAAAGCCTGATTTACTGATTTTAGATGAGCCAAGTAACCATTTAGACCAATCAGCAAAGCAATGGCTAATTGACCAATTACATGCGTTTAAAGAGCAAGTAATTGTAGTAAGTCATGACCGCCAATTACTTAATCAATGCGATGCTATTATTGAGCTCAGCAGCCAAGGTGTTCATTATGAAACGGGTAACTATCAGCATTTTTGCCAACAGAAATCGCTGCAACAAACTGCGCTTACAAAGCAAATTAATAATCTTGACAAGGAGCGACAAAAACACCTTCAGCAAACCCAGCTTAATCGTGAAAAAGCCCAACAAAGAGCAGCACAAGGTAATAAAAAACGTAACACCACCAGCCAACCAAAAGTGATGTTAGACTTTAAGAAAAACAGTGCCCAAGCAAGTAAAGGCGCTTCTGAGCGGCTAGCCTCAGCCAAACGCAAAGCCCTAACCGAAAAACGCCAAACACTTCAACAGAAGTTACCAAATAGTAAAGCTAAAACAGTAAAGTTTACGCAACCGACTAGCAATAAACGCCTACTATTTATTGAAAAACTTACTTTGCCATTTTCAAGCGCTAATAAAGCAATCACCCTGCAAATTTTTAGTGGTGATAAGTTACACCTAAAAGGAGCCAATGGCAGCGGTAAGTCAACATTACTCCGGATGATTAATGACTCGGCAAATTCACCAGTATCAACAGCGCTTCAATTAAATAGTAAAGTGCTTTATATCGATCAACACAGCTCTTTTTTAGGAGCAACAGACACTTTATGCAATGCATTAGAAAAACACTGTCAGCTAAAACAACAAACAGTACGCCATTTGCTTGCGAATATTGGCTTTAAGGGAGAGAATATTTATCGGCCAATTAGTCAATTAAGCGGCGGCGAGAAAATGCAATTAGCCATGCTTATAGCGGCGCAAAATGCGCAGCACTATTTATTGTTACTCGATGAACCCGATAACCACTTAGACTTGGCTAACAAGCAACATCTTGCGCAAAATCTGGCTGATTTTACTGGCAGCTTTATATTGGTGAGCCACGATGAGGAGTTTATTAAGCAATCTAATGTACTAACTAACATTATCTTAAAATAGCACAGTGAGAACTTTTTCATCGTTCAAGGTTCAAACTCATCGGATCACTTAATTATAAAAAGGAATAATATGAAAACTCTAAAATTGGTTTTGGTGATTGTAATTACTTCGTTAGCTGGCTGCAGCACTATGCTCAGCCAAAATGCGAATCAAAAAACGCGCTCAAGTAGCTTGGTGGATTTTCTATACCCTGATGAACAAAGTCGCCAAGCCCATCAACCAAGCGTGCCAACACTCAACTTACCTGCCACTGTAGGTATTGCATTTATTCCTAACCAATATGACTCTGGCATTCGCAGTAACGACGAAATCGCCTTGCTTGAGAAAGTAAAAAAACAGTTTATGCAATATGACTACATTGACCGTATTGAAGTTATTCCTAGTAGTTATTTAAAAGGAGGTCAAGGATTTACCACTCTTGAGCAAGTATCTAGATTATATGACGTTGATATTATTGCGCTGGTATCATATGACCAAGTATCACAAACTCTCGAAAATAATGCTGCATTCTTATATTTAACAATTGTGGGGTTATACGTTATTCCTGGCAACGAAAACACCGTACAAACTTTTGTTGATACAGCTGTTTTCGATGTGAAAAGTAGAAAAATGCTGTTTCGAGCTCCGGGAATTAACAAAGTAGAGCAACGCAGTACAGCCGTCGGTATTGATGAAACCTTAAACGAGCAGTCGCAAGGCAGCTTTAGCTTAGCTGTTGATGACATGATCACAAACTTAGATGCTGAACTTGGTTCATTTAAAACCCGTGTCAAAGAAGACAAAATAGCCAATGTTAATCATAAAGACGGCAGCAGTGGTGGCAGTTTATATTTCTTATTAATGTTACTAACTGCTATGTTAATTTTAAAACAACACGAGCAAATAACTAAACAGCTCTACATTAAACTAACAAGCGTTTATCGCTAAAGCTTTAGAATTCCTAAAAAAGGTTATATCCTGCCCTTTTGAAATATCTTAGATAAAGGGCTTTCATGCTTTCTCGATTATTATCTCTGGCGCTGATCACACCTACAGCCTTTAATTCTTTCGCCGCGCAAAACGACATTGAACGCATTACCACTACAGCATCTCGTGCTGAGGTACGCGCCGATCCTCTTCCTTTAGTAATAAGCAGCATCACTAAAGCACAGTTAGATTTAATCGCACCGACCCATATCGAGCAAGTGTTAAAGCAAGTTGCAGGTGCCAATGTGCAACATGGTAACGGTCAAGAATATTTGCCCGCACTGCGCTCTCCGGTGCTTTCTGGCGCTGGCGCCTGTGGCGGTATTTTAACAGCCGAAGATGGCATCCCCCTGCGTGCGGCAGGCTTTTGCAATATTAACGAATTGTTTGAAACGCACACCGAAATGGCGCAGCGTATTGAAGTTTTAAAAGGCCCAGGCTCTGCCCTTTACGGCTCAAATGCTGTGCATGGCGTAATTAATGTGATCACCCCAGATACCACTTATGATGAACATTTGCTCGGCGTTGATTTAGGCTCTTACGGTTACAACCGATTCAAACTGCGCAGCGGAAAAGATTTAGGCAATCAAGGATTTGGTATCAATGCCAGTATCACTCGCGATACCGGATACCGTGATGATGAAAGCGTAGACCAAGAAAAGCTCAATCTGCGCCATCGCTATACAAGTGATGATCTATCCGTCACAACAGGATTGAGCTATACCCACTTAGATCAAAAAACTGCCGGATTTATTGAAGGCTTTGAAAGCTATAAAAACGATGAAATAGCCCAGCAAAACTTTGATCCTGATGCATTTAGAAAAGCCCGCTCATTTCGGCTTTGGTCAAAAACACAATGGCAAACAGCAAAAGATACGCTAACCATTACCCCGTATGTGCGCAATCAAAGTATGACCTTCTTTAAGCATTTTTTACCGGGCACACCGCTTGAAGAAAACAGCCAAAATGGCGTTGGCGTGCAATCACTTTGGCAGCATGCGTATTCAAACGAATTAACTGTTAATTTAGGGCTAGACAGCGAATACACCCGTGCAGATTTTTTGCAATATCAAGACGAGCCAACTCAAGGTTCAGCATTTTTAGTAGCAACTGTGCCACAAGGTAAGCATTACGATTACGATGTAACCAGCACCCTACTCGCCCCTTTTATTAGCCTTGATTGGCAATGGCAGCAACTCGCTATCAGTTTAGGCGCACGCTTTGAGCAGCTTGATTACGACTACACCAATAATATGCTGGCTGGTCGCACTGACGAGAATGGCAGCGAATGTGGATTTGGCGGTTGTCGTTACTCGCGCCCGCCAAGTAGTAAGAATACCTTTACCAATACATCGCCTAAACTTGGCTTGAGTTATCAATTAAGTGCTGATAATTATTTATATGCAAACCTATCTCGCGGTTACCGTGCGCCGCAAGCGGCTGAACTTTATCAGCTACAGCGCGAACAACAAGTGGCTGATCTCGAATCTGAAACAGCAGACAATCTAGAAGTGGGCCTCAAAGGGCAATATCAACAACTGCACTATGTAGTCTCTGCGTATGCGATGAATAAACAAAACGTGATTTTTCGCGACAGCGACTTTTTCACCATTAATGATGGCCAAACTCATCATCGTGGCATTGAGCTGGAGCTGGATTATCAACTTACTCAGTCGATTCAACTTGCCCTAGCAGCAAGCCATGCAATACACACATACGACTATGACCAAGTTTTATCTGAAGTAAACATTAACGGTAACGACATAGACACAGCACCGCGTAATATCGCCAACCTACAAGCTAACTGGCAAGTCACCAATAACACCTTAATTGCTATTGAGTGGCATCATGTCAGTGACTATTTCACCGATCCTGAAAACCAACACAGTTACGCAGGCCATGACTTACTAAATTTACGCGCAGCATGGCAACTGACTGAACAATTGAAACTAACCGCGCGCATTAACAATCTATTTGATACCGCCTATGCAGAGCGTGCCGATTACACCAGCTTTACTGGCGACCGTTATTTTCCTGGGCGACCACGTAATATAATGTTCTCAGCAAGTTACGCTTGGTAAATATTGAATTAAGTGATTTCTGCTATTACTCAAACTTTTTCTTTTTATCATGGCGATATGATTTTGAGTTGTAAGTTGCAGTCATCACTTTATCAACTCCAGCTAAAATCGACTCTTTTAAACCACTTAAGAGCAAGGCTTCATGTGAGCTCGAAACATATTCGATAATCCCTTGAGCTAACGATTCAACAATCTCTTGCGCATTCCTAATTACGATATACCCTTGATTAGCTAGCTTAATTAAGTGCTCACAGTCTGGGAACTCTTTGCTCTTACAAATATTAAGTGCCATTTTATTATTAATGGTTGGATAAATTAATGTATGAGTAATATCAAAAGGTGGAGAAACAAAAATATTGCTCATATCTGGCGTGTACTGCAGCGCAAAATTTTTAAGATGGGCGTCACCGTTACCAATTAAACAACTGAAAACAATGTACTTATACATTTTTTCAACTTCGAGCATATTATTCGTGTACAAATAGGTTGCTTTCAGTAAGGTTTCGTAACTTCCTCGATATTTTTCATCGGGATCTGAAGAACGCTTCATCAAAGTTGAAAAGTCTTCATAACCTAGCAACTGAGTGCCACTTTCACCACGATCAAAGCGTTCGATCACAAATGTTTCAAGGTTATCAGATAAATACGTATTTGGCGGTGCTAGACCGCAATATTTAGCTGCTTGCATGCACACATATTCATTAACAGTAAGCAGCTCAAACTCTTCATCAAATGATTTTACGATCAGATCTTTTTGATGAACTGTTCGCTCAACACTTGGAATACTTACTTTGGGTTGCATTCCTGACAAGGTATTCCTGAGATAGTATTTTTCTAATAACTGCGGAAATAAAGGCTGTGCATCAGAATACGTAAGAATATCGTTAAGTGACACGCTATCAACTTGCGGTAATTTAAAGTCACCTTGATAAGATAACATACCAATACCATCACTTCCTTGCAAAGCTAATAAGTACATATCGTTAACTTTGGCGTAACGAGCAAGCCTTTGTGCAATGTATCTACGGTTATGTCCTTCAGGTAAGTTTTGCGCAAAAATAGGGTGTAATGCACCAGATCGATAACTATCATCCATGCCTTTTTCAGTCATAGTTAATGATAGATTAAACTCATTTTGCGTTTGCTTATAATCGTGTATTGCATCATGAGTTAGCACACCCAGCTCTTTGTCATCTATACACACTGTCAACTTTTGTACTTTTTCAGGTAGGTTAAAAGCCATCACTAGCTATCCTCACTAAAAAGCTCGTTTAATTCATCCCAACGAGGTAACCGTGATTTAGACAAAGTTCTTGGTACTACAGCTAGCTCATAATCTAAATAATGAGTATAGCGCTCAAGGATATCCAATGATCCTGTAAATTTACCGTTTTCAATTTCAGATAGTGTGCTTTTATTAATGTTCGTCAATTTTTGCACTTCTCGTTGTGTTAGTTGTTTTTCTTTTCGCGCCTGAGCAAGCGCTTTTCCTATTTCTATTCTATTCATCGCAGCCACCAAAAACTCGCCATATAGCGAACATGGTAGTATAAAACAAAAAATATAGCTATATAGCGAACATAACTAGATTACCTTTTACTGTAATAGCTGTTTATACTGCTCAGTTAAGTGCACCTTGAGTTCTGGGTGCGCTACTAATAACTCAGCAAGCTGAGCTTTAGCGGCGGTTGTTTCACCATCAGCAATAAGTGTATCTATACGTTTAAATTTATTTGCTACCTCTGCGGTGATAATTTCAAGCTCTAATAATACTTCGCTTTTAGCGGTCATGCTTTGCGACTCAAATTGCCGTCCTGCCATGTAAGATTGTGTACTGCGTTGAAGCCTTTGAGTTTGCTTTAATTGCTCTAGCTGCTTTTGTTCTAGCACTTCGCTTTGCATCATTTCAGACGAGGCTGCAGGTGCTAAAGCAGTCTGTTCATCGGCTAAAATTTGTAGATCATTCATTGCCTCTGACGGCTTAAGATACTGAGTAGTATTTTGCATATATAAAACCGCGACTAACACCAGTGATGCCGCAGTAGATAATTGCCCATACCAAGTTTGGTAAAAGCGTTTGCGCTTATTAATATTGGTTACTTTGTTAGCATTAGCGGCTTCAGCTGCATGTTGTAATATTTGCTCATCAAGTTGTAAGCTTGGTTGCTCCGTTGCACCTCGTTTATAAAGTGAAGCAATATCATGATCGGTTAACTTATCGCTCATTGTTAGTCTCCATTTTATACTTGATACATTGCTTTAGCTTGGCTAGCGCGTAACGGATGCGGCTTTTGATATTTTCAGTTGTTTCTACCGCTAGTTCGGCAATTTCTTTGAGGGTAAAATCAGCTTCGTGTTTAAGTAAAAACGCCTCTTTTTGCTCACGTGGCAATTGTGCTAGGCACACTTTTAACTGCGCTGCTTGCTGAGCCTGCTCGAGCTTTTCAGCATCTGGTCGACTGTTATGATCAGCAAATTCGGCAATTTCAATGTCTTGATTATCACCGTCTAGCCATTTGTTTTGCGTACCAGTGCGGCGGTAATGATCAATCAATTCATTGTGCGCAATACGATACAACCAAGTGGTAAACTTAGCGCTCACTTGATACTGTGAGCGCGCTTTTATCAGCTTATTCCAGACTTCTTGATAAAGCTCTTCAGCCACTTGCGGGTTTGCGCACTGACGTAAAAAATAACGATATAAGCTATTTTTATGGCGTAGGTACAGCTGGGTAAAAGCCTGTACATCACCTTGTCCATAACTCAACATTAATTGCTCATCAGCTAGTTCTGTCATAACATCCTTTACTTAAATCATACCAATCGTGTTAAGTTATTAGTCATTTATAGCGACATATAAATAGAGTGATAACAAGGCATAAACTTTGACATATAGTTGTTCTATTTGAGAAATTTATAACACAGTTAGCGCTTTATTTAGCGCGCTAGAATGACTAAATATTTAAGTTGATTGGTATCACAGTGCCGCAGCATTATTAACGAGTTGCACAAACTCACTACGATAGCCAAATGTGTCTATGCCTTTGTTAGCGGTTGCCAATTTAGCGCAATCTTCATACTGCCAGTCTCCGGTATATTTTGCACCTTTTAATAACTGCGCAAAACCAGCCACTGCGGCGGCAAATTTAAAGTCTTGGCTGGCTTGCGATAAAGGCAGCTCACCTTTAGGTGTTGCTACAGCTTGAGTGATCAACTTACTTTGCTCAGCGTCAGGCTGTTTATAACGCACTTTTACAAAGGCGAGTTCATTGCTGGTAGCCAGTTTTTTGTCTTCTTTAGATTGGTAACGCAGCTCATCTATTTGTTTATGGTCGGAGTTGACTAAGGTTATTTCATACAGCGCAGTCACGCTATGCCCAGCCCCTAACTCTGCGGCATCGACCTTATCGTTATTAAAATCTTCATTAGCGAGTACGCGATTTTGATAACCAATTAAACGATATTCAGCCACCTGCTGTGGATTGAATTCCACTTGAATTTTTACGTCTTTGGCAATAATTTGCATAGTACTGCTGAGTTCATCGACCAGTACTTTGCGTGCTTCGTTTATGTTATCTATGTAAGCATGCTGGCCGTTACCTATATTTGCCAGTTGCTCCATTAGGCCATCATTATAATTACCTTGGCCAAATCCCAAAGTAGTTAAGGCAATCCCCGTCTTGCGCTTAGATGCCACCAGCTCTTTGAGCTTATCGATTGATTGGGTGCCCACATTAAAGTCGCCATCAGTGGCTAAAATCACCCGATTAATACCTCCTTTTTTAAAATTTTCGGCCGCAATTTGATAAGCCAGTTCAATACCTTGCTCGCCATTAGTTGAGCCGCCTGCTGCCAGTTTATCTAACGCGGCGCTGATAGTTTGTTGATCATTGCCTTTCGTTGCTGGCAAAACCACGCCTGCGGCACCGGCATACACGACAATGGCAACTGAATCATTTTCATCTAATTGTTTAGTTAACATGGTTAAACTGGTTTTTAATAAGGGTAAATTATTTGGTGCATTCATAGAGCCAGATACATCCAGTAAAAACACTAAATTCGCTGCCTTTAAATCGGCTTTTTCAATCTCAAAACCTTTAATGCCAATTTTTAACAGTTGCCGATGCTCATTCCAAGGAGCTGTTGCCATCTCGGTATGAACATTAAAAGGTGTAGCTATGCTATTGGGTGCACTGTAATCGTAGTCAAAATAATTAATAAAAGCTTCTTCTCGCACTGCGTCATTAGGTGGTAATTTCCCCATATTGAGCATACGCCGAGTATTGCTGTAACTGCCCGTATCAACATCAATTGAAAAGGTTGAAACCGGTTCAGTACCAACTTGTTTTACTGGGTTTTGCTGGGATTTCAAATAGTTTTCACGTTCTTGTTCAGTAGTAAATACCACATCATCAATAGGCATTGGTTGTGGCATTTGCGGCATTAACATAACACTTGCATGCGTTAAACCTTGAGGGCTTGCTGCGTAGCTTACCGGGTGCAATCGTTGTCGTTTTTGCAGCTGAACTTGCTGCTCAAGCCCCTGTTGACTATCTACTTCAGTTTGCGTTACTTCGATCGCATCTGTTTGTTGCTCTTGCTCTTTAACAGAGCTACGTGATGTGTGATCACAGCCAGCTAAACCAGCCAAAACCGCGATACTTAATAGCGTCAAACGCAAATTGTTTTTACCATAGTGGTAACATGTAGTGTGGTTCATAAACTCACCTTGTTATTAATTAGGATTACTAAACCTATTAACGGATGACTTTAAAAAGTAGGGTTAATTATTTTTAAAATACCCTGCTGAACAAGGAATTGTTAAGAATAAGTTATTCAAATTTAAAGAGTAATCAGCTGGCAATTTAATATCAACGTCAGTTGCGTTGGGGTATAATTACGCTACCTGCCATCTACTTGGTGACTTTAGTTTTGTATTCAACTCCAATTAAACGGACTTTATTTTCCACTGCGATTTTAATTTTAGGCATTATTTTTATTGCCGCTAACTTACGCGCCCCCGTTACAGGGCTTGCTCCTGTGCTTGAGCAAATAATTTTGACCTTTAACTTAAGCCCTTCGCAAGCCGGTATGCTCACAACACTGCCGTTAATTGCCTTTGCTTTAGCCAGCCCGATGGCGGCAAGTCTTGCTAAAAAACAAGGGCTAGAAATATCATTGTTTATTGCGCTTATTCTGATTGGTTTGGGCCTGGCTTCACGACTGATTGACTCTATGCCAATGCTTTACTTAGGCACAGCAGTCATTGGCATCGGTATCGCAATTGGTAACGTACTGTTACCGAGTTTAATTAAACGCGACTTCCCACATAAAGTTGCAGTGATGACCTCTACTTACGTACTAGCAATGGGAATTTTTGGTGGTAGTTATGCCGCGCTTATTATTCCGCTGGCTGAATATAAAAGTATCGGCTGGCAATTAGCCCTTGCTTGTTATGGCTTACTTACCCTAGTGAGTATTGTTATTTGGCTACCACAGTTAAAACTTCATACTAAGCCAACAAAAGATCTACTGGCGAGTGTCAACACCAACAAAGTATGGCACGAGGCGCTTGCGTGGCAAATTACCTTATTGCTGGGGTTAAATTCATTTTTTACCTATATTATGATTAGTTGGTTGCCGAGCATTTTGATTGAAGCAGGTCATACAGCACAACACGCGGGAGCTTTGCAAGGCGCATTTCAGGTAGCCTCAGCAACCCCTGGCATCATCTTAATACCGCTACTTGCCAAGCTTAAAGATCAACGCATATTAACTAGCTTATTAGCGCTGGTAGCCGCATTTTGCTCATTAGGATTACTGTTTATCCCTGAGTTTGCAGCAATGTGGGCTATTACCTTAGGATTTTGTTCAGGAGCATGTTTTATTCTAGGGTTATCGTTTATTAGCTTACGTACCCATGACACCCGTCAAGCTACATCACTTTCAGGCATGGCACAGTGTTTGGGTTATTTGCTTGCAGCCTCTGGGCCTATTATCGCAGGCTCATTACATAGCTACTTTGGCAATTGGACAACCACCTTATGGTTATGTGCCTTCGCCAGCGCTTTATGTGCTGTATTTGGTTATCTAGGTGGGCGTAATATCACTATGAGAAGTGCTCATTAAACCAATTAAATAATGAGCAAAGATAAAATTAAAAATGCGCTATATGGGTAACCACATAGCGCATTTTTTAACTCTATATAATGTATTAGCGAACGGCTAAAACAATTAGACCAGGTAGAACAAAGAACGACCCCAACACATAACCCAATGCAGCCGATTTATTCTTCGTACCAATTTCAGCCAGCTTTTCAGCCAATTTAATTGGGATTTCGCGTAAGACCGGAATGCCATATATAAGTGCCACAGCAAACACATTAAACATTACATGTACTAGCGCGATTGTTAGCGCTACTTCAGCCATAGGCCCAGTGATAGAAGTTGCTGCTAATAATGCAGTTATAGTTGTACCAATATTAGCACCTAATGTGAATGGGTAAATTTGGCGCGTTGTAAATACACCACTACCTGCAAGCGGAATCATTAAACTTGTTGTTGTTGACGACGATTGCACCATAATCGTTACAGCGGCACCAGATGTAATACCAGCCACCGGACCACGGCCTATTGCACCGTGCAGTATGTCTTTCGCCTTACCAACAAGTGCCTTTTTAAGGAGCTTACCAAGTGTTGTTACAGCGAATAAAATTAAGCAAATACCGGCAATAACCATCGCTGCCCCCAACATTTTTGTATCTAAAAAGCTAAATGCATCTTTGATTACACCTACCACAGGCTTAACCAATGGCTTAATAAAGTTGTAGCTATTTAATGATAAGTCAGCATCACCTACAAATAAGTGCGACAACATGGCGGAGAGTTTCTGTAGTAAACCAAACATGATTTCAAGCGGTAAAAATATCGCTACAGCAAATAAGTTAAAAAAGTCATGAACCGTAGAGGCTGCGAATGCACGCTGAAACTCTTCTTTTGAGCGAATATGGCCAATAGATACCAAAGTATTTGTAATAGTTGTGCCAATATTTGCCCCCATCACCATAGGGATAGCAATACTTAAAGGCAGACCACCAGCAACAAGCCCAACAATTACTGACGTTACCGTAGAAGATGATTGTACTAAAGCGGTTGCTAAAGCCCCCAGTAGTAAAGCAATAAACGGATTTGTTGCAAACGCAAAAATTTCTTGTGCGCCCTCGGTACCACCGGACGCTAGCTTGAAGCCACCACTGACAGTGCCCACGGCAACCAATACTAAATAAACTAAAAAGGCAATGGCAGCCCAGTTAAGTGTTTTAATTAATAGCGTGCTCTGCTTTGATTCACTCATGTTTAAATCTCAATTTTTGTCTTGCCGATTGTGGCATTTTGATGACGTTTTTGTTTCAAAGCACATTAGAACATCCGAATATTACAGAAATATTTCACTCAAATTAACGCGTGTTCGAAATTGGTTAAATTACGAAATAAAAGTAACTTACATTTCGCGCTAGTTTTTTAAAAAATAAAAATAAACAATATATTCAAAAGCTTAAATATAGAGCAACCCTTTACATTGATTTACAGAGCAGCCAAAAGAGCTATTGTCTACTGTTAATTAAACACTTAAATACTCTTTTAAAATGATGGAAAAATTAATAACTAATTTTAAAAATTGTAATATGACACATAAGACAACTAGCTCATAAAGCAATCGTACATTTTACCTTATTGACTGTTAGGTTAAACTTCACTCAACCACACAAACTAATCTTAAAGCATTGCCTTTAATAAAATAGCAGGCAAAGTACTTGATCCCTTTAATGAGAGTAAGTATTTAGCATCTTTTGATGCTAAATAACGGCATAAGAAAAGTACTAACGGTTTTTATACTGGGTTTTACAGTGGCTGCGCATAATAGCGGGATTGCGTAACTTTAAATGTTTTGTTGTACGGCCAGCATGGCGCTTGCGCCAAACTTTAAACGAACCCGATGAGATATTGTCGCGCATAAAATTAACTAACTGGGAATGATTTAAACCATAAAGGTTTTCAATGGCTTCAAATGGCGTGCGATCTTCCCATGCCATCTCGATAATTCTAGACACTTGGCTACTATCAAACATAACAGACTCTTCTACAAAATATCTTTATACCCGACATAGCAAGAATACGATCAATCTGTAATTTCAACTCGCCATGGTGGATTCAGCCGATTACACCCCGCCCAATAAAGTTTAATTTTATTACCTGATGGGTCTTTTAACACAGCTTCTCGCCATAAATAACGCTGCTCGGTGATCACTGATTCAAACTCAAAGCCCTTATCTTTTAAGGAGGCGACCCACTTTTCTAGTTCTGCGCTTTCAAAATATATAACCGCGCCATTACTAAACACATCATCGGTTAATAATAAAGAAAATGTAGCTTTATTAGGGCACTCAAAGCGTGAATAATGATCCATTTTTACAATTTGTGTAAAGCCCATGGCCAGGTAAAATTGATTTGCTTTTTCGATGTCAGAGACAGGTAAAGTGATTTGATTAAGGTTCATAGTCGTTACCTAAATATTGAGTTAGATAACGACTTTAAAACCTTAACTTAACTTGAGGTCAATTAGTAATTGGTATCTTGATATTAAGAAGCTTGATAGCGATTTGCTTGTTTGATGCTAGCAAAATCGTTAAAGCGAACACCGTGTTTTTTCATTACCTCAAGCACTTTCTTGCTGATCATTTGGCGTAAATAAAACGGTTGATTCGGCACAAAGTGATGAATTGTATGGGTATGGCCAAAGTTAAAACAAAACAAGTTAAACGGTGCAAACAAGCGACTCGTTATAACATGCGTTTGCTCCAGCATGTTATTAACGCCGCCATAGTAATGCATTGATGAAGTCACAAAATTTAATGAGCTTGAACGCACAATATTAGGCACAATCAACACCACCATTAAAAACTCAAACACCGCCATAGTGTCCAGCAACAACGCCGGCGAATTAGCCGCAAGTGGGGTAAATAAATCAACTAAATGGAACACAATTACGCTGTATAAAATAGCAAAGTACGCTGTGGTAACCGGAAACCCTGCGTTAAATACCTTAAAAAAGCTAAACCCTTTGATTTCTTTACTAAAACGTTTAGCGTTAATTAACAAGCCGAGTAAGCCATCAACAATTACCAACGCCCGTAACAATGGCTTTTTAATGCCATTACCCACTAAGCGCTCTTCTAAGTCTTGCTCAGTACCCGACACTTTATGATGATGTAAATGCATTTTACGGCGATACCATGGGCTAATAGTATTTGGGCGCATTAGCCACACTGTTAGCATCATAAAGTTATGTAGAAAAGGCTGGTTACTAAAGTACTGTTTATGGATCAGGTCGTGTTCAAGCTCGTGGGAAATTGACGCTGCAATGGCTGCTAAAATAATACATAGCCACGCAGGGATAATAGCGAAGTAATAAAGTGCACCAACCCCAATTAACGCACTGAGTGATAATAATAAAATAGCCATCCCGATAGTATTTTGATGGGCTAATAACGGGTGCTTTTGACGAAGCTTAGCTTCTTCAGCTTTAATCGCCATAACAATGGCTTGAATATTTGCCTTAGCAATTAAAGAGGTCATAACTAGCAACGGATAATCAAAATTGCGCAAATGATATCCGAAAAAGTACAACGCTGAAAGAGCAACGAGCAACGAAAAAATAAAAGTGCCGTTAATTTAAGTCAAGCATGTTTTTTTAATATAACTACAATTGGTTAAGTTAGCCGTAGCTAAATCGACTTAAATTAAAATAGCAGTCTTTTGACCTGTAAGAATTATTATGGCGACAGAGTGCCATGAACGGACGTTGCCGATCCTAATTGCTTGTTATAAGCATTTTAATTCTGGGATCCTGTTATATAAAGCTTCTCTTACTCTATCTTCTAGTTCAAACGCTTCAGCTTCCCACGGTTGATATTTAGAGCATGAGTAATTTGAATCACTAGCTGACAAGTTGGGATAGCTTTTGCCTTTTCAGAGACTATAACCTTCGCATGGTTCCGTCGGCAGGTCTTTCTTTTTGACTTTTATAATAAAATGCAAGATGCAAGACCTGATGCTGTTTTTCTTCGATATGGCGCGCGGGTTTGCAGTCTCAGCCCAAATTGTTGGGCGAACATAATCGACTTGTTAGAGTTTTTTTGCCAACTTATTATGAATTGCACTGTATGACGTCTCTAGTCTTTTTAAATGCTTACTGACATTTTTCCATTCCCAAACTAAAAAAGACCCAAACTCTGGATAAGTATCCTGCCACTCTTTTGCTTCCTTTTTATCTCTTGCATGAAGCGAAAACAACACGAAGTAATCTCCTTCAATAAAAATATTGAAATTGATTGTGCCCCAGCCATCTGCTGTATATCTATAGGTAGCACCATCACACTTATCTGGAACCAAATCATGTTTCTCAATGTAAACCTCCCCACCAGTGTCAGAGTAGTGGAGAGTCAAGTTGATATCTTTACACCTAAAGTCATTCTCAGAGAGTTTGAAATTAGCATATTCATTCAAATCCTTCCGATTAGAAAAAAATTGTATTTCTTTATCGAAATCTGAATAAGCTTCGTAAATAAGAACATCATCTTCAAAGATAAGATTAAGAACCTTTGGTAGTTCTGAAATTGGAATTCCGTTTACAATAGACATACAGAAAACTCTAACGAGCCTGTAGAATAACTCGTTTTTAATTTATTTTTATTGATGCATTAACCATAGCCCAGTTGCTATTTTGATTCAATCGACAACTGGCTTTCACGTAAAATATAAAAAGAGGGCTTGGTGTTGTTTTAATTGGCATTTTTGCAGGTGTTTGAGTGGCTTATTTTAGGTGGTAAGTGCCTAGCCTTATCAGTACATCGTGATTACAGGAGGTGAACCGCCCACTGCACTTACTGTAAATAAAAAGCGCATATGGGTGATGTTGAAAGAGCTCAGGCTACCCGATTAGTGTAAGCTACATTTGCAACAAGAACTTACGTAAATCACGCTCTTGTCTCATTATGTGTAAAATAAAAACCTTATCATTGTCTATTTTGTAAAATATACGACAAGGATTAACTATCACTTCACGGTAATTCAGATTTGATAGTTCAATCGGTGTTTTCCCTGATTCAGGGAACTCTTCAAGGCGTTCAACTTTAGCAAAGATTTTCGCCACCAACTTTTTAGCTGACAGCAAGTTACTCAATGCAATATATTCAGCGATATCGTTTAGATCTTCCAGAGCAGGATTTGTCCAGATTATTTCAGCCATTTATTCATTTTCTCTTTAGCTTCAATATTAGACGTAGTTTCTCCTCTACTTATTGCCTGCTCGCCTTTAGCTAACGCCTCAAGGATTTGCATACGTTTTTGCATGAATTCGAAGTCATCAACATCAACAAGATACGCTGACGGTTGCCCATGTTCGGTGATTAATACGGGCTCTTTAGTTAAATGCAGCTCAGATAATATTTTCGTCGCTTGGCGTTTCAATGTTGTTACTAACTCTACTCTCATAATAACCTCCACAAAAATGTATCACTATAGTAGCACTGAGTAAGCAATTTAGGAAACACAGCTAACGAGCCTGTAGATTAAAATTAGACTAAACTAGACTGACATATTCGATTGATGAAACCAGCCCTCTTGAGTAGTGCCATGATGAAGTTAACCGATGAATGTCTCGGCTCTGGCATACTGCTTCGCTCTACCTTCTAAATCCATTTGGTCGTAGTGCCCCAGTGACCCCAAAAGGATATGGGAAAAACCTGGCTGCGATAAAAGCGCCTCTATATGTGTTTGCCGTAAGCTACTTGCTTAACAGCCGCATCGACAGACGAAGTAAACGAATTTGTTTATTGAGTTAGAGTTAACCGCCACTAAATGAAAACTGTCAAATAGAACACAAGTGCCTATGAAATGAGTTCAGGCTCATATGTGTTAAATTTTTACTTGGCATATTGTTCAATATATTTTGTGGTAGTTTCTTTTGCTTGGTTTAACTCTGCCTCAGACATTGCTTTGGTTAGCCGAGCCAAACCCTCTTTTGCGAACTCTGTGTCAGTACCTGCTCGCGCAATAACCACTTTGTACCAAGCATAAGACTCAACACTATTTTGTACTGAGACAGGGCTAGACTCTAGCAAATATGCATACTCAACTTGTGCTGTGTAAAATCCTAGTTTTGCACTCTGATCTAGGTATTTTTGAGCTGATGCAAAATCACCTTTCGATGCTGCCTCCACACCTTTGTGGCGAAGTTCAACTGCCTCACTTGCTAAAGTGCTAGCAGAAAATACTAGCGAAAGGATTGTTACTAGAATGAGCTTCATTGTTTCTCCTGAAATTTAACACACCCGCATAAACTGCAGAACATGTTGGATGCTTTTTTGCGTCATTTTCTCTTAAGCAAAAAACCGGAAAATATGAGATGTCAGATTTAATACGATTGTTAGGTTTTATCTCTACAAACTTGCTAAGAAGCTTTGTATTTCAGGAGCTCTTTTAGATGCATATTGATATCCATCTAATAACTTTTTTAGCTGCTGTTTTGAGTTGATTGGCATATGATAAGAATTAATACACACTCCTTGTGCGAAATTTCCGATACGAATATACATATTCATCTTACCTTGCTTTGAAAAATCACCACCACTAGGAATAGTTGCTTTTAGTTTCTCAAACTCTTCCCAGTTTTCATTAAACGCTGCAATATATTTATTGATTTCCCTTCCTAGAACAGAAACAAATGTACCGTTGTATCTCATATCAGGACCAGAGAAATAATAAGAAATTTCCCATGAAGACTTTGTGACCTTCAATTTACCTCCACATGGAAGAGGCTCCTCGTATGTTCCTGTACTCATCACACCTCCGTTGATAAATTGATACCAATGCCCAATTAACAGGCTAAAAATAGTTGGCTAAAATAAGCGACGAAGGAGCAAAAGCCAACTGTTTTTTGTCCTTGTTAAATTGTTTGTTATAAGCTGTCACCTAATATTTTTTATAGCTTCATTGATGTCTTCACCTAATTTATGGACTTGCATAAATAAGTCTGAAACTGATTCAACTGAAAGATCAATTTTATTGCCTTCTTTGTCATAACCCGCCCGATGAACACAGTGATGACGTAATTCAACAGCTTTAAACAACCATGATAGATTTGACAATTCATATCCAAGAACCGACTTATACATCGGTTTAATTTTTTTCAAATCATGAAATATTAAGTCTTTTAAATAACTTGCTACCGTAACTTTTAAAGCGTCCTGCTCTTGATATATTTCTCTTAATGTAAATTTTCGTTTAGAAAATTCAGGATCACTTTCAATTAACTTCCTAGTGAGTACTTCAGAATTACATACTTGATGAATAAATACCCCAGCGAGATAACCCTCTATAGCTGATACAACATGCGCATGAATCATTACGAGGAAACTAAACTTTGCATCGTCAGGAACAGTTAAATTCAAAATTTGATCTACACTGTCTAGTTGTTCCGTTAATAAATCATGATGATCCTTATTCTCATTTTCTTCATACCATTCATAGTCATCTTCATCTAAATTAGAATCTCTTGAAACCTCATCAACCAAATCATCTATAAAATCAGGATCACTTGCTTCTCTTCCATACATTTCACATAAATCTTGATAATCACTCATCGTATCACTCTAAAGTTGGATAAAGCTTATAACATTTTAGTATTTATGCGACACGCACATCTTTCTACTCCGACCACACTCACATTAATACTTTACACAGTTTTAACAAATTAGCTAAGGTATTACTATCACTAAGTTTTCTATTATCTTTAAGCAAAGCTAAATGAAACAATATACGCGCGCCGCTCATATCCTTGAATATGTGCGCAAACAACAGTTTGAGCACTTAATTAGCTATTATATTTAGTCAATTTCAATGTCTGGCTATCACTATTAGCCGAACTTCGTCAAAGTGGCAATAGCGTTAAGTCAAACAGAAAGTAGCAAAATTAAAAAAGGGAGACTGAATCTCCCTTTTTTAAATTTTTATTCGCTGTTATTTTTTCGGCAAACGCATTCGTGCAACCGTATTATCAGATAAAACATAATGGTGGAATAAGGCGGCGGCGGCATGTAATCCAATCAAGTAATAGCCAACTTCCCCAGCGGTTTCATGCAGCTCTTTGATGGTTTTAGCCAAGTCTAAATCTTTACTGGCCAATGGCGGCAGCTCTAGACCAAAAAACGGAATTGGTTTGCCTGCCGTGCTCAAAATTAACCATCCCGCAATAGGCATAGCAAACATGAAACCATACAAAATAACATGCACTAGTTTGGCCAGGTTATTTTGCCACTTAGCTGGTTCTGGTTTTATATCAGGAGCCGAGCCACCCACTACGCGAGCAATTAGCCTAACGCTTACTAAAGCTAAAACCGATAAACCAAGCATAAAATGCCACATTTTAAAGGCATCTCGGGTTGTAGTCCCTTTGTCGAATAATTCGCGCAGTTCAATGCTTGCGTAAACAGCTACAATCAATATGAACATAAGCCAATGCAAAGCAATGGAGAGCGTATTGTAATGAGTTGTCGTGTTTTTTAAATTCATAATGCCTCTCGAAAAATGAAATTATACCAATCGTGTTAAGTTACTGACCATTTATAGCGACAGATAAATACAGTGATAACAAGGCATAAATTTTGACATGTAGTTGTTCTACTTGAAAAAATCATAACGCAGTTAGCGCTTTATTTAGCTCGCTAGAATGGTTAAATATTTAAGTCGATCGGTATTACATGGCTACTCATCAACCTACCTCTTATGTTTTGAGAGCTTGAAGAGGTAACCTCTACCCTTGTACGTATTAAATACTCCACATACAGTAACCTATCGTTACTAAGTATTTAGTGATCTAAAACATAAAATTTGTATTTCAAAAATCATGTTTAAATATGGTTGGTTAAGCGTAAACAGTAAAACTTAAAATAAACTTAAGTGATTGGCATAACAAAATAACAACCGTTGGTTACCTTTCGATAAGTATTTGCTAGTTAAACTAATAATTGAAAAGAAATTGAATTTACAACGTTTTTTACACTGTGGCTTTTGAATCAAACAATGCCAGTTCGAATCATGGCTAGCTTTTCAATACCGTGATCGGGCGTCCATCTTTTAAACTCAACAAAGTCATGCTTTTTATATAACTTAATAGCGGGCTCGTTAACTACTGCGGTTTCAACTATCGCTGTTGATGCTGTTTCAATAAAGTTAGTTAACGCATAGCGGATTAACTTTTCGGCGATGCCTTTTCTAAAATGCTTTGGGTCAACCGTTAAGCTATTAATTTCTAATCGCTCATTGATAATTACCAGTTCAATAACCCCTCCAAGCTGAGTATCGTCATAAAATCCATAAAAAAGCGTTTGCGAATTGTGTATATCATTAACAGTGCGCGATAAAGGCGGAAAATTCTGCGTACCTATTAATTCAGCTTCTATTTTATAAGAGCGTTGAAAGGTGGTGTAAATTTGCTTTGCGACTGCCTCATTTGCATTATCTAACTTTGCAATCATTGACTGAAATCCCTGTTGTAGCATTTTTAGTTGTATAGATTGCAGATAATAACATTCAGCCCATACCATATTTATAATTATTATTAACTTATCAACGTGCCAAATTTTATAAAGTGTTTTTTAAAAGAGCTAGTTGAAGGAGCTGATTTAAGCCTTTTACTCAATCAGTCCCTCCTAAACTACACACTTTACTGTTGTGATCCTTGTACACCGTAAATTGCAGGGCGCTTTAGCTGGGCACTTAAAGGTAAATAACACGCCAGTGCGCCAAGGCTAATTACAAACAATAAAGTCATGAATAACATACCAAGCTGCATAATTTGCGGTACTCCATCCGCAATCAGTTGTAGTGGTTGTTGTAAAGCCAGCAATAACGCAATACTGAGTATTATACCCGTTACGATTGCGCTGCCATTTTGCTTAAATACTAACAAAAACAATGCCAGTGGCTTTGCGCCAACACACAAATGAATACCAATTTCAGCACGCCTTAATAACACTGAGTAGCGCATAATACCTATCAAACCAATACTGGTTAAGGCAATAGTGGCAGCAATGATCATCAGCGTTGTCGCCGATACTACATATTGACGAAACAGTGCTGTATCGCGCTGTGCATTTAATGGCGCTAATTGATGAACTGATAAGCCTGAATCAATAGATTGTAATAAGGTGTTAAGCGTATTTTTTGTTAAGTGCTGAGCACTTTTAAACTCGATAATAAATGAATTATAACCAGCACGAGTCAAATAAGCTTTAGGCTCAAGCGACGTTTTCCCCGGTATAAGCATTGTTTTAACTATGCCTATTATTACTAAATCATTTTCGCGCCCTGAAGTTATATCAAAACTCAAATGCATACCCAATGCATTACCATCATTTGATAATTTTTCTGCTAGTACATCATTAATAATAATAACATTCGCATTACTTTTAGTATCCTCGTTTGTAAAACCACGTCCTTGTAATACGGGTTGTTTAAGTAATGAAAAATACTGCTCATCAACTGATTTACCATAAGGTAATACGTTTTGATTGCTTGCTACCTCAACCAATGACCAAGTAATTAAATTATCGTTTATAGGTGATGATGAACGACTTACTTGCCTAACCTCTGGCAGTAAAGCAAGCTCGTTAGCTACTTGCTCTAATAGCTGATTTGCTTTGTCTCTATCAGCCGCTACATGGCTTGCTACATTAACCTTTAAACTCGTTAATTGCTCAAGTGGCAGTGTGAAAGCCTCGTCAATATTACTTTTATTAACGCTAAAAACTAAAAAGTTAATAAACAATAATGTACACGCTACAGCTACTTGAAAAGCGACCAAGCCTTGCCATACGCGCTTGCCCACCTGCACTGTCGTCCCTTTACCTGCTGACTTTAAACTACTTATCAGTTGTTGGTAATTTACTATTCGCGTACATAAAAAAGCGAACAGCGTCGTTAATATTAAGCCGCTAACCAGTGTGATAAGGAATGATACTGCATTAATAGAAAGCTCATTGGCGCGCGGTAATATTGCCATGGCAAAATCGCTTAAGGTTGCTAAAAAAATCGCCGCTAACGCAAGGCCTATTATACTTGCTAAGCCTATTAGCAAGGCAATCTCCAGCCAAAACTGTTTAAACAAAGTAAACCGTGTTGCGCCCAGCGCCGCACTCAGTGCTAATGTGTGTTTACGCGCTGCAGTTCTTACAATAAACACGTTACTAATGTTTACACAGGCAATAATAACCAACCCCGTTACAGCTAAAATGAGCCAATAAATATTCTGCGGTGTCTCTTTTAATATTACTGTTTGCAAGGTGTTTAGCTCAAGTTCGATATGCCAACCTGCAAAGAATGCTTCGGTCGTAATATGCTGTTGCCATACATCATCCACATACTGCGATAACCTTTTACTCGCCTGCTCAATGCTTACATCGCTTGGTAATTTAGCCACAAAATGGCTGCGCGAGTAACGGTTCCACCAAAATGGTTTAGCCTCTGCAGAGGTTAAATTATAATCCCACGGCAACCATACGTCAGTGACCTGCCCTGTTTTGATAAGTGCAGGCGATTTAAAGTTGGCTGCAGCCACACCTATAATTTTGAATTGCTGAGCGCCCACACTAAGTGTTTGACCTATTATGTTTTCTTTACTGGCAAAGTCATTTTGCCATGTTCGATAACTTATAACGGCAACGGGGTTAAAACTATCAAGAGCTTCGGTTTGCGTAAAACCTCGTCCTAAATGTAGCTTAATTGCAAACATTTCAAACCACTGAGGGGTAACAAATGAGGTGTTTACTATGGGTAAGCCCGCTACATCATCAAGGCGTTGTTCACCGTAATACACCAACGCAGCTTGCTCAAATAATTTATGATTTTTATATAAATCAATCAGTGCAGGGTAATTAAAAGCGCGGGTATTAAGCGCCCCGGTTTGGTCTATTTGAGCATATTCAGCTTTTACTAACCGCATTTGCTCAGGGTATGGCAATGGTTTTAACAGCATAATATAGGCAAGTGTTAATACAGTAATTAATGCAGCTAAAACAATACTTAACGTCGCTACAACACTTAAACTGTAAACTTTATGATTAGTTATATTAAGTAATGCATTTTTTAAATTATAAGTCATTATGGCACTCCGTTAAGTTATCCCTTAATAGCCATTGACGTTTTATTATTTTTGGATATTCCATTTTACTCTCACTAAACAGGTTATTTAAGCACTTAGCTGATCTTTTATACCCACAGCCCCTAGCATCTCACCATCCAATAGCTTTAGTTGCCTTGTAGCCATATCACAGTAACGCGGGTCATGTGTCACCATGCAAATAGTGGTGCCGGCTGCATGTAGCTCACTTAATACGTGCATAACTTGATCTCCCGATTTTGAGTCTAAATTACCCGTTGGCTCATCAACTAATAATATTGCCGGTTCAGTCACCAGCGCTCGGGCTATCGCCACGCGTTGTTGCTGTCCTCCTGATAATTGGTTAGGTTTATGACTCATACGATGCCCAAGCCCTACTTTTTCAAGGCACGCTTTTACTTTTTCAGCAATTATTTGCTTGTTTGGTTTACAGTGGTGATAACGCAGTGGTAATGCCACGTTGTCGAACACACTTAACTCATCAATTAAATTAAATGATTGAAAAATAAATCCTATTTTTGCATTGCGAATTTCAGCAGCCTGATTTAGCGAAAGTGCAGAGACGTCTTTACCGTCAATTAAATATTCACCGCTGGTTGGCATATCAAGTAAACCCAATAATGAAAGTAATGTTGATTTACCACAGCCAGATGGCCCCGATATCGACAAGTATTCACCGCGATAAATACACAAATCAATACTACGCAGTGCATAGGTTTGTAACTCTTGGGTTTCAAATACCTTACTAATTCCTTTCATTGCTAATACGACATCGGCTTGGGTGTTCGTTATTTTTTGCTCTGTCATTATTTTTGTCCTGTTCATTAGTTAATTAGAATTTCGCTATTGCTGCGAGTAAGGTTGGTTAAATCTGAAATAATTAATTGCTGATCTAACTGTGCGCCGCTTAGTATTTCGATAAAGCGCCCAGCCTCGCGACCAAATTTGATATCAACCAAGCGTGCGCTTTGCTGCTGTGAGTTTACCTGATACAGCTCTCTTACACTGTGCGGTTTTACGTTTGCTGGGCGCTCGATATAAGTAACATCTTTTAGCTGTGCGACCTTAATATTGGCATCGACTGTTAATTGCGGCCGAACATTTTCAGGGAGCTCTTTAGGCAACGATAACTCTACCTCTACTGTATTATTACTCACCACAGGGCTGATGCGTGACACCTTTGCCATAACAACACCGCGGCGTGTATCTACTTCTGCGAGCTGCCCTAACCGAATATCATCTACTTGATTTTGTGGTACTTGAATAATTGCAATTAACGAATCAACCGAGCCGATAAGCGCAATTTCTTGCCCTGCATTTACGCTTTGCCCAAGCTCAATCGGTAAACGCTGTAATACCCCATCCATTCCCGCTACTACAGATAGGTTGGCCAATTGTGTTTGTGCCATAACTACTAACCCTTGTTGCTGTTTAATTTGCTCAAGCTGAATGTTTTCAGATTCTATGTGTACGGCTTTTAGTTGCTCTGAACGTTGCTTAGCTATTGCTAATTGCTGGCGAAGTTGTTGCTCGTCTAACACGCTACGCTGATAATTAAGCGTTGAGACTATGCCCTGTTCAACCAAACTGGTTTCAGCTTTTAATTTTAGTTTGGCATTTTCGTAAGCGGCATGGCTTTGTGCCACATGAGAGCGCTCGTTTAATAACTCGCGAGTATTGTTTAATCTTAACTGGCGTAAGTTAGCATTGAGTTTATTAAGTTCTTGCTGCGCATTTTCGAGCTGTTGCTCAAGCGCTGGATTGGCTAACTGCACAATCACTGAGTCACTGGTCACTATTGCGCCTGGTTTTAATAAAATAGCCTGCACAGTGGCCAACGTTTTTGCCGTAAGCAATTGCTGCTGCGCAGATTTAAGTTCACCATAACCTGTAACCGTAATCGCAAGCGCGCCTTGGCGTACATCACTAATAATAATATTACTGCGCGATACTGACACACCTACTTGACTGCTGCGCTGATAAATCACTGCCACAATTAAAATAACAGCCAGTAATAAAATTAGCTTATGCCAAAGCGATAACTGCTTGACTACTTTTGTTTTTACTATGTCCATATTGCACCGCATTATGCTTTGTATATCTAAGCTATAGCGAAACACGTGCCAACATTAAAAATCAATAAATACAAGGAATTACAAGTATTTACTATTCAAGAATTCTTATTGAGCGGCGATACCGGACTCCTCAGTATCAATTTGAGACTGGCCCTAGTTAAAGGCTTTCACTTCGACAGACACGCTAACCCAAAATCGGACGCAAGCAGTCCGTAATCGGACTGGAACACCTACTGAAATCACCTTTAAATAGCTAACAAGCTGAAATACAAAAATAAAATCACTGGCATAGAAATCGCTATACGCTACAATCAACCTGTGCTTATTCACCTATTTGGAAGTTTATGCCTGCCACTATTTTGATCATTGAAGATAGCCCCGAAATCCGCCTAAGCGCGCGCTTTATTTTAGAAGATAACGGCTACCAAGTGCTCGAATGCGACTCACCTTTTAGCGCGCAAGCAGTAGTTAAAGATAGCCAAGCGATTGACCTTATTTTGCTCGATATGAATTTTACCCGCGACACCACATCAGGTGACGAAGGTTTGGCGTTTTTACAGCACTTACATAAACAACAGTTAGATATCCCTGTCATCGCAATGACTGCGTGGTCGAGCGTAGATCTAGCGGTTCGCGCTATGCAACACGGTGCGTGTGACTTTATTGAAAAGCCATGGCAAAACCAGCGCTTATTAAAATTGCTCGATCAGCAACTCACACTTAAAAAGTTAAACAAACAAAATCAAAAGTTGCTGCAACAGCTTAACGATCATGCCTCGCCTGCATTTGTGTATCAGTCACACGCTATGCAACAACTGATAAGTCAGTTAGCTAAGGTGGCTAAAACCGATGCTAACATTTTACTAACCGGTGAAAATGGTACGGGTAAGAGCCAATTAGCACAATGGCTTCATCAGCAGTCAACGCGCCATACACAACCGTTTATTGCAGTGAATATGGGGGCTATTGTTGAATCGTTATTTGAAAGCGAAATGTTTGGTCATAAAAAAGGCGCGTTTACTGATGCTAAAAATGAGCGCATTGGCCGCTTTGAACTGGCCGATAACGGCAGTTTATTTTTAGACGAAATAGCCAATATACCACTACCACAACAAGCAAAATTATTACGGGTACTCGAAAGCCAAGAGTTTGAGATGGTTGGCGCGAGTCACACTAAAAAAACCAATGTACGCTTGATCAGTGCCACCAATGGCGATATTGCCACACTGATAAAACAAGGCCAGTTTAGAGAAGATTTATACTATCGGATAAACACTTTGGAGTTTGTAATACCGCCACTACGCGAACGCATTGAAGATATAGTGCCTTTGTGCGAGCACTTTATAAATTTACATGCTAAAAAATACTCAAGCACCATACTTACATTGAGTGAATGCGCTAAACAGGAATTAAACCACTATACTTGGCCGGGCAATGTACGCGAGCTAAGCCATGTGATTGAACGGGCAATATTGTTAGCAACAACCGACACATTGACCGCCGATGACTTAAACCTGCACAGCAGTCAAATCAATAACACATTACCACTAATGACACTAGAGCACGCAGAGCGCCAATTAATTGATTTAGCCCTCAAGCAGACCCAAGGCCATATTCCTAACGCCGCTAAATTATTAGGTTTAGGTAAATCTTCTATGTATCGTCGCCTTGAAAAATACGGGATTACCGTATGAAAAGCAGTATGACACTTAGTTGTCTTTATCACTCATCGCTGGAACGCAGTTTAATTGGCTTTGCATTTTTTAGTAGCACTTTAGCAGCGTTGGGGTGCTATTTTATTGGCCAATATTTTGCTTTATCTGTTGTTACTTCTGCCGTTATCTCAATCCTATTTTTAGCTATTTATCTTAAGCTGTTTATTCGTACCTATAAAAAAGTGATCAACAGCTTTAACCGCAATTACGCCCACCTAGATGCCATTTTAAACGAAGATTATAACCAGCTCGTTAAGCCCAGCTATCAGGCGGGGAGTATTCACCAATTACAACAAAGCTTGATTGAGTTAAGTGAAGAGTTATTTAAAAAGAAGTCGCGATACGATCAGCATGTTTTTTTGGTGTACCAATTAATTGAGCATTTTAATGTGCCGATCATGGTGCTCGATCAACATAATAAGCTCAGTTATGCCAATAATGCGTTTAGCGAATTTAAACAGACTCAATGGCAAACCTTACGCTATGCAAGCGCTGAACAATTAGGGCTTACAAAGCAAGACGCACATTGGCAATTTAGCGATGTTATTACAGCCCAGCAATGGCAAATACGCCACAGTGAATTTATAGAGCAAGGCAGCTGTCATCAACTTATTGTTATGATCGACATCACCTCAGCCCTTCGCGAAAGCCAACTGCAAGCATGGCAGCAAATTATTCGCGTACTCGGTCACGAAATTCGCAACTCACTCACACCAGTTACTGCAATGGCTGAAAATCTCGCCGTGAAGCTCACCGAGCCACGACAAATACAAGCACTTAATGTTATAAGTGAGCGCTGTAATTATCTTAATGAATTTGTCACGCGCTATGGCGATATAAATAAACCACTGGCACTTAATATAGTAGCAATAGACACCGACACATTTTTAAAACAAGTGTGCGCAATATACCCTGACGTTGCATTTAGCTGCGTAACAGACGCCGCAACTTTTAAGGCCGACCGCACGTTTATTCATCAAGTCATGATCAATCTAATAAAAAATGCCATCGAAGCAAGCACCCCGCCCGTTAAAATAACATTAGGTGTGCATAAGCAAGGAAAAGTAAGCTGCATCACCATTGATGATAACGGCCAAGGCCTTGCCAACCCCGATAACATATTCGTGCCGTTTTACACCACTAAACAACAAGGTCAAGGGATTGGTCTAAGCTTTTGTCGCAACGTGATAGAGCAGCATCATGGTAGTTTGAGCTTAGCGAATAAAGAAAAACACCAAGGTGCAGTCGCAACAATACTATTGCCAGTGTAGCTAGCTTCGAAAAGAAATACTAAAAAGAACATTTAGTTTAATCAGCGAATACTTTGTAAAAGCAGCCCCTATTCTAAAAAACAACGATAAAAAAACCTGTACGCCCTCAAACTCAACTTCATGTAATACGCTGTAATATGTCTTTTGTGGTGGTCATTCTACAATTTCACTCGGTTACTTAGTAACCATATAACAGTGCGAATGCAATCTACAAAAGGAACAAGAAAATGTCTGATGAAAGCTTATATCTCGTTAAATTACAATTTCAATCTGGTGTTGTTGGTGGTGGCTCTATGGAAATTCAGTTTGCTGTAGATCCAAAAACAGGTTCATTAAATGGTCGAGCGAATGGCAGCATCCAAGAAGGAACGCAGCATTCACCTCATTTCACCGCTAGCGCATCGGGCCATATGCATGCAACTGGCTATAATGATGTAACTAAAGTTGGCGCGCTAACAGGTCAAGCAGTGGTGTCTTTTCCACCACCTGCAATTGGTAGTTACCAGTCACCTTTTACGGCAAGCTTTGGCGTTGATAATCAATGGAATGGCAAAGGCAGTTTTTCAGTGGGTGATAATACCTACCAATGCAAAGTGACTCTAATTGACTAAATAGAACATAGTTTGCTCTACTAGATTAAATTAAGCGGCGTATAGTAACTTTGAACGTCGCTTAGCTCTCACCTGTTTAGGTTTTCTTGGCTCACGTTTTAACTAAAGCTGAAGGTAAACAAGTCCGCACGACTAAAACTATATTTAAAGTATCTGTTGATTTAATACTGAGCAACTTGCTTCTATTTGATAAGTGCGCTGAAGAACAGTGTGAATTTGCTTTACGACTGTCCTTGTATGCATTACCTAGATTTTTAATCAATAAGTTAAGTTCTCTGCCAACTTGTTTTATGGCTCAACTTATCATGTATCGCGTTTTTAAAAGGCTTATTACCGTAACTCATAAACACTAGATAAATTTACACTTATATAATATAGAGCTTATTAACCATGCACTTCTGTGATGCAAGTAAATGCTGCGATGCTCTAAACATAGAACAACACAGCTTACTGGTTAAATGCTATTGTACTAATCCGCCATCAGCAATATTCCATTCATGTATGTTAGTGAGAATATCGCGTCCAGTTTTTCCAGCTTCAGAATACTGGCTATTACCAGCATGAAAACCAATTTTTAGCGGTGGAGTCGATAACTTACTCCAGCCATTGAGGAGAGCATCGTAGTTTTCAACCGACAATGCAATCCCTTCAAACATGCTACGCATATCACTGAGGTTAGAAATATCCCAATCACTTAAGTTCTGATCAAATGAAACCGCATTGCGAAACATACTGTTCATATAGGCAACGTCGGACACATTCCAGCGGCCAATGTCTTGATTAAATGCTGATGCACCATCAAACATATTGCCCATATAAAATACAAACCCAACTTTCCAATCACCTAAGTCTTGATTAAATGACACTGCATTAGCAAATAGTCCTGTCATCCTATAAACACCGCCAACTGTCCATCTGCCTATTGGTTGGTTGAATTGACTGGCATTATTAAACATGCGTATCATGTCTTTTAAGCTCGCTGTATCCCAATTGCTAATATCTTGATTAAAGTTCGTTGCACCATCAAACATATGCCCCATTCTTACGACACGAGACACATCCCAGCTTTCAAGAGCTTGATCAAATAAAATAGCACCTTGAAACATACCGGTCATATCAGTAATAGTAGAAACATCCCAATCGTTTATGTCTTGATTGAACGATTGCGCATACGAAAACATGTAAGAGAGATTCGTGACGTTTGATAAGTCAGGTGTATCTAAGGCATTAATAACAAGGTTAGAGCAGTTTATAAATGCACGCTCCATTGATGACCAACGAATATCACCCCACTGCTCTATGGTTAATAATTTGTTCCAATCAGCTTGCGTTTCATCAAAGTAAAAACGTGGGAAGTCACCACTTATTTTAATAATATAGGTTCCGCTGGTGTCGTATGTGTGGGTAATTGTATTAACAACATTGCGGTCGATAGTGCCATCGCCCCACTCTATCTGGAAGTTATAACCTTCACCTTTCGTTGCAATTTTAATTGTATTAGCATCTGTTGAGAACAGTTGTGTATTATCCGTTTTCCAGGTTGTGATAAATTCACGAGGTATAACCACCTCAACAGTGCGCTCAATACTTGCCGTGTTTCCTGCTTTATCTGTTGCAGTATAGGTAACTATGTATACACCTGTGTTCTTAACGTCCACTTCACCAAATACTGTTGCACTGATTGCACCATCAAAGTCATCAAGTGCCGACGCCCCTTGCTCTGAGTACTCTTCATTTAAAAATAGCTTAATATACTCTTTACCAATGAGAGTAAGCAGCGGTGGCGAGGTGTCTTTAGCCTCAAGTACTGTCACTTTTCGGGTAATTGAACCCGTATTACCAGCGGAATCGACTGCAGTATATGTAATTGTGTAGTCGCCGTGCGTACTTTCGTCCACAGAGCCTGAAATAGCGACACTGACTGTTCCATCCACATTGTCTTGTGCTTGCGCCCCTAGTTCTTGGTATGATTCGCCCAGCTCAAGAGAAATAGACTTTTCACCATTCAACGTTATAGTTGGCGCTTGTGTATCGTCGGGTGCAACCACTGTAATTGTTCTAATTACACTTGAAGAGTTTCCCGCGCTGTCAGTAGCAGTGTATGTAAACGTATATACACCAGCTTGATTAAGGTTCAAAGAGCCTGACACGCTAACACTTACGCTACCGTCTTTATCGTCTGAAGCAGATGCACCTAACTCTTGGTAGCTATTGCCTATATTGAGCGTAATAGCTTGCGAACCGTTTAAAGTAATAACAGGCGCTGTTATATCTAGGTTTGAATTAGTTCCTGTGTCAGATTTTTCTGCACTACCAGAGCCACCGCCACAAGCAGATAATGTAAACAGAATGCACAAAATAAAAATATGCTTAAAGATAAATAAGCGATTAGTCGTCATTTTTTTTCCTTTAAAATGCCTCAATGTACGAACTTTGAGTAAGGGTAAGTAATAAAGTAAAAATATATTTAGGGCGCGCATTCTACTATACCCACAATAGGTAATCTGTATTTATTTACCAATAGACTATTGTTGATAAGTTTTTTAATCAGCATGAGGGAAAGTTAAAACGATACGGATTGGCTAAAAAAGCTATGGTTCATCGTCAAATATTGGTTTGAGTGGCGCTCGAGTCCGCATTTCACTTTTCTATAGGCATAAAAAAACCCTTGCTAAAAAGCAAGGGCTATCAAAAGTGGTACCAGCGGCCGGACTTGAACCGGCACGCCTTGCGGCAGGGGATTTTGAATCCCCCATGTATACCAATTTCATCACGCTGGCATCATTTTTCTTTAACCTTCTAACATGAGAAGATAAAGAAAAACCACTTTAGAGCTAGGACTTATCAAGCTGTCTTTGTCTCTATGCCATGCATTATACAAACAATAAGAGGAGCAGCAAGCGTTTTTTACAAAACCACGATCAACCGCTTAACAATTGAGCAACCATTAACATTCACTCATAAAAGCGACTAGCTAGTATTTGTCTCGCTATTTGCTAAACTAGCGCACATATTAACTTTGTGAGTTTATTTATGTCTGCTGAATTTCCGCGTGCGAGCTTTTGGCGTCGCTTTGCGTCGTTAGTTTACGATACGTTAGCTATTATTGCATTTGCTATGCTAAGCGTTGTTTTGTATTTGTTTGCCGTACAAGGGCTTATTTCACTTGAGGTTATTAGTTTAAATGGTGCTGAGGATGTGTCTGCGCTAATTCAAAATTCACTATTGTTATCAGGTCTTCGCAGTACACTTTTAGTCGTTGTAGCGTTAGTGTTTTTTGGCTATTTTTGGACTAAGAGTGGCCAAACGATTGGTATGCGCGCATGGCGTTTAAAAGTACAAACTCGCGATGGTAAGCTAATTAGTTGGTCACAAGCCGTTATTCGTAGCGTAACCGCATTACTTGGCTTGGGTAATTTAGTGGTATTAGTTGATTTTAAAAACAAACGAGCGCTGCAAGATTACCTGTCTAAAACCGAGGTTGTTGCGCTAACAAAAGAAGAAAACAAACGAATTTATCGTTCTTTAGATTAGCAATAAGGAGCTAGGCTGCTAGCTCCCCATTATCAATTTCGCTTATTAAGCAAGTAAGTCGCAAAACCTATAAATATTATGCTTGGTAAAGTCGCCCCGATTATCGCAGGGATTTGATACACCATCACCACAGGACCAAATATTTCATTGGTTAGGTGAAATGCAATACCGGTTACTACGCCCATTACAATCCGCGCGCCCATCGTCACTGTACGCAGTGGGCCAAATATAAACGACAGCGCCACTAATAACATCACCGCTATCGATACTGGCTGCATAATTTTACGCCATAAAGCCAGCTCATAGGTGCTGGTATCTTGCTCATTTTGTTTTAAATAACCTAAATACGACCAAAGTCCTGTGAAAGAAAGCGCCTCTGGTTTTACCGATACTACACCCAGCTTTTCAGCTGTAAGTTGTGATTCGTAAAACTCTTCATCTTGTTGCTGTGTACTGATCAACTCTTCACTGAGTTGCAGTTTACTTACATCACGAAGTAACCAACCATCTTTACGGCCTACTGCTTCGCGAGCTTTAGTAATTTGTGTAAGTTGTAGTGATTTATCAAAATGATACATGTTCACACCGTGTAATACGCCGTTTTGGTCAACATCTTCTATATTAATAAAGTTATTACCATCTTTAGCCCATACACCTTGCTGAGCGTTAAATACATCGCCACCGTGTATAGCTTGATTACGCATTTCTTTCGCTTTGAGCTGTGCGGCCGGTGCGCCCCACTCGCCTAATACCATCATACAAAGCGCCATAAATATTGCAGTTTTCATCACTGAGACAATAATTTGCAAACGCGACATACCAGCAGCTTGCATAACCACCAGTTCACTATTTGACGCAAGTGCTCCAAGACCTGTTAAGCCACCAATTAAAGCGGCCATTGGGAAGAACACCACAAGATCGCCAGGCATGCTATATAATGTATATAACAATGCAGTTGCAATATCATAGCTACCGCGACCGACTGATTTAAGCTGCTCAATAAATTTAATCAGGGTACTGATCCCCACCAAGACCATCAAAGCAAAACCAGTGGTTTGCAAGATGCTACGGCCTAAGTACCAATCAAGCATTTTCATCATGCGCCATACTCCCGCTTAGTCAACACAGCTTTTAGCCAAGCACCGAGTGGCCGCCCTTTAATGATCAAAAAGCCGCCGATAAATAACGCCGTAAAGTGGATCCACCATAGGCCAATTGAAGGCGGAATTTTACCATCCTCAACTGCAAATTTTGCTGCATTCAATAAGATGAAATAACCTAAATACAAGCTTATGGCAGGTACTAACTTGGCAAACTTACCTTGGCGCGGATTAACGACACTCAGCGGTACTGCTAATAAAGTAAGTAGCGGAATAGAAAGCGGAATAGCAAGACGCCACTGCCACTGAGCAATCGCATCAGTCGTTTTCATCGCAAACAAATCAATGGTCGGCACAGCTTCAAGTTTGCGGCGTTGATGTTCTATCTCTTGCTCACGGATTTGTACACTATAGCCATCAAATTCGGTTAAATTGAGCGCTGGCGTTTCACCGTCAGTTTCGTAACGCTTACCGTCACTGAGCACCAATTCCTGCTCACCGCTTTCTTGCTCGACCACCACACCCCGCTGCGCATATACTAACCGTGCGAGATTGTCTTTTTCACTATCGGGTAGTTGTGCTACAAATACTTTGTGTAATTCTTTGCCGCCGTTTTCGATATTGTGAATAAACACCACCGCTTTTTCGTTCCCTGTTTGTTGAAAGCGCCCAGCCCGCAGCGCTGATAACCCGGCATCCGCTTTGGCTTGTTCTTTCAATTGATATTCTTGTTCACTCGCCCATGGGGCTATATATAAAGTCAGTACTCCCGCCAATAGCGCTAGTACCACACTAGAAACTAAGGTTACACGCACTACGTACCATTCACTAACGCCACAGGCTTTGAGAACAGTCATTTCACTGTCGGCATAAATGCGACTGTAGGCGAGAATAATCCCTAAAAAGATACTTAGCGGTAGTATTAATGATGCCAATTGCGGTAACTTTAGTGCAATCATCGACAGTACTAACTTAGCAGGAATACCGCCTTCAGAGGCGTCGCTTAGAATAACAACAAACTTTTGCGACAAAAAAATTGTCATCAAAGTTAAAAATACGGCGACCTGAGACTTTAAAACTTCAGTGGTCAAATAACGGAAAATTAGCAATGATCGCCCCTGTTAAACATGATGTTTTACTTCAAGAGTAAGAAAATTTGAGTAAACTTAGGGTTTTATTATATGTCATCAACATTAAATATCATACCTAGCAACTCGATATATTGTCGCATTAGTGGTATTGATGGCTACAAAAGTATAAAGTTCAAATACACATAATGAGTCAGCGTTTATAAGCTAATATTAAGCTAGTATCTGGATTTTTATTTTATTACCCTTATTTAAGGGTTAAATGACTCAAAATTAGGAGTGACAATGGAATTTAGCGTAAAAAGTGGTAGTCCTGAAAAGCAACGTAGCGCATGTATTGTAGTTGGCGTTTATGAGCCACGTCGTTTATCCCCCATTGGTGAACAACTCGATAAAATCAGTGATGGTTATATCTCTAATTTATTGCGTCGCGGCGACCTTGAAGGCAAGCCGGGACAAGTGCTGTTATTGCATCATGTACCCAATGTGTTAAGTGAACGCATACTATTGGTCGGCTGTGGTAAAGAGCGCGAGCTAGACGACAAACAATACAAACAAATTATTTCAAAAACTATCAATACCCTAAATGAAACTGGGTCGATGGAAGCGGTATGCTTTTTAACTGAGCAACATGTTAAAAGTCGCGACACCTACTGGAAAGTCCGCCAAGCGGTCGAAACCACCCAAGACTGCTTGTACACATTTAACCAATTAAAAAGCAAAAAAAGTGACCCGCGTCGCCCGCTGCGTAAAATTGTGTTTAACGTGCCAACTCGCCGCGAACTTACCATTGGTGAAAGCGCCATTGAACATGGTCTAGCGATCGCTGCAGGTAGTAAGTTATGTAAAGACGTAGCGAACATGCCGCCAAACATCTGTAATCCTGCATATTTAGGTGAACAAGCGCAAGAACTTGCAGCTAACTTTGACAACGTTACAGTTGATATAATTGGCGAAGATAAAATGGCAGAGTTAGGTATGAATTCATACTTAGCAGTTGGTCGTGGTAGTGATAACGAATCTATTATGTCGGTAATTAACTACCAAGGCGGCGCGAAAGATCAAGCCCCAATCGTGCTAGTTGGTAAAGGTTTAACCTTTGACTCAGGTGGTATTTCACTCAAACCAGGCGAAGCCATGGATGAAATGAAATACGACATGGGCGGTGCAGCCGGTGTTATTGGCGCAATGCGTGCTTTGGTGCAAATGCAATTACCGATTAACGTAATTGGTGTACTCGCAGGTTGTGAAAACATGCCAAGCTCGAATGCTTATCGTCCGGGTGATATTTTGACCACTATGTCAGGGCAAACAGTTGAAGTACTAAATACCGACGCTGAAGGCCGCTTAGTATTATGTGATGCACTCACTTATGTTGAGCGCTTTGAACCTGAAACCGTGATTGATGTCGCTACTTTAACTGGCGCTTGTATTGTTGCCCTTGGCGCTCATGCAACGGGGTTATTATCTAACCACAACCCACTGGCACATGACTTGTTAAAAGCATCTGAGCAAAGTGGCGACCGTGCGTGGCAGTTGCCACTGTGGGATGATTATCAAGATCAACTAGAAAGCCCATTTGCTGATTTTACTAACTTAGGCGGCCGCTCTGCGGGAACGATAACAGCAGCATGCTTCTTATCTAAGTTTACTAAAAAGTATAACTGGGCCCATTTAGATATCGCAGGCACTGCTTGGCGCAGTGGTAAAAACAAAGGCGCAACAGGTCGACCGGTGCCAATGCTTACGCAATATTTACTCAACCGTGCCGGTGTAAGCGAAACCAGCCAAGATTAAACCCCGCGTTTAACAATACATTGTAAATTTAAATAAGGCGCTTTTTAGCGCCTTATTTATTCCCCACTTATTAACGTATAAATTAGCGTATTAATTGAAGCAAAACGCGTTATATGGCAAAATCCCTGCTTTGATTTAAGTATTATTTTCAATACTGTGGGAAGCCCCGATACAATGAGCATGAACGCCCAGTTTTTCGTTCTAAAGCAACAAGATGAGTCATTAGCCAAGGCTGATGATCACTTTAGCTTAGCGGCTGATATTGCTGCTGAACAGTATCGTCTTGGTCATCGTATCTTTATTTACGTTGATGATCTTGAAATTGCCCATGCCATTGATGAAACTATTTGGTCATTCGACCCCGACAGTTTTGTGCCTCACAATCTCCAAGGTGAAGGTCCAAAAGGTGGTGCGCCCGTTGAAATAGGTACTACCCCGCCAGTCGGTAATCGTAAAGTTTTAATTAACTTGGCTGCACAATTGCCGGACTTTATTCGTCGGTTTAACCAAGTTTTTGATTTTGTGCCCGTTGAAGCCACTGCTAAACAAGCTGCCCGTGAGCGCTTTAAAAAGCTACGCCAACTCGGTGCTAATATCACCACGCAAGATATTAATAGCTAACATACCTTTTGTATAAATAGCTAACTAACTCATTTAAGTACTTATTTAAGGTTCTGTGTAATGGATAAAACCTACAATCCGCAAGATATTGAACAGTCGTTATACCAAGACTGGGAACAAAAAGGCTACTTCAAACCATCAGGTAAAGGCGATGCATATTCAATTATGATCCCGCCACCCAATGTCACTGGTAGCTTACACATGGGCCACGCTTTCCAAGACACCATTATGGATACCTTAACGCGTTTTAAACGTATGCAAGGTAATAACACATTATGGCAAGTAGGTACTGACCACGCAGGTATTGCTACGCAAATGCTGGTTGAACGTAAACTCTCTGCTGAAGAAGGTAAAACACGCCACGACTTAGGCCGTGAAGCTTTCATCGACAAAATTTGGCAGTGGAAAGAACAATCTGGCGGGACTATCACAAAACAACTTCGTCGCCTTGGCGCATCGGTTGACTGGGATCGTGAACGTTTCACTATGGATGACGGCTTATCAGAAGCAGTTAAAGAAGTGTTTGTACGCTTACACAAAGAAGATTTAATTTATCGTGGTAAGCGCCTAGTAAACTGGGATCCAAAGCTACACACGGCTATCTCTGATCTTGAAGTTGAAAACAAAGACAAACAAGGCCACATGTGGCACCTACGTTACCCATTGGCTGATGGTGTTACAACCCAAGACGGTAAAAACTACATTGTAGTGGCAACGACTCGCCCAGAGACCATGCTTGGTGACTCAGGTGTTGCAGTAAACCCAGATGACGAACGCTATCAAGACTTGATCGGTAAAGAGATTTTACTGCCGATTGTTAATCGTCGAATTAAAATTGTTGCTGATGAACATGCCGATAAAGACAAAGGCACTGGTTGTGTAAAAATCACGCCAGCACACGACTTTAACGATAACGAAGTTGGTAAGCGTCATCAAATGCCGTTGATCAATATCTTCGATAAAGATGCCGCAATTCTAAGCCAAGGCGAAACCTACACCTTTGATGGTAAAGAGCTTGAGTTTGATGCACCAATTCCTGAGCGCCTGCATGGTCTTGACCGCTTCGATGCACGTAAAGCAATTGTGGCTGAATTTGAACAATTAGGCTTACTTGAAAAAATTGAAGATCACGCTCTAACCGTACCTTACGGCGACCGCTCTGGTGTGGTTATTGAACCGCTACTTACTGACCAATGGTATGTACGTGTTGCACCACTGGCTGAGCCTGCAAAAGACGCAGTAAAAAATGGCGATATTCAATTTGTACCTAAGCAATACGAGAACATGTATTTCTCGTGGATGAACGACGTACAAGATTGGTGTATTTCGCGCCAGTTGTGGTGGGGTCACCGCATTCCAGCTTGGTACGACAGCGAAGGCAACGTTTTTGTTGGCCGTGATGAAGCAGAAGTACGTCGTGAAAACAACATTGCTGATAGCGTAACACTTAGCCAAGACGAAGATGTACTCGATACCTGGTTCTCATCAGCACTTTGGACTTTTTCAACCCAAGGCTGGCCTGCGAACACAGATGATTTGAAAACTTTCCACCCGTCTGACGTATTGGTAACTGGTTTTGATATTATCTTCTTCTGGGTAGCGCGCATGATCATGATGACCATGCATTTCATCAAAGATGATAACGGCAAGCCACAAGTGCCCTTTAAAACGGTTTACGTTACGGGTCTTATTCGCGATGAAAATGGCGATAAAATGTCAAAATCTAAAGGTAACGTACTTGATCCAATCGATATGATTGACGGTATCGACCTTGAAAGCTTAGTAACAAAACGCACCAGTAACCTGATGCAAGAAAAAGTCGCTAAGAAAATCGAAAAAGATACTCGTAAAACCTTTGATAACGGCATTGAAGCCCACGGTACAGATGCACTGCGCTTTACTTTAGCGGCAATGGCATCGACTGGTCGTGACATCAACTGGGATATGAACCGCCTTGAAGGTTACCGCAACTTCTGTAATAAGTTGTGGAACGCCAGCCGTTATGTACTAATGAACACCGAAGAGCAAGATTGTGGCTTTACAAATGATGCAGTTAAAGAGTATTCACTTGCTGATCGTTGGATCTTAGGCCAATTTGAAGCAACTGTTAAAACCTATACTGAGCACTTAGATAACTACCGTTTTGACCTTGCAGCAAATACGCTTTATGAGTTCACTTGGAACCAATTTTGCGATTGGTACTTAGAGCTGACAAAGCCTGTATTATTCAAAGGCAATGAAGCACAACAACGTGGTACGCGTCATACACTGATCACTGTGCTTGAAAGCCTACTGCGCTTAATGCACCCAATGATGCCATACATTACCGAAACGATTTGGCAACGTGTTGCGCCACTGGCAGGTCTTGAAACAGCGAACACTAGTATCATGGTACAAGCCTTCCCTGTTTACAATGAAGCTAACGTTGATGCAAAAGCAATGGATGATTTAGAGTGGGTAAAGCAATTCATTTTAGCCATTCGTAACATTCGTGGTGAAATGGATATTAGCCCAAGCAAGCCGTTATCAGTATTACTAGCAAATGCATCTGCGGATGATGTACGTCGTATTGAAGAAAATAAATCTTTCTTAGCATCACTTGCTAAAATTGAAGAATTTACGCTGCTTGATAACAAAGATGACGCACCTGCATGTGCAACATCTTATGTTGGTAACCTTGAGATCATGATCCCAATGGCAGGTCTAATCGATGTTGACGCCGAACTTGCACGTATTGCTAAGCAGCTTGAAAAAGCCGAAAAAGGCCTAGCTCAAGTGCAAAATAAACTAGCAAACGAAAAGTTTGTTAACAATGCACCTGAAGCAGTCCTTGCTAAAGAAAATGAGAAACTTGCAGAGTTCTCAGATGCGAAAGCAAAACTACTTGAGCAAAAAGCCAAGATCGAAAGCTTGTAACTAGATGCGGGGAACCCCGCACAGCTAGACACAAAAAAAGCCGCGTTAATAAATAACGCGGCTTTTTATTTGCGCGGGATAAACCCGCGCCTACAAATTAAAACGTGTAGTTATACTGCGCACCAAATAAGTATGCATGGCCTTTTGATTCAAAGCCCCACTGCTGACCTAAGCCATCAGATTCAGTAAAGTTTTGTGTTTTACCACGGAGAATACTCATACCAATATCTAGGTTTGCTTGTTCGCTCATGGTGTAGTTAACACCAAACGAGTACCAAAAACGGTCAGTATCAGGGATAGAAATCGACAGGTGTTTTTGATCGGCTGGTGATTCATCATAAGCAATACCAGCACGTAATAGTACAGCATCGTTAAACTGATAATCGCCACCGATTGAGTAACGCATTGAGTTTGAGAAGTGCTCATCTTTAGAGAATACAGGTGTATCTTTGCCTGGAACATAAGCTTCTAGCTTTTGGAAACTATCCCAACCAGTCCATAATACACTGTAGTGTAAGCCTGTTTTCTCATCTAACTGGTGTGTACCAGAGAACTCAGCAATCGCAGGGAGAGTGATTTCAACACTTCCAGGTACACTTACGCCAGCTAGGCCACCGATTTGTGCAGGTAATTGGTTAGAAAACTCGCCATCAAATGTGATATCTGTCTCGCTACGATAGTTAAAACCAAAGCGACTATTTTCATCAATCTGATAGCTAGCTCCTAAGTTCCAACCAAAGCCAGTATCATCGCCTTCTAAATGTACTGCTTGAGTTTGTGCTGGTAAACCTAATGGATTAGCACCAAAGTTACGAATGATTTTCGCATCTGCATAAACATAGTTTAAGCCAAGGCCAACACTAAATTGCTCATTGATTTTGTATGAACCACTTACGTTCATATTTACAGTAACAATCTCTGTTTCACCAGCAAGCTGGCCTGCAGGGTAATCTGCTTCAAATTCAGTTGATAAACCAAAATTTGAAAACGCACCAAAACCAACAGCAAACTTGTCATCGATAGGCATTACAAAATAACCTGCAGGAACAAAAGCGGCTGGCGCAATACTGCTGTCGTTTAGTTGACCAGGGTTAACTGATTGATTACTAGCTTCAGTGCCACGAAGGCTGACATCTGGAATGACAGCAATACCTGCAATACTTAGCTGCTGCTCTTTAAATACAGACATAAGAGCTGGATTACGCGCAACTACAGAGGCATCATCAGCCACTGCTGCTTCACCAGCATATGCACGCCCTAAGCCAGAGGCATTTTGCTCTGCAAGCTGGAAAGCCGCTGCAAACGTATCTGCAGACATAACAGCAAGTGATGCTGCAATTAAAGTTTTTGTAAATTTCATTGTGTTTCCTTAACCAAACAAAATGCTTGGGTTCCCATGTGTTGTCTCTAATTATTAGGAGTAAGTTACTTCAAAACCTTTGCACAGTACCTTACTTTTAAATAAAAAACTGTAACAAAGCGTTAAAAAACCCCATAAAAACCATTTTTTAACAGCAAAGTAACAGTTTTTTAAAACTCATCGGATAAGCTGCTGCGAAAAACTCATTTGCAATTAATTATCATTTAGATTGACTTGTTTAATAAGCACTATTAGACTGCCAAACAGGACTAGCAAAGGAGATGAAGCGGTGGAAATAGGATTAATTATTGCTGCGTTGGCTTTTTGTGGGGTAAGTGTATATTGCTTTTGCAAAGCTAATTTTTGTGCCTGCACTAGAGCTGGTGAATGCGATAACCCTGTTAACCATTATTGGTTAGGTGCTATTGTTTGTGCTTTAGTCGCACTAGTGTGCTGCTGCAGTGCGTTACATTCAGAGAATGGGACTTTATTGTGGCTATTATTAATGGTGAGTTGCTTCAGTGGTGCGCTATTATCGGCTAAGCAATCAACTAAAGAACACTGTAACAAAGCAATAACCAAAAAACCGCTTAAACCAACAGATGCTCTTTTAACAAACGAGCCAAATTAAGCTGATAATCTAATGGTTTGATACTCGCTAAAATCTTTAAGTCATGATCTGGTGAAGTTAAATCAACATCTTTTGCCGTAATATGATGACTATGCTTAGCATTATAGAAAACTTTAACTTTAGGTTGAATGGGGTTCTGATGATTACCTTCAGTTACTAATGCCAATCGTTCATTGGTTAATTTAACAATCGTACCGACCGGATGCACACCTAAACACTTAATAAACCGCTGTACTAACTCACCATCAAACATGTGTTTATTAGCTAATAAATAGCGCAATGCGTTGATCGGTTCATCACCAATTTGATGGGGTCTATCTGCGGTCATTGCATCATAAACGTCAACTATCGCCATAATTCGCGCTGGTCGACTAAGTTTTTCGCCCTGCAGACCTCGAGGATAACCACTGCCATCTAAGCGCTCATGGTGATTAACTATCATATCAAGCATTAATGGGGTAATGCCTTTTTCGCCTTTTACCAAGCCTAAACTTTGCGCTACATGCTTTTTAATCGCTTGCATCTCAAGCTTATTTACTTTCTCAGGTTTAGAAAAAATCCCTTGTGGTAATTTAGCTTGGCCTAAGTCATGTAGCAAGGCCCCCATAGCCAGCTCTTGTACAACACTTTCTTTGTAACCTAAGTACTTGGCAAATACAGTGACAAAAATGGCGCAGTTAGTCATATGTCGCCAATTGTACATATGCTTATCTTTAATACGAGTTAAAATAGTCATTGCATTATGATTACGAAATACCGATGCCACGATATCTTTGGCAATGCCATCAAGCAATGCGATATTCATCTTTAAGCCTGAAGTAACATCGCCATATAAACTTTGTAAATTACGATTATGTTGCTCATAGCTCACACTCGCTTTGGCAAACTCTTGCTCAACTGTAATAACCTTTTTTATTTTTGATTTTTTAGGCTTGTCGGCTGCCACAGTCGCGACTTCAGGTTTAAGCTGATATTTGGCAGGAACACTCACGTCACTTTGCGTAAAATCTATCAGCAGCTCTTGCACTCCTTCTGATACCAAGCGCTTGATGATCGATTTATCGCGAACTAGGCCGCGAGTTTTGATTTTTATACTATCAACCCCCTCAAACTGCTTGCTAACACTGTCAACAAACATTCCTGGTACGAGTTCAGAAATTGGAAGGGTAATAAGCATATAAAGTGATTAATTCATTTCAAACAATAATAATTACTGATTATCAACGATCCACTACAAATGTCTATAACAAAAGTAACGAATACGAAATAAGCACTAGGAAATGGCGAGTTGGCGAGTTGGCGAGTTGGCGAGTCAATAATAGGTATGAATTACACTAGGTCCTAGTGGTTAGGACCTAGTGGATAACATATTACTCTTGAAAGTAAGTGCCCCAGCCGTCGTATTCTACGTCGGTGTCGATCGCAAGTTGTGCAAGTTTATCAACATCTTCCATTATTACGTCAACATCTAACTCAGCTTCAACAACGATGTCAAAGCCCCAAATCTTACTGCCGTCTTCAAGCTCAAGTTCTGCAGGCTCTTCAACATCATAGCCTAGTTTAAACGCAGCTAGTGCAGCTTGCTCAAGCTTGACAAAGTCTTCGCAAACAAAGTGATGTTCTACTTCGTATAAGATCTCAGGATCAGAACCATCTTCTAATAACGAAGTTACAATGTCTTCACTAATTTCACGCCAATTTTCCATTACTTTTCTCTCACTTGAGCATCTAATTCAGTTATTCTAGCAGCCATTTTGCTATGAATACGCTTTGCGTGTTCACGTGCTCCAATCGTTTTATCAAGTGGCTCTGGCGCTAACATGTCTATGTAGATTATACCATTGTCCCAGCGATTTAGCTTAATGGTTTTATATGTTGTGCTCATACATACAGGTACTACAGGTACATCCGCATTTAAAGCCGTGTGAAATGCACCTGTTTTAAATGGTAATAAGCCACGTCCGTAACTGCGGGTTCCCTCTGGGAAAATCCACACTGACAAGCCTTTTTGTTTGATTTTATCGGCCGATTTAGTGATCGTGCTAGCCGCTTTAGAACGATTTCCCCGATCAATTAAAATATTGCCCGAAAGCCAATATAGCTGTCCAAAAAATGGGATCCACTTAAGACTTTTTTTACCTAAACTGACACAGTTTTTTGGTACCGCCGCCGGTAAAGTGAAAATATCGTAATTATTTTGATGGTTTGCAACATACACTGCAGGGCCACAATTTTGCGCGTCAGGATGGCGTGTAATAACCACGTTTACACCAAGCATTTTAGCCACTGTGCCAAACCAACTTGAAATAATATGTACATTATTTATATGAAAAGGTTTTACTAAACAAAGGAGTAAACCAAATACACAGCTTAATAAAATAAACAATGCCATAATAACAATACGAATAATAGCTAACAAAGAAAACGCTCCAAAAATAATAACGCCAGCATTATAGCGTTATTTTTGCCGCTAAACGAGTGTTTAGCGAACACATGTAAGCTTAAAATAATTTTCTGCTTTAAAAACAAACGACCTGCAATAGCAGGCCGTTTTATTCATAGATATAAAAAAATACTTACTCGGTTTCTGTCGGCTCAATATCATCATCAATCGCCGTCAGCTCTACAACCGCTTCATCGACACGCTGTAAACCACGCGGTAGTTTGTTACCTCGACGGCCACGCTCGCCATGATAGTGCTCCAAATCAGTAGGTTTAAGAGTCAGTTTACGCTTACCTGCATGCAAGGTAACACTGGTACCTTCAGGCACCACTGCCAGCACTTTAACAAACTCTTCACGCGCTTGTACTTTGGCACTTGGGATAGAGATTATCTTGTTACCCTTACCTTTACCTAGTTTTGGTAAATCACGTAATGGGAATAACAACATCCGGCCCTCATTAGATATCGCCATACAGTAATCGTTAGCAACATCATTAACCCGAATTGGCGCTAATAATTGCCCACCTTTAGGCACACTGACCAGGGCTTTACCGTTTTTGTTTTTACTTACTAGATCTACAAAATCAGTAATAAAACCATAACCTGCATCTGATGCCATTAACAACACTTGTTTGTCTTCGCCCATCACTACATGCTCAAAATTAGCACCTGCAGTAAGGTTAAACCGACCTGTCATTGGTTCACCTTGGCTTCGTGCCGACGGTAACCCATGCGCATCAGTGGCAAATGCACGCCCAGCAGAATCTAAGAACACCGCAGGTTGGTTACTCTTACCACGCGCAGAGGCTTTATATGCATCGCCAGCCCGGTAACTGAGCCCTTCAACATCTAAATCATGGCCTTTACCAACACGCGCCCAACCTTTTTCAGACAACACAACGGTTACTGATTCTGATGGGATTAAATCTTTTTCGCTTAATGCTTTAGCTTCAAGACGTTCGACAATCGGTGAACGGCGCTCATCACCATACAGCTCTGCTGCTTCTTGAATCTCTTTTTTTAGTAACGTCGACATACGACGTTCAGAGCCTAAAGTCAGCTGTAATTTATCGCGTTCTTTGGCAAGCTCATCTTGCTCACCTCGAATTTTAAACTCTTCAAGTTTCGCTAAATGACGTAGTTTTAATTCAAGGATTGCTTCGGCTTGGATGTCTGTAATACCAAAGCGTTCCATTAACACAGGCTTTGGCTTGTCTTCGCTACGAATAATCTCAATAACTTCATCAATATTTAAAAAGGCTGCAAGTAAACCTTCTAAAATATGTAAACGAGCCAATACTTTATCTAAACGATATTGCAGGCGACGGCGCACTGTTTCACGACGGAACACCAGCCACTCAGTTAAAATGGTTCGTAAATCTTTTACCTGCGGACGGCCATCAAGGCCAAGCATATTGATATTAACGCGGTAATTTTTTTCCAAGTCCGTAGTGGCAAATAAATGAGCCATTAACGGCTCCACTTTAATACGATTAGAACGCGGAATGATGACAATCCGGGTTGGATTTTCATGATCTGATTCGTCACGTAAATCAGCGACCATAGGCAGCTTTTTGGCATTCATTTGCGCTGCGATTTGCTCAAGTACTTTACCACCAGAACATTGATGTGGCAGTGCAGTAATGACAATATCGCCGTGCTCCTCTGTATAAATAGCGCGCATTTTTATCGAACCACGGCCGGTTTGATAAATTTTACGAATATCCGCTTTTGAAGTGATTATTTCAGCTTCAGTTGGGTAATCGGGAGCTTGTACATGCTCAAGCAATTGATCTAACTCAGCTTTAGGGTTATCCAACAGCAAACAACAGGCACTGGCTACTTCGCGCACGTTGTGTGGAGGAATGTCAGTTGCCATACCGACTGCAATACCCGTAATACCATTGAGTAAAATATGTGGTAAGCGTGATGGTAATACTTGTGGTTCATCCATTGTGCCATCAAAGTTTGGCGTCCAATCAACAGTTCCTTGGCCAAGTTCTTTTAACAGTACTTCTGAGAACTTAGATAAACGCGCTTCGGTATAACGCATTGCCGCAAATGACTTTGGATCATCTGCAGCACCCCAGTTCCCTTGCCCATCAACTAATGGGTAACGATAAGAAAATGGTTGTGCCATTAACACCATCGCTTCATAACAGGCGCTATCACCATGAGGATGATACTTACCGAGTACATCACCAACGGTACGGGCTGACTTTTTATACTTAGCCGTTGCCGATAAACCCAGTTCACTCATGGCGTAAATAATACGACGTTGTACTGGTTTTAGACCATCGCCAATATGTGGCAATGCCCTATCCATGATCACATACATGGAATAATTCAAATAGGCGTCTTCAGTAAAACGCCCCATTGTTTGTTGCTCAATTCCTTGCAATAGCAAGGTATCTGTATCACTCATCAAAGCCTACCTAATTTTTTTTATAGCTTACACGGTAGATCACATTGGCATAATCATCGGAGATCAATAAGCTGCCATCGGCAAGTTCTGCAAAAGCAACCGGACGACCCAATGTTTCTTCGTTTTTCATAAAGCCCGTAATAAACGGCGTGTATTTTATCACACGTCCTTGCTCAATAGTGGCAACTGCCACTTTATATCCAGATTTTTTACTGCGGTTCCACGAGCCATGTTCAGCAACAAATAATTGCTGCTTATAAGTAGCAGGAAATTGTTTACCTTGATAAAAATGAATCCCTAATGGAGCAACATGCGCACCCAAAGCTAAAGCTGGGGCACTGTAATCGGCAATATTTTTACCTTTACCAAATTCAGGATCTAAGATGGCACCTGCATGCACATAGGGAAAACCAAAATGTTCACCTTCGGTTGTTAAGCGGTTTAGTTCATCCGGTGGAAGATCATCCCCCATCATATCTCGGCCATTATCACTAAACCACATAGCCTGGGTGCTAGGATGAAAGTCAAAACCAACAGAGTTACGCACACCTTGTGCTAACGTGGTCATTTGTTTGGTGTTTACATCCAATGAAAATATTCGCCCATAGCGCTCATCTTCGCCGCAAATATTACAAGGTACACCCACAGGAATGATTAACTCGCCAGTTGGTGAAAAGCGTAAGAACTTCCAACCGTGGTGACTTTCTGTCGGTAATGCGTCGTATACCACTTCATATTTAGGTGCTTTTAATTGTGTATCAATATTCTTGAAGCGGATAATACGTTGTACTTCAGCAACATACAGGTCGCCATCTTTGATTGCTAAACCCGATGGCATAGTTAAACCACTGGCCACCAGTATTTGTTTATCAGCAACCCCATCACTATTGTGATCAATAAGTGCATATACGTTTCCCGCTCTGCGCGAGCCAACATAGACAATACCTTTTTTAGATACTGCTAATTGCCGTGCATTTTCCACATCACTGGCAAATATGTTTACAGTAAAGCCATCAGGAACACTGAGTTCTTTAAGGATTTCTTTTGCTGCTAAGGACGGGCTTAGCAAGCCTAAAGTTAGTAGAGAAACTAGTAATTTATTCATCGATTTTACCCTATTTGGCCATGCTGCTTCGCTGCATATAACGCTTAATCTGCTTTCTATTAAAAATCTTTGAGCGACGTTTTTTCATCACAGCAAACTTGCCATGACTTAGAACTCACCGCGAACACTGATTATACGAGCTTTAATTAAGTAATCAGGACTTTGATTACATAGTCGTTTGTCAGCAAATACCAATTGCATTAAATTAGTGAGCTATTTTACCTTAGGGGGATATAACTCACTAAATAATCATGTTTTTAATAAATTGGTATAAATCGAGTTACAGCTTTATACGATACAAGTACAAACAACTTTAAAAATCACACTTGAGCACGATTACCATGATCTTCTAACCATTGACGACGATCTGATGAGCGCTTTTTCGCCAGCAACATATCCATCATTTCCATGGTTTCCACTTCATCCTCTAAGGTTAGCTGGACTAAGCGGCGAGTATTAGGATCCATGGTCGTTTCGCGTAGTTGCAGTGGGTTCATTTCACCCAAGCCTTTGAAACGCTGTACGTTTACTTTACCGCGTTTTTTCTCTGCTTCAATACGCGCTAGGATGCCGGATTTTTCATCTTCATCAAGGGCATAATAAACATCTTTACCAATGTCGATTCTAAACAACGGTGGCATAGCTACATATACGTGACCCGTTTTCACCAACGTTGGGAAATGACGAACAAATAGTGCACACAACAAAGTCGCAATATGCAGTCCATCGGAGTCAGCATCCGCTAAGATACAAATTTTATTATAGCGTAACGAAGAGATATCAGTTGAGTCAGGGTCGATACCCAGCGCCACAGAAATATCGTGCACCTCTTGTGACGCTAAAATTTGCCCTGATTCAACTTCCCACGTATTCAAAATTTTACCACGTAGTGGCATTATTGCCTGAAACTCACGATCACGTGCTTGTTTAGCTGAGCCACCAGCTGAGTCACCTTCTACTAAAAACAGCTCAGTACGGTCGTTATCTGCAGCGCTACAGTCGGTTAATTTACCCGGTAATGCGGGGCCTGCGGTAACACGCTTGCGCACCACTTTTTTGGCTGCGCGAAGACGTTTTTGTGCATTAGAAATACATAACTCTGACAGTAACTCAGCAGTATCGGTGTGCTCATTTAACCATAAACTGAATGCATCTTTTACCACCCCAGATACAAATGCCGAGCACGAACGAGAAGATAATTTCTCTTTGGTTTGACCAGCAAATTGTGGATCTTGCATTTTCACTGATAAAACGTAGCTACACCGTTCCCAAATGTCATCGGGGGTGAGCTTAACGCCACGCGGCAGTAAGTTTCTAAATTCACAAAACTCACGCATAGCCTCAAGTAAACCTTGTCGCAAACCATTTACGTGAGTACCGCCTTGCGCAGTTGGTATTAAGTTAACGTAACTTTCAGCTATCGATTCACCGCCTTCAGGTAACCAAACAACCGCCCAATCAGCACCTTCCGTTGAACTTGAAAACTCACCGGTAAATGGGTCTTTTGGCAGTACTTCGTAACCTTTAACAGCTTCGTTTAAGTAGTCTTTAAGGCCTGTTTCGTAATACCACTCTTGGGTTTCTTTGGTTTGTTTATTAACAAACTTAATACGTAAGCCTGGGCAAAGTACGGCTTTAGCTTTTAATAAATGATGTAATTTAGTCAACGAGAAATTAGCTGAGTCAAAGTAGCTTACATCAGGCCAAAAACGTACAGTTGTACCTGTATTACGTTTACCTACGGTGCCTATAACATGAAGATCTTCAACTTTATCACCGCTTTCAAACGCCATCATGTATTGTTGTGCATCGCGGCGCACAACCACTTCAACGCGCGTTGATAATGCATTAACCACGGAGATCCCTACCCCGTGCAAACCACCTGAAAATTGGTAGTTTTTATTAGAGAACTTGCCACCAGCATGCAGCTTGGTAAAAATCAATTCGACCCCAGGAATACCTTCTTCTGGGTGAATATCGATAGGCATACCACGGCCATCATCGCTAACTTCTAGCGAATTATCTTCATGCAAAATGACATCAATTCTAGTGGCATGTCCGGCCATGGCTTCATCGACACTGTTATCAATAACCTCTTGTCCTAAGTGATTAGGACGGGTGGTGTCGGTGTACATACCAGGACGGCGTTTAACAGGTTCTAACCCATTTAATACTTCAATGGCTTCGGCGTTATAATTTTGCTGACTCATAGTTTTTATCTTTTATGCGCTTAGCTATGTTTTACGTGATTTTAAGAAAATCTACAATACTAGCAATGGAGTCTTCAAAGCCAACAAAGCTATGATCACCACCAAATTCTATCTGTTGCTTGCATTGTGAATAATATTTAACGGCCTGCTGATAATCCAGTACTTCATCACCCGTTTGCTGTAATAAATACAGTAATGATGGGCGCTCTAAGCTAGGTATCGACAGTGATTTTAACGCGTTAATATGACTATTGTTGAGCTCGTAATGGCTATTCTGATAGGGATTATAGTTCGGCCCTAACAAAGAACTCAATAATAAATAAGGCTTAACCGCAGGGTTTATAACCACTGCTGGTAACTGATATTTTTGCGATAAATAAGTGGCGTAAAAACCACCTAAAGAACTACCAAGTAATACAGTATTTGGCGTTAATAATTGTTCAATTTGAATTATCGCATGAAACGGTTCATGGCTTAGCCGTGGCACACAATAATCAACGTCATAGTGTGCCATATACTCACCAAAGCGGACAGCTTTAAATGAATGTTCGCTGCTATTAAAACCATGAATATAAATTACTCGTTGGGCCACATCAGTTCCGAGTTAATTAATAGTTTTGCACTGTTTGTTGGCTTTGATATTGTCAACAATCGATAACCAGGCCCCGCATTATGTTGCTGCCAGTCATCGGTGTATTTAGTAAACTGCACTGAGCTTGCTGGCGTAGCAAAAATCTCAATACTTCTGAATTTAAATTGATAGTCATTATGAACATGACCATGAAATAACTGCCTTACTAGCGCGCTATTATGCAATAAATTAAGTAATTGCGGGCCATTTTCGAGCATATGCTTGTCTAGGTAACCATTAATAGGTAATGGATTATGGTGGCAAAAAGCCACGCTTGGCGACTGTGAAGTCGCTAATAAATCAGCGAGTTCATTTAAATCGGCTTCGCTTACCCAACCTGCTGGTGTTGGCCCTTTAGAGCTAATTAATAACACTTCAAACCCATCGGCAATTAACCGTTTTGCGCTATTGATTTGACCACCAGAAATACGCTGCATCGCACTGATATCATCATGATTACCTGGCAGCCAAAAGACTGGGCAAGTAAGCGCTGAATCGGCAATCAACTGAGCAAACAACAAATATGATGCAAAACTGTGATCTTGGGTTAAATCGCCACCAAAGATCACGGCGTCTAGTGACTGGTTTGCCATATCTGCAAGCGCGCGAGAAAAGTGCTCAGCGGTATTGACCGCAAAATACTCCCCTTGTGGGTCTGCAAATAAGTGACAATCGGTAATATGTGCTAAGCGCAGCTGAGTATTATTGAACTGCGCCGACTCATCAAACCAGGCCATCATTTATATCCCAGTTAAGTACTGCTCGACCACTTTCAACACACGCCACTAACCAATCATACAAAAACGCATTGAGTTGATATTTTTCATCTTTTTGATGCATTTGCGGATTAGGGTAACCATATGAAGGTTTGATCCTTTGATGGTAATCATGGTGAATTATTTCAGCAACTTTTGCATCGTGATATAAACGCACAGTTAAAAACAGCGGATTAAACCCTTTTAACATACCGGTTAATTGCGTTATTGAAATATCCATCGTGTATTTAGCACAGCCATCAACCTTAATTATAAACTGGTTATTACCCAGTTGTACATGACGTGTATTGCCTTCTTTGCGCTCATTGGGCAACAATTTTAAAGCACGTAGGTAGTTATGCTCACATAACGTCAAGTATTTAGGAAGACTCTGAATATATCGTTGTTTCACTGCAAGTGCTGTCACATTACCGCCATAAAGTTAGAGGTTAAGGGTAGTCTATTACTATTTTAGCTGCGCTGATTATTAATTATACGTTCGCGATTAAGGGCTAACCACTGCAATGAAATTACCGAGGCAGCATTATCTATCTCACCGGTTGCTAAACGCGCCATTGCATCATCAAAACTGAGAATATGCGTTTTAATATCTTCACCTTCAGTTGCAAGTCCATACACGCCACTTTGCAGCTGGCTTAAATCAGTCTTTGCAAGGTAAAGATGTAACCGCTCAGTAGTCCCACCAGGGCTTGACAGATACGATAGCATAAATTCTAATTCACTCAGTACTAAGCCCGCTTCTTCAAATGCTTCGCGCCTAACGACATCTTCATAATTAGTGCTGCCATCGGTCATGCCTGCTATACATTCTAATAACCAAGGTGACTGTTTACTTTTTATCGCGCCAATACGTATTTGTTCGATCAGCAAAATACAGTCTGTTACGGGATCATACGGTAAAACCGCAACAGCGTCACCGCGTTCAAGTATTTCACGGCGGATCGTCGCTGATTGGCCCCCCGCAAATAATGCATGTTCAAACTGATATAAGTTAATCTTAAAAAAACCGTTATAAAGTACCTTTATAGGAGCTATTATAACGTCTTGCTTGGTAAATTTTGTGAGTATTTCATCAGCCATGAAGTTTCCTATTACACATATTATTACTTGAGTTTCAACCTAGATACTTACTATCATGTCCGGGATATTATATTCTGTTACACTTGTTTACGCTGTTTTACGCAAATTTTTTTTTGTTCTTATGTAAAACAGGTTACCATGCTTTTAGAACGTAAATTGTCTAAGGACTGAACGAATAATGAAAAAGAACATTCTTGCTGCGCTGATTGGTATATCTTGCGCATTAACAGCTACAGCGTCAAATGCTGAAGACTTATTACAAGTTTATGAAATTGCCACTGCTAACGATCCTACAGTTTTAAAAGCAAAAGCCCAAGCAAATGCACAAGCTTATAACAGTGACCGTGCGATGAGCGCATTATTGCCACAAATCGGTTTTTCTATGGGGTATGAGAAAACCGATAGCACATCATTTAACGGAACTGATGCGGCAGGATATACCAAGATCGATAGCGATTCAGATACTTTCAGCCGTGGTCTTAGACTAAGCCAAACTCTGTTTGATTTAGGTGCATGGAATTCACTCGGTATTGCAGACAAACAAGCGTTGCAAGCAGCTGCTCAATATGATTTTGCCAAGCAAGACCTAATTGTTCGTGTTGCAGATGGCTATTTCAGCGTATTAAGTTCAATTGATAACTTAGAATTTGTACAATCTGAAAAACGCGCTATTGAACGTCAACTTGAGCAAACCAAACAGCGTTATGCTGTAGGCTTGACGGCAATTACCGATGTGCATGAAGCGCAAGCACAATTTGATAACTCGGTTGCCCGCGAAATCGTTGCCAGAAACGGCGTTGAAACTGCCCGTGAGCAGCTTCGTGAAATTACCGGTAAATATCATGCTAAGCTTGATGTATTAAATACCGAAACATTTTCTACGGTACAACCGACAAAAAAATCACCCGATTACATTAAGCTTGCAGAACAAAATAATTTAAACCTGCAGGTCTCCAAGGTAACGGTTGATATCGCTAAAGATCAAATTGATTTAGCACAAGCAGGCCATTATCCTAAGCTGACTTTAGATGCCAGCTACGGTGATACACTAACTGATAGCAATAGCAACACTGCCCGCCCACGTGGTGATAGTACAAATATTGGCATTAACTTTAGTGTGCCAATATATTCAGGCGGTGCTACTACTGCAGCGACTGAGCAGGCACGTGCTTTTTATGTTGCTGCAAGTGAAGATCTAGAAGCTAGTCTGCGTGGCGTAACCCGCTCGGTGATCACCTCTTATAATCAAGTAGTATCAGATATTGCGACCTTTAAAGCGCTTGAACAAGCCGTAGTTTCTGCTGAAAGTGCATTAAAAGCCACTGAAGCTGGTTTTGAAGTGGGTACTCGTACTATTGTTGACGTACTGGTCAGTACACAAAACTTATTTAACGCCAAACGTAACCTCGCTGATGTACGTTATCGCTACGTTGTATCAACGCTACGCTTAAAACAAGCAGCGGGCACGTTAACAAGTAATGATTTACAAGCCATCAACCAAGGTTTAAAAGAAATCCAATAAAGATAAGCTTAACATTACTCATTTAAAAGCCAGCAACTTGCTGGCTTTTTTGTATTTTTTTATTCATCCAGTTAAACTAGCTACTTTTCGTATGTGAGATATTTCCGTGGTCAACTCTTCTGAATTTAAATGGTCCTTTCTGGGGCCTCGCTATTGGCTTACTTGGCTTGGTGTGTTTATTTTATATACAATATCTTGGTTACCTTCGAAACTACAACTTTGGCTAGGAAGGCAACTTGGCCGTTTGGTGTATCGCACTATGAAAAAACGCCGCCATATTGCCGAAGTAAATATTAAATTGTGCTTTCCTGAAATGCCCGCTGAGCAGCAACGCGCACTGGTCAAACAGAATATGGAAAACACCGGTATTGCGACTCTTGAAACCGGAATGGCATGGTGGTGGCCAAACTGGCGGATAAAACGCGTTTATGGCTCAGTGAAAGGACTTGAGCACTTTGACAGGATCCAACAATCAGGTAAAGGTGCACTGTTACTCGTGCCACACATTCTTCATCTTGAAATGACAAGCCGCATTATGGGGCTCAATCACCAAGGTATTGGCTTCTATCGTCCACATAACAACCCGCTAATGGAATTTTTTATGACTCGTGGCCGCTTACGTTCCAATGAGTATTTAATTGGCAAGCGCGATGTCAAAGGGTTACTAAAAGCACTTAAGGCTAAAAAGGTTTGTTACTATTTACCAGATCAGGACTACGGTCGTAAACGTTGTGAATTTGCACCATTTTTTGCAGTCAAAGATACAGCAAGTACCACTGGTACATTACTTTTTGCAGCCAGCAAAAATTGCGAAACAGTTAGTTTAACCAGCCGTCGCGATGAACATGGCAAGTATCATTTAGAAATACTGCCAACACTAGATAATTTTCCAAGTGGTGATGATCATGCTGATGTAACACGCGTCAACCAACGTATCGAGCAAGCTGTAAACGTTGCACCAACGCAATATATGTGGCTTCATAGACGTTTTAAAACACGCCCTGATATTGATGCACCTTCTTATTACAAGTGACAACAGCATTGTAATATGCTTTTATTAGTAAATACAAATACAAGAGTATGAGCCATGTGGTTTTGGGTTAAGCATTTATCATTAGCTGCTATTTTAATTGCCGCAGCAATTTATTTTTTATTAGGCCATGGTCCAGTCATGGACATGAAAGATACCAAAAATGCGGCTGCGCAAGGTTTATCACGTTTTTATTCATCATTACGCAACCAAGTAAATAAAAGCAATGAACGCGATAAATACGTACTTAAATTAGCTAATCCGGATATAAATATAGATGCGGCGCTGACCGAGCGCGCTAAAGTTGTTGAACCATCCTCACCAAATTGGACTGGTGAATTAATGCCGAGACGCTTTGAAAATGGCTCGACTTTAAAAAAAGTGTTAACTGATTACGCACGCGATGAAGATATCGTTCTGTATTGGTATTTAAGTAAAGACTATGTGATCAAAGAACACTTTAGAGTGGATAGCAATTTTAATTCAACACTTTATCAAGTTGGCCGGGCGATCAATGATGACTTTGAAAACGAAGTTTATACCTTCTTTTGTTTTAAACAGCGAGCAGCCGTGATAACCGAGCTGCCCTCTGAATATGTGCGCGAAAACTGTAAGCGCCTAAGAAGTTAAGCGCTTAACTCAAATATCTGCTGCCATGCTTGTGTAACAAATGCGATGTCTTTCGCAAATTCAGCTTTTGTTACACAACGTCCCTGCTGATCTAGGCTCAACACATGATAACGCGAGCGATAATCAATATAGGCTGTAATAAGCCCTTGCTTGATCTCATCACTAATACAACCAAGCCTTGCTGCATCGGTTAAAATCCTTACGTTGTCTGAGTAAGTAGTTAGTTGCTCTAAGCTATAAGCGTTATCAAGCACTAAATATTGAGTCAGAAACTCAATATCAGCAATGCCGCCAGTATCTTGTTTTAAATCAAACTCAATATCGTTGCCTTTCGCTAAATGTGTGCGCATTTTTTCACGCATGATGATCACATCTTCTTTAAGCTTTTGCGGGTCGCGCTGCTGGCACAAAATGCCTAAGCGAATTTGCGCAAAGCGCTGCTGTAATTCGGGTTGCCCAAAAATCATCCGAGAACGCACTAGCGCTTGATGTTCCCATGTCCAAGCTTGCGTTTGCTGATAGTGGTTAAAGCTCTCAAGATTGATTGCCATTAACCCTGAGGCACCTTCTGGGCGTAACCGCGTATCTAGTTCATATAAAATGCCCGACGCCGTACGAGTATTAAATAAATGCATTAGTCGCTGTGCTAATTTTAAATAAAACTGCCGTGAATCAATCGCTTTAGTGCCATTAGTTTGCTCTGAGCCATCACTATTATGTACAAAGACTAAATCGAGATCAGAATCATAACCCACTTCAAAACCACCGGTTTTACCATAAGCTATTACGGCAAAGCCCTTGTGCTCTTCATCAGTATTGGGCGGAATACCAAAACGCTGCGCCATTTGCTGCCAAGCAAGGTTCACCGCTTGCTCAACTATCGCTTCGGCTAATGCTGTTAAATGATCGCTTACTTTCATTACATCTAACACACCGGTTGCATCAGCGGCAGCAATACGTAGTTGATGGGTTTGTTTAAACTGACGCAGTGCTTCCATTTGCTGTTCTAAGTCTGCGCTATCAATTCGTAAAAAATACTGTCGTATTTCGTCTTTATATGCAGTCAGTGGTGTAGGCTTATACAGCACCGCAGGATCGATAAGCTCATCAAGTAAAATCGGGTAACGCGAAATATGCTCACCAATCCATTTACTATGGCAACACAACGAAACAAGCTGTTTTAACGCGCCTTGGTTTTCAAACAGCAACTCTAAATAGGCTGTTCGTGAAATAACCTTGCTTAATACTTGGCAGATCATACTAAATACGTCACCACTTGCTTGACTGTCTGATAGTTGCTTTAGCATTAATGGCATGAGTTTATCGAGAATATCACGGCCACGATGACCAATTTTAGTTTTCGTTAAGCGGGCTTTAAAATCTTCTAATGGTATTTGCCATGCATCATTTGGGTCGGTTAAAACACTAATATCGGTGTGTTCCCAAGCACTTATAAAAGCACTTTCGCAAGGATCAACAGGCTCACTTTCATAACCAATAACTTGTTCAAATTCACTGTGTATGCCAGCCATAATATCATTTATTTGCGCTAAAGATGCGCTGAAGTCACTCTGCTCTAACAGGTAATTTAATCGTTGTTGGCTCAAGGCATCATCTGGCAATGTTTGCGTTTGTTGATCTGCAAAAATCTGTAAATATTGCTCAACTCGCCTTAAAAACAAATAATTGTGGCGTAATAATTTTGCTTCATCTGCGCCAATAACTTGAATATTTACTAATTCAGCTAACGCTTTTTGTAATGATTGTGTTTGTAAATTGGCTTCACGCCCACCTCGTACCATTTGCAATGCTTGCACCACAAACTCGACCTCACGAATTCCACCAGCGCCTAGTTTTATATTGTTGGTTAAGCGCTTACGGCGTACTTCTTGAGCTATCATTTGCTTCATTTTACGCAGCGATTCAATCACTGAAAAATCGATATAGCGACGATACACAAAAGGCTTTAATAACTGATAAAATTCATCACAATAGCCCGTTTGAGGGCCAATTAAACGTCCTTTGAGCATGGCATAGCGTTCCCACTCACGGCCTTGATCTTGGTAGTAATCTTCCATGGCATTAAAACTCATCACCAAGGGGCCACTTTCACCAAAAGGTCGCAGCCGCATATCGACCCTAAATACTTGTCCATCAACCGTTGTTTGATTAAGTGCGGCAATCAGCTTTTGTGCCACTTTAGTGTAAAACACTTGCGCTTCTAAAGAGCGCCGCCCACCTTGAGTTTTTACACTACGTGGATAAGAAAAAATTAAATCGATATCTGACGAATAGTTAAGTTCTTGGCCACCTAACTTACCCATTCCTAATACCAACATCGCCAGAGGCTGTTGTTGCTCATCGAATGGTTGCCCATTAATCTGAGCAACCTGAGCAAATGCCCAGTTATTGGCACTATCAATTAGCTGATCGGCTAAAGCCGAGATATAGCCAATACTATCGGCTATATCATTGCTGTAACATAAATCTAAACACGCTACTTTTAGCCAATAGCGTTCCCGGTAACGGCGTAAAATTTTATGGCACTGCGCTTCATCAACCTCGGTAAGATTTAAGTCTTGAAATGGGTTAGGACTATCTCGCAAACTCATTTGAGTATCACTGAGCAACATCTCAATTAACTGCGGCTGAGATTGCAGGCAACGCCAGGCGAAGTCACTCAAACCTAACAAATTAATAATTAATTCATTAGCAGGAAGCTCTGGATATAGCTGAAAAAAACGTTCGCTGCCTAAGCCATGCAGTGCTGTTGGGAGTTGTTCGCCTGGTGTCATCAAATACTCTCTTTTATATCAGTCGTAACCGTACTAGAATAGTTAACATAATAATAACCACCCTAGGTTCTCAATGTCATATTTATCTTTATCTAACACTAGTTTACTCGCGATTGCTATCTGTTTTATGGTTATTTGTTTAGCTGTTATTTGTTTGCGGGTAGTGAGTCAACTCAAGGCTAAACAAGCATTAAAAGAAGAACTTGCTCAACATGACAATTTTGCTCTAGGAATTAGTTTTGCGTCAGAAATTAGTGTAGTGATCGCGACTGTAGCATTTTTATTTGATGAAATTAGTATCAGTGCAGCCCAATCAAACCCGCTTAAGATGATTGTACTGATAGTTCTGTTGTTTACTTTTATTAAAGTAGGCCACTTGATCCACCGCAAGTGGATCTTGCACCGCTTTAATGAAGAAGCCGCCATACTAAAACAAAATGTCTGTGCCGCTTTGGTAGATTCAGGCATGTTGATCGCTAACTGTATTATTACATTAGGGCTATACAGCTGGTCTCATACCCAAGGGTTTAGCAGCTTACTAATTGCCTTTGTCAGCTTCTTTTTACTGCAAACTATTTTTGCCTTAGACAGTAAATTCCGTGAATATCGCTTTGCTCGCGCCAATCAAGGGGCGTCATTACAAAGTAACTTTAATTTAGAAAACACCTCTATTGGCATTCGTTATGCCGGTAAATCCATTGGCCTTGCATTAGCTATCTATGCGGGTCTTGCCAGTGCCACTTTTCACAGTGGTAAAATGGTTGAGAATTTATTCACATTAGCTTTACATTGCGGAACTATGTGGTTATTACTGTATCTATTAACGACTATAATCAAGTTCATCTCTCTGCCAAACATTGATACTGAGCTTGAAATTGATCATCAGGATAATATTGGAATAGCTTGCATTGAATTTGCTGTTTTCAGCGCTATAGGCTATTTACTAATAAGTATGTTTTCAATTTAATATTGAAAATGACGTAATACGTGGGGCCTTATGCCGTTTGAAGTAAATAACTATCTACTGATCGATAACGACAGTGAATTCAGCCGGCAATTCACTGAACATTATTTTGCTCAGCCACACGGCACCAGTCCAAGTACCCTTGTTGTTGCTGGTGCAAATACCCGTCACTTGGTTAAATTAATGTTTGACCAGTTGATCAAAGATTATTGCTACTGCGACTTTAGTAATGAAATTAGCGTGTCAGAACTGGCGAGTTATTTACATGAACACCATGATATTGCCGGTGTACTATACAATCAAACGGATTATTTATTAGCTGATGATAAACAACGATTTATATTCAATTCTTTACATTCTGTACGGTTTTTAATTAAAGAGATTGATGATGGATACCTGTTTGAACCAGTCACAGACTTAGCACAAAACAATCACTTATCATGTCAAACCGAAATAGCCGAAACACCGCAAAATTTAGACGCATTATGTGAAAAGCTTAATAATTAGTTAAAATAAAACTTAACTAATTATCACTGACTCACAATAAGTATTTGCACCGAAGAGATGACTTACATACCATAACGATATTAGCTATTTTTGTTGAAGGTCATCATGAGAGTTCCTCATATTTATCAAGCAAGTCCTATTGTAATTGCCACTGCACTTCAGTTAGAAGATGATGCATCAGGCCACATAGGTCGCGTATTACGGATGAAAGTCGGTGAGCATATCTCGTTGTTTAATGGCCAAGGCGGCGAATATCTTTGCGAACTCATTGAAGTAGGAAAAAAATCAGTCGTTGCAATGCCGCTTGAATTTAATGAAAAAGATGTTGAATCACCGCTGAGCATTCACCTAGGCCAAGGGATTTCTCGCGGTGACAAAATGGACTTTACCATTCAAAAGTCTGTTGAATTAGGGATCACTGAAATCACCCCTATTTTCAGTCAACGCTGTGGCGTTAAATTAAGCGCCGAGCGACTTGCAAAAAAACACCAGCAATGGCAAAAAATAGCGATTGCTGCAGCAGAGCAATCTGGTCGTAACCGAATCACCACGATTCATCCACCGATAGACATCAGCCAATGGCTTGCACAAAGCAGTGATGAAATTAAGCTTACCCTACACCCTCGTGCAGAGCACAGTATTAAAACAATCGAAGTACCTAGCGCTGGCGTGCGGTTTTTAGTTGGTCCTGAAGGTGGCTTCACTGATGATGAAATTGCCCAGACCAAACAACAAAATTTTGTTGATATCCGTATCGGTCCACGCGTGCTGCGCACTGAAACTGCCGCTTTGACAGTCTTAAGTGCACTACAGCTACAATTTGGCGATTTAGCTAATTGAAATTAGTAAAACCACCCTCATATCAATAGCAACAGATTCAGTAAGGCAACGAACATGGCAATTAAGTTAGGTATAATTTCAGATCCGATCAGCGGATTCAACATCAAAAAAGACACCGGTTTTGCAATGATGATGCAAGCCCAAAGCCGTGGCTATGAAATTTACTACATGGAAATGAATGATCTTTCATTGCGTAAAGGCAAAGCGTATGCCACAGCCGCAAAAGCAACCGTGTTCGACGATACAAACCATTGGTATGAGCTGGAAGAAAAAGCCAGTATCGCACTTGCTGATTTAGATGTTATTTTAATGCGTAAAGATCCACCGTTTGATACTGAGTACATTTACGCAACCTATATTTTAGAACGCGCCGAACTTGAAGGCACGCTTATTATTAATAAGCCACAAAGCCTGCGTGATGCGAACGAAAAGTTATTCACCGCATGGTTTAGTGAGCATACACCTGACACTTTAGTAACCCGTTGTAAGCACCAGATCCGCGCATTTTTGGCTGAACATAAAGACATCATTCTAAAACCTTTAGATGGTATGGGTGGCGCCTCTATTTTCCGTGTGACTGAAAATGATGCCAACATTGGGGTTATTTGCGAAACACTCACCGAACACGGTAGCCGTTTTGCCATGGCACAAAACTATATCCCAGAGATCAAACAAGGTGATAAACGCGTATTGGTGGTCGATGGCGAAGTGATCCCATATTGCCTAGCCCGCATTCCACAAAATGGTGAAACACGTGGTAATTTAGCTGTTGGCGGTCGTGGTGAAGCACGCCCAATCAGTGATTCAGATCGTAGAATTGCCGAAGCCGTTGCACCAACATTAAAAGCTAAAGGGCTTATTTTTGTAGGTCTTGATATCATTGGTGATAAGCTAACAGAAATTAATGTTACAGCACCTACTTGCGTAAAAGAAATCGAAGCTGCCTATGATATTTCAATTACTGGGCGCTTATTTGATGCCATAGAAAGAAAACTGAGCCATACTTAAATTTACTAACAATAAAGGGGTATCGTTATGCAATCATTAGAAAATCATTTTTTAATCGCAATGCCATCAATGCAAGACCCTTTTTTTAAACGTGCTGTCGCGTATATTTGTGAGCACAATGAAGACGGGGCTATGGGGCTGGTGATCAACCAGCCGATCAATATTACAGTCGGCGACTTGCTCGACAAAATAGAGATTGATAACGACAAATCCACCCACGCAGCAAGTGTTGCAGTATTTGCTGGAGGACCTGTAAAAACCGATCGTGGTTTTGTACTGCATTCTCCAAAAGCAGGTTATAGCGCAAGCCAAGAACTTAGCAGCGAAATCATGATAACCACATCCAAAGATGTGTTGGCAAGTTTAACCACAGCCCAAGCACCAGAACAGTTTATTATTACACTGGGCTATGCGGGTTGGGAGCAAGGCCAGCTCGAACAAGAGCTACTCGAAAATTCATGGCTAATTATAAAAGCCGATCCTGAGATTATTTTTAACACACCGATAGAGCAACGCTGGGAAAAAGCAGTCGCGACGCTCGGTTTTGATATTAGCCAATTAAGTTCGGAAGCTGGCCACGCATAAGCGTGGTCAACCACAATTTTAAAGCACAGAGATAGCATGACTAAAAAACAACTAAAGCCCAAAGGTGAACGCACCGTGATGGGCTTTGATTTTGGCACCACCAGCATTGGTGTTGCTATCGGCCAAGAACTAACAGGAACCGCATCGAGCCTAAGCGCTATCAAAGCCAAAGATGGTATTCCAAATTGGGATTTTATTAAAAAGCATGTCGATGAGTGGCAACCTGATTTACTGGTGGTTGGATTACCGCTTAATATGGATGGCACAAATCAAGAAGTCACCTTTAAAGCTAAAAAGTTTGCCAACCGCTTACATAATCACTATGGACTGCCTGTAGAGACCCAAGACGAACGTTTAACCACAGCAGATGCAAAAGCACGATTATTTGAGCAAGGCGGTTACCGTAGCTTAGGTAAAGGAAATGTGGATAATATGTCGGCTGTTATTATTTTGGAAAGCTTCTTTGAACAAGCTTACGGGTAAGCGGTAGGTTTATAATAAGCTGCTCACTCAGTTCAGGAATAAATCCAGCTTGGCGATAGGCTTTTTCTATCGCACCTTGTTCTCGTAATATCTTTAAGCCTTTTTGCAACGCTTTAAAAGCCTGAGCGCCATCAGGATGGCGTTTTGATATTACAAAATGACGACTATCATCTAATAATATCAGCACATTAGGTACCGCTTGCAAAACAATATCTTCAAGTACATATTGGTTACCCATCTGTGGCATCAGTGGCATTAACATAAAATCAATCCATTGCATCGATACCATACGCACTTGACTGAGCCATTCATCCTCTGCAACTAGATCTTTTAATGGTAATTGCGATAAAGTTTTCCAATCTGTACGCCAACGCGGCGTAGACACACTAGTTAGTTGATTAAAATCTGACAGGTGCTGCAGCTGAAATACTTTTTTATTGTTTGGAGAAGTAAAAATCCCCGCAAAATACTCGCCTTTACGGATCAGCTCATCGCTGATATACACTTTATCTGCTAGTGATTTGGCATCTTCATACCAATAACTATCAAAGCTGATCAGTAGCTCACCTTTTTCTAACAGTTTGGTATTACGAAAATTAATTTTACCAATTTGATAACTGAAAGTTTTATTAAAGCCCCCCAAGTACAAGGCTTGTTGGGCAATGATCATATCAACTACATCGCGACGTATAAATCGACCACTAAAATCAGTAATATCCTGCGGTGCTCTACCGGCTAAAAAATGTGTGTAATCATAATGCACGTCATCTCGGATAAAAATAGCAATCGATTGATCTGTCGCCATCGCAAAAAATGAGTTACTAACAACATAAAAACTAACTGTTACAAGTAACCATTTTATGCGTTTTTTCATACTACTGACCTTTAGGTTCTAACCCGTCAATTGTTACTCCCTGTAAAAAACCAGCCCCTTGCTGTTCATTATTTCGAAGCTTAATCATCAAACGTAAATCGTTAGGTGAGTCAGCGTGATGCAAAGCATCTGCATAGTTGATACGTTGCTGTTTATAGAGCTCAAATAACGCTTGATCAAAGGTTTGCATACCCATATCTTTCGCTTTAGCCATGGCTTCTTTAATGCCGCCAATGTCGCCTTTTTTGATAAGCTCGCCGATAATCGGGGTATTCAATAAAATTTCGATAGCAGCTACTCGACCATTGCCATCGGCTGTAGGCACTAGTTGTTGTGCTATGATAGCTCGTAAGTTTAAGGATAGATCATATTTTAGCTTATCGTGCTTTTCTTTAGGCACTAAATGCATAATACGGTCAATTGCTTGGTTAGCGTTATTGGCATGTAATGTAGCAACACATAAATGACCGGTTTCAGCAAAACTAAGTGCGTATTCCATGGTCTCTTGCGAACGTATTTCACCAATTAAAATGACATCGGGGGCTTGGCGTAATGAGCTTTTTAACGCCGCCTCAAAACTTTCCGTATCTAAGCCAACTTCACGCTGAGTAATAATACTTTTGCGATGTTCATGGACAAACTCAATAGGGTCTTCAATGGTCAAGATATGCCCACGTTGATTACGATTACGGTAACCTAATAATGCAGCCAACGACGTTGATTTACCGGTGCCAGTACCACCAACAAACAGCACTAAACCACGTTTAGCCATGATCACATCAGTCAATGTCGACGGTAGACCAAGCTCAGCAACATCAGGAATTTGCGTAACAATACGGCGAATAACCATACCCGCGCAATCTCGTTGCCAAAATGCCGAGATCCTAAAGCGCCCTTCATCGGTAGCTATGGCAAAGTTGCACTCTTTAGTATTATGAAACTCTGCTTTTTGTTTTTCACTCATCGCTGATTCAACTAATTGCAGCGACTCTTCGTCTGATATTTTTTCGTCGCCAAGTGCAATTAGCTCGCCATTAATCTTTGCGCTGACTGGCAATTGGCTCGATACGAATAAATCCGAACCTTGCTTTTCAATCATCAAATGTAAAAAGTAATCAAGAGAATGTGTCATTACTGCTCCTTACTCGGGCCTAGCCGCCGAAATTATTTTTATCTTGTGCTTTAGCACGCGCTTCAGCATTGGTAACAACACCGTGATTCACTAAATTGATTAAACACTGATCCATGGTTTGCATACCATGCGATGCGCCAGTTTGAATGGACGAATACATTTGCGCAATTTTATCTTCGCGGATAAGGTTACGGATCGCAGGCACTGCAATCATGATTTCATGTGCTGCGACTCGCCCGCCACCAATTTTTTTCAACAGGGTTTGTGAAATAACTGCGCGTAATGACTCTGAAAGCATTGAGCGGATCATACTTTTTTCTTCACCAGGAAACACATCGATAATACGGTCAATGGTTTTCGGGGCTGACGTAGTATGCAATGTACCAAATACTAAATGGCCGGTTTCAGCAGCAGTCATGGCAAGGCGAATAGTTTCTAAATCACGTAGCTCACCAACCAAAATTACGTCTGGATCTTCACGTAAAGCACTGCGCAATGCATTAGAAAAACTATGCGTATCGCGATGCACTTCACGTTGATTAATCAACGACAGTTTATTGTCGTGCACAAACTCGATGGGATCTTCGATGGTTAAAATATGATGATGCTTGTGTTGATTTATATGATCCACCATCGCAGCCAATGTGGTCGATTTACCAGAGCCTGTAGGTCCTGTTACCAACACTAAACCACGCGGCGTATCTGAGATTGTTTTAAATATATCTGGCGCACCTAAATCATCAAGCGTCAGCACTTCACTGGGAATGGTACGAAATACAGCTGCGGGGCCTCGATTTGAGTTGAAGGCATTAACACGAAAACGTGCTAAGTTTGGCACTTCAAACGAAAAATCCACTTCAAGGTTTTGTTCATAGTCCTTGCGTTGATTATCGTTCATAATATCGTAAACTAGGCTGTTAACATCTTTGTTTTCCAGCGCTGGTATATTAATACGTCGCACATCACCATCAACACGGATCATTGGCGCAACCCCTGATGATAAGTGTAAATCTGATGCTTTGTGCTGCACACTAAAGGCCAACAATTCGGTAATATCCATTTATGACTCCACAACTAACTGATAATTATATGGTTACAATAGCAGAACGACTTAAGTCCGCCTATGCTAGAATTGCCTTAGCGGCAAAAAAATATCATCGTAATGAGCACGATGTCTGCTTGTTGGCAGTATCAAAAACCAAACCTGCTGATTTCATTCTAGCGGCTTATCAACAAGGTCACCGAGAATTTGGTGAATCATACGTTCAAGAAGCTGTTGATAAAATAACCCAATTAGCAAATTATAGCGATATTGTTTGGCATTTCATTGGCCCTATTCAATCAAATAAAACCGCCCTTGTTGCCAGCCACTTTGATTGGGTGCAAAGTATTGAACGTGAAAAAATAGCGCAACGTTTAAACGATCAAAGGCCCGCAGATAAAGCCCCTTTAAAAGTACTGATCCAAGTAAATATCAGCTTAGAGGACTCAAAATCAGGCTGCCACCCCGATAAACTTGCAAGCCTCGCTGAATTTATTCACCATTGCCCGCATTTAGAATTGCGTGGTGTCATGGCAATCCCAGCAAAAACTGACGATCCACAGCAACAAATACAATATTTTGAGCAATTACGTGCTTGCTTTGATAGACTTAAAGCCCAATATCCTCAAATAGACACCCTGTCGATGGGGATGAGTGGTGATGTCGAAGCTGCGATTGCAGCAGGCTCAACCATGGTACGCATCGGCACGGATATTTTTGGCCAACGAAGCTAAGGTGATAACTAAGATATGTCAGATAAAACAATTGCATTCATAGGCACAGGTAATATGAGCTACGCCATTATTGGCGGCATGGTAAAAAAAGGATTTGCTGCATCGAGTATTATTGCAACAAATCGTAACCAAGAAAAACTCGCTAAGGTAGCAGCGGATTTCGGGGTTAAAACCACCGCAGATAATAACCAAGCACTGCGCGATGCCGATGTTATTGTGTTGTCTGTAAAGCCGCAAATGATGGGTGATTTATGTCAATCATTTCAAGATTCGGGTATCGACTTTAGCGATAAGCTATTTATTTCTGTCGCCGCAGGCTTAACGGTTAAGCGGTTACGTGAAATGCTCGGACAAGACGTTAAGATGGTACGTTGTATGCCAAATACCCCGTCTTTATTAGGGCGCGGTGTATCAGGTTTATTTGGTGCTGGCGAAACCGAGCAAGAACACACTTTTGTGCAACAAGTATTTGAATGTACAGGTATTGCGGTATGGGTTGAGCAAGAGTCACAAATTAACGATGTTATTGCTGTTACGGGGTCATCACCGGCTTACTTTTTCTTATTTATGGAAGCCATAGAAGAAAAAGCCAAAGCACTTGGCTTTAGCGGTGAAGACGCACGTCGCTTAGTACAGCAAACAGCATTAGGTGCAGCTGAAATGGCACTATCTCAGCCTGAGATTAGTATTTCACAATTGCGTGCTAATGTGACATCAAAAGGTGGTACCACGCATGCAGCCGTTGAACATTTAAAAGCACACGGTCTGACTAACACTGTCGCCGATGCAATGGATGCCTGTATTGCTCGCGCAGAGCAAATGGAACAAGAACTTTAAAAGCACTTTGCTGCTTTTAGCCCTATTTATGTTTAAGGTTTTTAATTAAGGTACGTTATGAACGCCATGCAATTTTTAATAAGCACACTATTCGATCTATTTTTAATGGTCGTATTAATGCGCTTTTGGCTACAAGCCGCCAAGGCTGATTTTTACAATCCGTTGAGTCAGTTTGTGGTCAAAGCTACTTCATTTGCTGTTAATCCACTGCGTAAAATTATTCCAGGGTTAGGTGGTCTAGACTTAGCTTCGTTATTACTGGCGTTCATTGTCGCTGCTGCAAAAACTACTGCGCTGATATTTTTAGTAGGCGCGACATGGGAAGTTGGATTTGTACTGTTAGATGCGCTAGAAACGGTGATTAAAGAAGGCTTAAACTTGTTGTTTTGGGTATTAGTTATTCGCGCGTTATTAAGCTGGGTAAGCCAAGGCAACAATCCAGTAGAAGCGGTATTTCAGCAGCTAACTGAACCAATGTTAAGACCTATTCGTAAAGTGTTACCGCCACTGGGCGGCTTAGATCTATCAATTTTAGTGTTGATTATCGCGCTGCAATTTGCCCAGTTTCTGTTTATGGATTTAATCGGCTAACCTTATCATTAACACAGAGGCCTACTAGGCCTCTTTTTTTAAGAGTCATTTATGAAAAAGCTCGCAAGTATTTTATTTTTTGCACTGGCAGGCATTACCTTTAGTGCTCACAGTGAACAAATGCAAGGCGCACAATACAAAGAACTAGGTCCATGGCAAGTACATTACATTGCATTTCCGTCAACCTTTATTCAACCACAAATAGCTAAAACCTATGGCCTAGAACGTAGTGGTTATAAGGGCATTGTAAATATTTCAATCCTTAAAAAAGATACCGATGCCACAGCGCAAACCGCCATTCTTAAAGGCACTGCTAAAAACCTACTTGGTAATAAGCAAACCTTAGATTTCAAAGAAGTCATCGAAGGCGATGCAATTTATTACCTCGCGCAAGTTGATTTTACTAACGAAGAAATTCTGCGCTTTGAAATTGAAATACAACAAGGTAATCAATTTCAAAAGCTGCAGTTCCAGCAAAAATTTTACGTAGATTAATTCATGAAAAAAACTTTAGTGTTAGCCACTGGCAATCCGGGTAAGGTCAACGAATTGGCGCAAATGCTAAACCCGCTTGAAATAAACGTTGTGCCACAAAGCGATTTTAATGTGCCAGAAGTAGCAGAAACAGGCACCACCTTTGTTGAAAACGCTATTATCAAAGCTCGCCATGCTGCAAAAATAACTGGGCTACCAGCTATTGCTGACGACTCAGGATTGGAGGTTGATGGCCTTAACGGCGCCCCTGGCGTTTACTCAGCTCGCTATGCCGGAGAAGGCGCTAGCGATCAAGATAATATTGATAAATTATTAAGCGAACTTGCTGACAACCCAAACCGCAGTGCGCGCTTTTGGTGTGTGCTGGTATTAATGCGTCATGCTGATGACCCTACCCCACTGATTTGCAGTGCGAGCTGGGAAGGTCAAATTACCTTAGCCCAAAACGGCCAAGGTGGTTTTGGTTACGACCCTATTTTTTATGTGCCAGAACTTGAATGCACCAGTGCGCAACTGACTAAACAGCAAAAAAATGCAGTTAGCCATCGTGGTCAGGCGTTACAACGTTTATTGTCTGAGCTTAAGCTCAAAGGCGGCCTGTGAATTTACCACCATTAAGTTTATATGTGCACGTCCCTTGGTGTGTGCAAAAGTGCCCGTATTGTGATTTTAATAGTCACGGTCAAAAAGGTGAGCTCCCTGAAAAGGAATATGTGCAGCATTTAATTGATGATTTAAAAACCGATCTGCACTTAGTGCAAGGACGTAAAATTCATTCAATCTTTATCGGTGGTGGCACGCCTAGCTTATTAACCGGTGAGGCCTACGTTAATTTATTAACGGCGGTGGATTCATTAATTGGCCTAAGTGAAAACTGCGAGATCACCTTAGAAGCCAACCCCGGTACGGTTGAAACAGGCCGCTTTAAAGACTATGTGGCAGCTGGCATTAATCGTATTTCGATTGGTGTGCAAAGCATGCAAGACGACAAGCTCAAAGCGTTGGGGCGTATTCACGGTGCCGATGAAGCCATATATGCCGCAGAGCAAGCTCATGAAGCAGGTTTAAATAGCTTTAATCTTGATTTAATGCATGGCTTACCGGGGCAATCTGTTGCTGATGCGCTGAGCGACTTGAAAAAAGTCATCGCCCTTAATCCGCCACATATTTCGTGGTATCAGTTAACGATTGAGGCCAATACCCAATTTGCCTCTAAACCGCCAACGTTACCGGCCGATGACACCTTATGGGATATTCAAGAGCAAGGCCAAGCCTTACTTACTGAGGCAGGTTATCAGCAATATGAAATTTCCGGCTATGCAAAACCTGGCTACCAATGTCAACACAACCTAAATTATTGGCGCTTTGGCGATTATTTAGGCATTGGTTGTGGTGCCCATGGTAAGGTAACCGATGCTAAAACAGGCATCATTACCCGCACAGAGAAAGTAAAACATCCTCGCGGTTATATGGATTTAGCTAAGCCCTATTTATTTAAACAGTGGCCAGTTGAACAGCACGACTTACCGTTTGAATTCTTTATGAATCGCTTACGGTTATTTGAAGCCTGCCCAATTAGTGACTTTACAGCCTTAACTCAGTTACCGCTGCAAAGCCAAGCTGATGCGCTGCAACAAGCCATTGCCAAGGGTTTGCTTAAGCAAACGGATAGTCACTGGCAGGTAAGCCAAAAAGGTCATCGTTTTTTAAATGACCTGCTAGAATTGTTTGTGTAATAACGACCCAAACTTTACTAACAAATACACACTAATAATAATTAATAACCTTCAATGGTTTCTAACAACAAAAGGGAAAACATGCGTAAACTAACCTTTATCGCCGCCGCAGTGAGTATTGCACTGCTAGGTGGTTGCCAGCAAACACCAGAGCAACAAAGCACGCCAACTGTACAAGCACAACCTGTACAAAGCGAAATAGACAAAGCGAATGCGTTCTTCGAAGATACTTTTAACCGTGATGTGATGAGCAGCCCTGTTTATCAAACATACATGGGTATCAAACAAGACTACGACAAATGGGATGACGGTAGCGAAGCGCGCGTACTGAAAGATCATCAACAAACAAAAGATGATTTAGTGGTATTAAACGCTATTAACCGCGAACTCCTAGATGACACCACAAAAGTTAGTTATGACCTTAAAAAGCAAGACCTTGAAAACAGCATTGCTGATTTTAAATGGCGCTATCATAACTACCCAGTGAACCAAATGTTTGGTACTCACTCGATGATCCCGGCCTTTTTAATCAACCAACACCAGATTTCTGATGTTACCGATGCCAAAGCCTATATCTCGCGTTTAAATGGCGTAACCACGGTTATTGATCAACTGATCACCGATTTAGAAGTACGTGCTGATAAAGGCATTATCGCTCCTAAATTTGTATTCCCACATGTGATTGATTCAAGCAAAAATATCATTCACGGTGCGCCATTTGAACAAGGTGATGATTCCACCTTACTTGCCGACTTTAAACGTAAAGTTGCTAAGCTTGAAATTGCTCAAACTGATAAAGACGCATTGATCAGCGATGCTGAGAAAGCCCTTAAAGCGGCTGTAAAACCTTCTTACTCTAAGTTGATTAATTATTTAGCACAGCTTGAAAAACGTGCTGATGATCGTGATGGTGCTTGGAAATTTCCTGATGGCGAAGCGTTTTACAACAACGCATTAGCGCGCACTACTACTACTGATTTAACGGCTAAAGAAATCCACACCATCGGTTTAGCTGAAGTATCTCGTATTCATGACGAAATGCGCCAAATCAAAGAAAAAGTTGGCTTTAAAGGCGATTTAAAAGCCTTTATGCAGTTTATGAAAACCGATAAGCAATTTTACTTACCTAATACTGAAGCAGGTAAGCAGCAATACCTTGACGAAGCCACGGCACTTATTAACACCATGAAATCACGCTTAGATGAGCTATTCATTGTTAAGCCTAAAGCCGACATGATTGTTAAGCGTGTTGAAGCATTCCGTGAAAAAGCGGCTGGTAAAGCATTCTACCAACAGCCTGCACCAGATGGTTCACGCCCGGGTGTTTACTACGCTAACCTTTACGACATGGAAGCAATGCCAACGTATCAAATGGAAGCGCTGGCTTATCACGAGGGTATTCCAGGTCACCACATGCAAATTGCAATTTCGCAAGAGCTTGAAGGCGTGCCTAAGTTCCGTAAATTCGGTGGCTACACAGCCTATATCGAAGGTTGGGGCTTGTACTCAGAGTTATTACCAAAAGAAATGGGCATGTATGCAGACCCTTATTCTGACTTTGGCCGTCTATCGATGGAACTATGGCGTGCATGTCGCTTAGTGGTTGATACTGGTATCCACGAAATGAAGTGGACTCGCCAACAGGGTATTGATTACTACGTAAATAACACGCCAAACGCGACGTCTGACGGCGTTAAAATGGTTGAACGTCACATTGTAATGCCTTCGCAAGCAACTGCTTACAAAGTAGGTATGCTGAAGATTTTAGAACTTCGTGAAGCTGCCAAGGTTAAACTAGGCGATAAGTTTGATATTCGCCAATTCCACGATGTAGTACTTAAAAATGGCGCAGTGCCACTAAACGTACTTGAAAACTTTGTTGATGAATGGGTTGCAAGCAAACTAGCAGCTTAAGCATCCTTACTTTATAACATATACAAAGGCCGTATCTACGGCCTTTTTTATTGCCTGAAAGATAGATAAACACTTGACCAACAAGTGCTTTACGCTAGGATAAAGCAATTGATATACACGTAACGTATAGGATTAACAATGGATACATGTATCAGTCAACTAAATCAACAGATGCAGCAGCATCAGTTGCAAGCCATTGTTGATAGCTTTGCCAGTTTATCTGCAATACAACAAGCCATGCAGTTACAGCACTTATATAGCAGTGCGCAACGCATGAGTGTAAAATATACTTATCTGCAAAATATCGCCACACGCATATTAACTCAACACTCTCTACCAACAGCCATCATCAGTCAGCTAAATAATACCGAACAATTAAGTTTTTTTACCCCTGGTCTCAAGTTCAATCATGGTTTTACACAACAAAACCAACAGCAGCAAAATGTATTGCACCGCTTATTTAGCGAGTGTAGTGAGGCTAATTTACCGTTTAATTATGTACGTTCACTGATGCTATTTGAAAGTAACGAAAACTTGCTGCAAGCATTAGCGCAAGTTAATGATATCGGGCTGACCCCAGTTGCTAGTTACATTGCAAACAACCCAGCTCAACACAGCTTACCAAAGCATGAATTTTCGGCCTTGCTGGCATTAATGGAAGTTGAGTTTAAACAAAATCAGGGCAATATAAACACTACCGCATTCTTAAAAGCCTTACTCACGTTATCTCAAACAAGCCCAGAAAAGCCACTCAGTGACTATAAAATACTGCTCAGTGGCGCTTACTTACGCTGTAAAACAGAACAAGTTGAGCGCTACCTTGTACAACATAAATAAAATTAATCAGATAAATAATATTCAACGCTGGTTACAACTCGCACTTTTTTTATCTGCGGAGTGTTTGAATCTCGGTCGATTATACTAAACTGCCCTTGTCTTGCGGTGCGAATTTTACCTAGTTTTGACTGTGAGTCCTTGGCAAATTTTAATGCCACTTCGCGAGCTTTTTCGGTTGCTTCTTGCACCATTGCTGGTTTTATATCGTTTAGCCCAGAGAACAAATATTCAATGCGGGTTTCATAGTTATCTTGCACAATCGCAATACCTTGTTTGGCTAGCTGGCCCACCTTAGTTAAGGCGTTTTGCACTTTATCAGGCTGCTGCGAATACACGGTAATATTTGCGCGGGCAATATAGCGAAACTGTTGATTATCAGCGCCATATTCGCGCGCTTGTTTATCAACAATTGATTGCCTACCTTGGCTGATCTCTTGTTCATCAAAGCCATGCAGTTTTAAAAAAGCGATCACTGCGGCATTTTTCTGCTCAACTCGTTCAACTAACTTTTCGAGGTTATTGTCCGCATCACTAAATTGTACCGGCCAGATCACTGTATCAGCAGTTACTTCACGCTCTGCTAATCCTTTAACCTCAACCGTGCGTTCCATATTTTTTACATCAAGCGCTGCTGATTTTAAAATCCATCCGCAGCCAAGTATAGCGACACTCAATACAGCTGCGCCAAGCAACTGGTAATATCCATTTGGCTTATTCATTTAGGTTCCTTTGATAATTATCAATGTTAAGTTGGTTTGATGCTCGAAAAATCAACTTAAACAGGTTACATTGAGCATATACCCAAACCACCTCAAGATGCGAGCGTCGTTAGCAAAAAGATTCTATTGCATCGTCGTGCTAAAAAACAAATAACCCGCAAGGAAAGACCATGAGTGTAAAACGCATTAGTCAGTTTTTCAATCCGACTTCGGTTGCCGTGATTGGTGCATCGAATAACGTTTCCCGAGCAGGATTTGTAGTAATGCGCAACTTATTACAAGGTGGATTTAACGGCCCTATCATGCCAGTAAGCCCGACTAATAGCGCCGTACATGGCGTGTTGGCCTACCCGTCTATTGCGGCGCTACCGAAAATACCGGACCTTGCAGTTATTTGTACGAACAAACACACTCTACTTAATATCATTACAGAGCTTGGAGAGTTTGGCTGTAAAAATGCGATTGTGATCGCAGCCGGACTCAATCATGAACAAAAAACAGCACTGCAAGAAGCCGCTAAACAAGCCAAAGTATCGTTACTTGGCCCTAATTGTTTGGGTTTGTTGATCCCTCATATTGGCCTCAATGCGAGTTTTTCTCACACTATCGCAAGCCCTGGTAAATTAGCGTTTATTTCACAGTCCGCAGCTGTGTGCTCCACTATTTTAGATTGGGCAAAACATAAAGAAATTGGCTTTTCATACTTTGTCTCTGTGGGAGATTGTTTAGATATCGACTTTGCTGAACTACTCGACTTTTTAGGTCGCGATGCAAAAACGAAGGCTATTTTGCTGTACATCGATAACATTGAGAATATCCGCAGCTTTATTTCAGCTGCTCGTGCCGCTGCGTTTAGTAAACCGGTGATCGCCATTAAAACCGGTAAAACAGCGGCTGGAGCACTTGCTGCCGAAATTCACACTGGCGGCAAGCAAAGTTCAGATGCGGTGTATGACGCCCTCTTCCAACGCGCGGGTATGTTACGGGTAAATGATTTAACTGAACTGTTTGCTGCTACACAAACACTGGCCATGCATCCTAAATTATTAAAGGTGGAACAACTCACCATTTTAACCAATGGCGGCGGCCCCGGCGTAATGGCCGTTGATAGCTTATTACAAAGTTCTGGTAAGCTGACACAATTAAGTGAAGAAACCCGTGCGGCGCTCAATAAAGTGATCCCACAATCGGATATGACCTCTAATCCGGTGGACATTTTTGGTGACTCAGTTCCGGCACGCTACCAACAAGCACTGGAAATTTTATTGCATGCTAAGGAAGTAAAAAATCTACTGATCATTCACACGCCATCGGCCCTTGCGCCAAGTGAAGACTATGCATTAATTATCGCTGAAACGTTGAATAAACTACCGAAAATGGCGCGTCCTTATGTGATCACAAATTTTATGGGCGAAGATGCCGCCTATGCCGCCCGTCGTGTATGTAGCAACTACGGCATTCCTACTTATCGCACCCCAGAGGGCGCAGTTCGTGCCTTTATGCACTTAGTAAGTTATCGCCGTAATCAAAAACATTTAACCCAAACTCCAGAGTCAAACACAGATGACGCTAAAATCAATAAACACGCAGCAAAAGCGCTCGTGAATGAGTTTTTAGCAGAGCAGCAAAGCTATCTATCCACCCATCAAGCCAGCCAAATACTCGCTCACTATGGCGTTGAATGTATTCAAACCGAGGTCGCATACACGCCGACAGAAGCAAAAGAGCAAGCCATAGAGCTAGGCTTTCCTGTGGCACTGAAACTGATCAGCCCTAGCATTCCATCTAAATCAGAAGTCGGTGGTGTAGTACTTAATCTCAATGACGCACAAGAAGTTGAGCAAACCGCTTTTGCAATGTTATTAAGAATAAGAAACACCTACCCTGATGCGATTATTGAAGGTTTTTCGCTACAAAAAATGGCTCCCAGAGCGGGGGCCAATGAACTACGCATTGCCGTAAAAACTGAGTCTAATTTTGGTCCTGTAATACTTCTAGGAGAAGCCGGCACAGGTCTAGAGTTTGCTCAAGCAGCGGTTGCTTTACCACCTTTGAATATGAACTTAGCAAAATATTTAATTGCTGCGGCGCATGATAAAGGCGTGCTTAAAGATCGCATTTTGCCTGAGAAAGTTGATAAGTATCGCCTGTGTGCATTGCTTACGCGAATTTCACAACTGGTAATTGATCAACCCGATATAACTTCGCTTGAGTTAAATCCTATTTTAGCCAGTAATGGCCAGTTTTTGGTGCTTGATGCCACCATGACCCTGAGTCACTACCAAGTACAATCACATCGTAAACGCTTATCTATTCGCCCTTACCCAATTGAGCTGGTTAAACAAGTGACGCTTAAAAATAATACCCTTGCGACACTCAGACCAATAAAGCCAGAAGATGAACAGGCGCACCAAGAGTTTGATCAATCTCTCAGCAAAGAAGATCGCTACAAGCGCTTTTTTGGTGAGCTGCCGCAATTTAACCACGATCAACTCGCTAAAATGACGCAAATTGACTACGATCGTGAAATGGCGTTTATTATCACTCAAGACAACGCCACGCTTGGCGTCTCTCGGGTGTTAATGGACCCAGATAAAGTGCATGCCGAATTTGCTATAGTAGTACGCTCAAACTGCCAAGGCCTTGGCTTAGGTGGCTTATTAATGCGCGCCGCTATTGAGTATTGTCAAAGCCAAGGCGTACAATTTATTGAGGGTATCACCCTGCCGGAAAATACCGGAATGATTGAATTAGCCCGAAAACTAGGCTTTAAGATCAGCCGCGACTTTGAAGAAGGCAGTATAAACATGGTACTGAAGTTATAAGGGACTATAGTTGAAAGTAACGAGCTGGAAACACTGGCCTAATATCGACTTAAATGCTGACTTACTAGCAAAGTCAGTTATTAGATACCAAGATATTCATGATCATTGCTTTATAAAACTGAGCTGTAATAGTAATAGTGTATGTAGCGCATTTGGCATTAAACGGCACTTCAAACATAACCCATTAGGAACAGTTGAAAAAAACAGCTACCCCCATAGTTTATCAGCTTTGTTAGATGATAAAAAAAGCCCTAAAGAATTAAACGATTGTCCGCAACTACTCATAAATATTGAAGCACATAAACGTGTTAGCGAGCACTTTAGCAATGAGAATAAACTGTGTTTTGCAACGGTTTACTCTCCGCTTTATCATTTAAATTCAATGCTTGCGGGTACATTAACTGCAGCCGAGTTAGAGCGCGCACCTTACAAAAAGATGTTATCTTTATTAAGTGATATAACAGCACAATATATTGAAGCTTTACTATTAATTAAAAATGTTAGAATTTACTACTGCAGCTTTCATGCTTGTGGTGCATTTTGCAGTTATCAGCAATTTAAAACACTTGTAGCGCCTTATGATGAACAATGCATAGCGCAGTTAACACATCAGAACCACCTTCTTCACTATCATTGCAGTTCTTCCATTTATTTTGATTACCTAGATAGTAACAGGTTCTCTTTACTATCAATTGATGACTGTCACGATGTGGTATCTATAAAAGCTTTGCTCACTAGCTTCCCTGATATTACATTTGTAGGGCTATTGGATAAATTATTATTACCGCGCCCACTTAAAACGGAAGAAATTGAACAATTTTTATTATACTGCCGCCGCAACTTAGACCTTAATAGAGTCATTATTGCCCCAAGCTGCACTCTACCTGTAAGCATTAAAAACAATACATTATTAATAACATGTTCTATTGTGAAAGAACTGTGATTTTTATTTATATCTACGGAAAATAATCAATTGAGCATAATACATACAGAGTTAATAAAAGGCATTGAGTTATACCAAAAAAACCAATACCAATTAGCGCAGGCAAAATTTAAATATGTACTGAGCAAAGACCACTCATCTTTGATTGCACATCGTTATTTGACCGAAATAGCACTGATAGAGGGCACAGCAAAAAATCACATAGCGCCATTAATAGCTTGCATGGCAGCACACCCAGCTTCAAGTGAGCTTAGTTATACCTTAGGTATGTGCTACCAACAAGCACGTGAGCTTCCCTTAGCGGTTGCACAATATCGCCATGCATTAGAGATGTTTTTAGACACTCCACCCATCCATAGCTACAAACAACAACCAAAAGTTGAATTCGATACCAAAATACATGAGGCCTTGCTATGGAAAACCCTTGCCCTTTTACGCCAAGAAAACATTAAATCCTTTGCCACAGCAGGTAGCTTATTGGGCATCATACGCGAAGGTGCAATTCTCCCTTTTGATAAAGATATTGATATTGGAGTTGATTGGGGGCAAATGGAGCAGGCTATTACACTTTTAAAAAGCCAAGGCTGGCATGAACATATGCGCTCTTATGACTTAATTAACCCACGATGCTTTGCTCACCCAGATGGAGTGACCTTGGACATTTGTGGCTTTGGTGTTGATACCGCCAACCAACAAACTATTTGTGGGCTTTGGATGAGTGATATTCCCTTTGAGTGGAATAGAATTACACAATATCCAACCTTAAATTTAGTAGAAAAAACAACTCCCTTTGGCAACGTATGGCATCTAGCACAACCTGAACTGATATTAAGTGCGCTTTATGGAGATTGGCAAACACCCGACCCTCTTTTTGATACTATTTTATGCGCAAAAAATATTCGCTCATTCTCGTTATTAACACAGTGCTTTGTGTATTCAAGGCTTTATAAGTTATGCTTAATGAGTGAATGGGGGAAATTAAAACACATATTAAACCAACTTACTTTTTTTGATAATAACGACGAATTAATAAAAAAATTAACCGATAAAGCCGAAAGTATGCCTACATGACTCTAAACTCACAAATACATAGCTTAAATTCAGATAATAAAAGCAGTCATAATACGCGCTGTTTGGCTCTTGGTGTATTTGACTTATTTCATATTGGTCATTTAAATTATTTAAAATTTGCTAAAGCACAAGGAAGCGAACTGTTTGTTGCGGTTGCGTCAGATGACTTATGCTTTGAAAATAAAAATACGTTTCCGATCATTAATCAGCATGAAAGAATGGCGATTATAAGCGCACTGGCGATCGTGGATCACGTTGCCTTAGTGCCAAGTCCAATAGTAAAGACTCAGAGCACTTGTAAATGGATACAAGCATGGGGAGTAAATAAGGTGGTTGTTGGCGGGCAATGGCAAAATAGTGAGCGCTGGAATGAAGCCGCTGATGCATTACAAGCGTACGATATTGATGTCATGTTTGCACCACAAACACCTAATATTTCGAGCTCGGGTATTAAGAAAAAAATAATCACATCTTATTCCGATAGTTTGTAATGCACGTTTTAATTCTACATTACAAGTTTTTACCGCTTATATGCACACTCAATACGACAATGTACAATCTGACATAACCATATTTATAGCCTTTGAATAGTCGCTATAAGCTAAACTCTAAACCAGTATTATTTTTAAAAGAACACGGATTTAATTTGAATAATTTACGTAAACGCACAGCGCTATTTTTTGAAGGTAATGGGGAGTACCGTAAGACTGGTCATTACATCGATATATTTCTAATATCGCTGATAATGATTAATGTGATTGCAATTGTGCTTGAATCCGTGGTCAGTTTGGCTCAGCAATATAAGTATGAATTTTTAATACTTGAGCTTGTCTCGGTTAGTATTTTTGCCATCGAGTATTTACTTCGCCTTTGGTCATGCGTAGAACGTGCCGAGTACAAAAGTCTAGACTGTGGTAATTTTCAACGCCGTTTAAAATATTTACTCTCTCCTTTAGCCTTAATTGATCTCATGGCAATCCTGCCCACGCTCTTAATGATGTTTATCACCTTTGATTTACGTTTTTTAAGAGTGCTCAGACTCCTACGTGTTTTTAAGCTCACTCGTTACTCACGAGCAATGCAGCTACTTTTACAATCATTTCGTGATGAAAGCAGTTCGCTTTTGGCCGCATTCTTTATAATGGCAGTGGTGCTAATTTTAGCTTCCTGCGGAATTTATTTAATTGAACACGATATACAACCGGATAAATTTGGCTCCATTCCTGCGGCAATGTGGTGGGCAATGGCAACGCTGACCACTGTAGGTTATGGTGACGTTGTGCCAGTAACACCGCTAGGGCGTTTTTTTGGCGGCGTGATCACGTTACTGAGTATGGGAATGGTAGCAATACCCACCGGCTTATTAGCTTCGAGTTTCTCTGAACAGCTACGTAAGCGTAGGATCATGTTTAGTGATGCGGTGCATGAATGTCTGCATGATGGCGAGCTAGATGGCAAACTAGATGATGCGCAACTGGAGCATCTAGAGAATTTGCGCTGTAAGCTTGGTTTAAGTAAGCAAGAAGCAAACAAAGCAATTAAGTCTCAACTTAGTGCACGCACTAAAAACCTTTATTGTCGTCACTGCGGTGAACGCCAAGACTAGATATAGCTTCTAGTTAAAATTTCAACTGTTTAGGGCATCAACACCGCGATTGGTTTAATTGTAGTGTTGAGTCTCAAAAACGTTATGACTCAGCAAATAAAACCCAAGCTATAAAAAAGAAGAAAGCAAAGAAGACCATACCTTTTATATAGCCAGTATTTCGAACTTTAAGCCAAAATTCTCTTTGAGTTTTTTGCTCCGTATGACTGAGCAAATAATCACAATGCGGGCACCTGTTTCCTAAGTACATAATCAAATTACAATTAGGACATCTCGCTGATGGCTTAAATTCGGACATATCCATAATAGTAGGCTTCTCAGGCTTCATAACTTCCTTGATTCATAATAGTTATTTTTTTGCTAAAACAAGTTAAGCTTAAAAATTCAAAAAAGTAACCATTTATAAACTCGGCACTGATATTTTCACCATTTAATAAAACTCTAGCTAGCATTAGTCTTCATTCAACAACGACTGCCAGTCTTTATTTAATAATGCGCTTACATCATCACCTGGGATTGGTTTACTGAATAAATAGCCCTGAAATAAATTACAGCCTAAGTTGCGCAAAAAGGTAAGCTGCTGCTTAGTTTCAACGCCTTCTGCGACGCATTCTTTACCTAAGCTTTTCGCCAATGCAAGCGTTGACTGAATAATCGCTTCATCGTCACTATCTATACCAATATCAGTTACAAAACTGCGATCAATTTTCAGTACATCGATCGGAAAGCGCTTTAAATAAGTGAGTGAAGCATAACCTGTACCAAAGTCATCCATATATAAGCGACAACCTAGTTGCTTCAACTTTGACATGCTATTTAACGCTTGCGGTGAATCATGCATCAGCACTGATTCTGTAATTTCAAACACCACAGAGCTGGCTGATACATCAGCATTAATTAGCGCACTGCGAATTTCATCAACTAAATTTTTATACTCAAAATCCAGTGCAGACAGGTTAATAGATACATACAAGTCAGGCTTTTGTAACTGCCACTGTTTAAGTTCAATCAACGCTCTAGCTAAGGTTTGCAACATAATTTTTGTGATCAAACCGATACTCTCAGCAGCAAGCGCAAACTCTTGCGTTTCATAGCTGTTATTTTCTGGCCAACGCAGCAATACTTCCAGCCCTTCGGCCTGATGAGTTTTAGCATTAACAATCACTTGGTAATGATTACAAAACGCATGATTTTGGTAGGCTTGAGTTAATTGTGATTCTAAATGCAGAGAGCGTTGTACATGCTGATTCATTTCTTGTTTATAAAATTGATAGCAACCTTCCAAGCTCTTTTTCGAATGATACAGTGCAATATCAGCCGCTTTAATTAAACTTTTAGCACTGAGTGCATCATCAGGCGAAATCGCCACGCCAATACTTAAACTGACACTAATCGCTTGGTTGTTAATAATGATGTTGTCATTCAAGCTGGCCATCAACTTAACGCACAGTAAAACAACCTCTTCGATTTGTTGAATGCCCTCGACTAACAACATAAATTCATCACCGCTAAAACGGGCTACACTATCTTTGGCCTGTACACGCGATTTGATCCGCAGTGCCACCGCCTTTATTATCTCATCGGCAGCTTCATGCCCTAGCGAGTCATTAAAATACTTAAAACGTTTGATATTAATATTGAGTAACGCTACTTTTGAATTTTGGCCTTTTGCCTGTTCAAGTGCGTGTTCAACTCGGTCATTAAATAAAGTACGATTTGGTAACCCCGTTAAACTGTCGTAATTTGCTAATAAAAACAATTCATTTTCAGCTAACTTTTGCGCATTAATATCAGTGAGGATGACCACATAGCTTTCTAAGCGTTGTTCAGTATCTGCCACAGCACTGACTTTAATTAATACATGGCGAGATTCACCATTAGCTAAGTAAACGGTATCTTCTGCAGAAAAATGTTCACCAGCTTGCAATTCCTTCATTACACGTAAATAGTTAACCCTTACAACACGACTTAACCCTAAGTGTAATGAGCAGCTAGAACGATAATCAACAGGAAAGTTAAATGCGCTCTGCAGTGCTTTGTTGGTAGCTAAAATACGTAAACTTTTATCCAGAATAAAGACCCAATCGCGGGTTTGCTCAAATGCTGCGCCAAATAAACGGGCATGTTCTTCAAACACTAATTCACGAGTCATATTAGTATAAGTGCCGGCCACTTTCTCGGGTGTACTTCCTTGCCAAGCAACCACTTTGCCAAAGTCTTTATACCAGCGCCAATAGCCTAATTTATGGCGTAAACGATAGGTGCAGTTAAAATAGCCTTTCTCGGTGGATAAAAATTCTAACCATTCGATACGAAAATGTTGTTTATCTTTAGGATGTATTTTTGCTAAATAATCATCCAAATTAACCGATTCAACATCATAACCCAGCTCATTTTTAAGTCGTGGTTGATAAATGATTGGACTTGAAGATTGCCAATCCCAAACCCCTGAACGACTGCCCTCTAATGCTAACTTTAAGCGCGCTTCACTTTCTTGGCTTTCTCTATGGGCTGCTAATAATAATTGCTGAATTCGATTACGACGCATAATCCAAGCCGCAACTAATCCAAAAAACACCAGTGCGTAAAGCACTATAAACTGAGGCGCGCGCCATAGCGGGTATTTTACCACAATGTCCAATACTGCCGGTTGTGTGTAGTCGCCAGTAAGCGGATCTTTAGCCCAAATTTTTAGTTGGTATTTGCCGGGGTTAAGTTTTGGAAATAGCACTCGGTTATTATTACGGGTATAAGACTTTTGCCCATCAGAGAGTTGATACTCATAAATAATACGTTCTTGGTAGTTAAATGCCATTGCCGAAAAAGCCACTTCAAGACCTATATCGTCGTGCTCTAAGGTGATTGTTTTTATTGGTTGCTTAAGATCCGTAGATAATTCACGAGACATCAAATCAATGCTGGTTATATTTACATGATCAATTAAACCATGCCTAGGTTGATTATCATTTGGGTAAAAATAGCTAAATCCCTTTAACGTACCATAGACTATTTGGCCGGTTTTTAAACGCGTAAATGCACCACTATTAAACTCGGTAGAGACCAGTCCTTCTGATGTCGTAAATTGCTGAAAATGTTTGTTTTCTGGATTTAATCGCCAGATCCCTTTATGACTACTCATCCAGATCATTCCAGCATCATCTAACACCATATCGTACAATAAGGTGCCGAGCTTATTTTTATCTAAATCTATGGTATACAACAGCTTGTAATTCGATGCATCAAGACCAATTAAGCCAAAATTCGATAACGTGATCCACAGCACATTATTATTATCAACAATATAAGACATTACATTAACGGCTACATTTTCGTGTTGCTGTGGCACGGTATAGATTTTTGTTAAAGCAAATGAGTTTGGATCAACCTGATAAAGCACCCCTGCATTATAAAATAACGGGGAGTCAGGTTTGGTAGATAAAGGCGGTAAGAAACCATAAGCTAAAAACGGTTCAAACTTTTCAAATTCACCACCTAAAGGAGTGATCTTTTGGCTGTCGATATTATAAACAAACATGCCATGATCAGAATGAACATAAAATAATTCACCATTTGGCATCAATACTGAGCCATGTATCCACCCTGTGATCAGGTGTTGCTGGCTTGGGTCGGCTGTTGTTGCAGGAAAAATTTCATAGCTATGCGGATCAAAACTAAAAATCCCGCGATTAGTACGCAGCCACAATTTATCTTTATAAGGAGAAATAGCGTAGATATTAAATTCAGTGGTAAACAAATCAGCTTGATAATCTTTTAAAAACACTTGCCCTTGATTAGTTTTTAAATCAACCGCAGTTAAACCATTATGAGTTGCTAGCCAGAGTTTATCTTCATACTCGGTTATGCCCCAAATAGAAGGGTGCGATAAACCATCACCGGAGAGCATGCTGGCATTAACATTTTCAAAATGATAATTATCATAAGGTAAATAAAATGCCCCATCACTTTTAGTAGCTGTCCACATAGCGCCGTTACTATCTTTGACAATATCGATAACACTTGGATCTGCCAGTGAGTATTTACTTTCTTTTACTCTATTATTTTTAGTCAGCTCACCGCTATTCAAATCGAGACTAAATAAACCTTTATCGGTGCCTAAATCAAGCACCCCATGGTCATTTATTATTTTCCAAATATTAAGATCGTTCAATATGGTTTTATTTTTAAAAGGCACATCTGGGCGCTCAAACATACTCGGTAAATCACTAATATCAACTTGATATAAACCACGTACGGCCCCCACTAACAGTTGCTCATTTTCGCCTATTGCAAACGACTTTATATAATTTTGATACACATGGTCTGGCTCGGTGCTTAAATGCTCTAATTTTCGGTATTGCCCAGTTGCTATATGATAGACATATGCGCCAGTACTGGCGGCAATGAAGATATAACCTTTGTAATGTAATAAATCGCGGATCACGGTATTACGAGTGCGCTCTGGTAATTCAAAAATAGTCTCAATTTGGCCCGTCGCTAAATCAAGGCGAGCAAAGTCCCAACCACGGCCAATCCATAATGACTTATTATCGGTGGCAACCATACTAAATACAGACTGACTTAAGACTTGTTCTTCACTGGTGGGTTTTGATAAAAATTGTTGATAACTATCGGTACTTGGATCATAGCGAAACAGCCCTGCAACTAACGATGCAATCCAAATATAACCATCCGGGTCTTGATATATAAGGTCAATAATTGCTTCATCTAATTCCCCGTTTGGCCCTGCAATATGTACTACCTGATAGCCATCGTAACGATTTAAGCCTCCTTCAGTCGCCAACCAAAGATAGCCGCTTTTATCTATCAACATGGTATTGACATAGCTTTGTGATAAACCTTCACTTGGCGATAAGCGTTTTACCTGCGCCATAGTAGCTTGGCTAGCAACAACAAAGGCGGCTAACAAAAAGAACACACTAGCCTTAAACCATTGACCCATCTAAATTTCCACGTGGTTGTTTTAACAAATTATTTTTACTAGCACTGCATAGCTACGATATTTCGTTGCTGATAGACAGTAAAGAGTGTATCTAAAGGTGGTGGCAATGTTAACACAAAGTTAAAGCCAATTGATTGATAAAAATCAGCTAAATAGTTATAAGCAAATGTATAAACGAGTGAATTTTGATTAGACAAGGTATGAATTAGTAGTTTTTTTGCAATTCCTTGACCGCGCCAAGCAGGTGCAACCAGCAAGGTAGACAAAAACAAATAATCACTGCGATTTTGAATTCTGCATGCCGCGACAATAACTAAGTCATTATAAACAACCCACACTTGATCTTGTCTGGTTGCCCGACCTCGGGCTTTATATTGATCGTAAAACTTATTCACTAAAGGGGTTTTAATTGGCTCTAGGCATTCAAAACGCAATGCCGTCATTAACTTTGCATCGTCGCTAAATATTGTTCAAATTGCTGCTTCAAAAACATCTGCTCTGCCACTGGCCGACTATGAATTGTATTGTATATTTGCTCACGAGTACTCTTACCACGCTTTATTTGATAAGCCCAAAACGATGCCTCGTAATCCAATTGAATTTGATATTTTTGTTCACGAGGTAGTAAGCATAAGTTAAACGACATAAATTACCAGTTATTACTAATCATATTAATGCCCAGAGTATAACAAACATTTGCCTAAAAGAGTCACGGCTAAACTTGCGCTTTTTAGCTTTTAAACGTAGATTGGTGGCGTTTTTAGTCCTAATATGGAAACGCTGTGATTAAGTGCTTTTTTTATCTCATATTGCTCTGTTATTCACTAACGCCACTGAGCACTATAGCGAACACGCAACATATGCTGTTTAATCGCCCAGCCGATACCCCACAGGCTCGCTATGTGATTGAGCTGATGACCCTTGCATATAAGGAACTTGGCTATGATGTACATATTATTGACTTTAATCACCAAAGCGCTTTATCTGCAGCGAACAATGGCACGCTTGATGGCCAATTAGGGCGAGTGGCCAGTATCAGTCAACAATATCAAAACTTGCATCCGGTTAACTTTGCGCTATTTGAGTTTAACCTTGTGCTATTAAAAAACTGCCAACAATGTACATTTGAGCAGCTAGACAATATCGCCATTCAAGTTGGTTATCCTGCAGCGCAGAGTTACCTTAACGAACACCCTTTTATTGGTGACATTATTAAGGTGAAAAGCGTCACTGCTCAACTTAATTTACTCACTCAAGGTAAAGTACAAGGTGTGATTTTACTCGACTTTTTATTGTCTACTAAACACCCTCAGTTTAATGTTAAGCAATTTCAAACTGAAATACTGGCACCAATAAAAAGCTATCACTTTTTGCATTCACGCCATAGCGCATTAATTCCTAAGCTTGAAAAAGAACTGCATAAACTCAATGAAAATGGCACAGTTCGTTTACTCAGGGCTAAACATAATCTTGATTAAAAACCAAAATCCCCCTGCTCCGATGGTGCTGACTTAGCGATAAGTGCTTGGCGCTTTTGCAAGTAACGTTTATAACGCTGTTGACACAAACTAATAACTTGCTTTTTTTCTACGTTTGAAAATGAATTCCAACCAAAGCGCTCCTCCCGACTTCGATAGCAGCCTTTGCAATAGCCTCGGTTATTTACCTCGCAAATGCCTTTGCAAGGACTTGGAATTTCAAAAATTTCAATTTGTTGCATAACAAACATCGGCCAATAAACACAACTTTAGTATAGCCCGTTTTTTAAACGAAAAAAAACCGTAACTTAATTACGGTTTTTTTGAAGATGTTTTACATTAGTTATTGGCCGCTTTCGCTACTATTAAACTCAACCTTACGATGAAATGGCTTAGCGTACATAGCTAACACCAGAGGTTTTAATTCATCTGGCACACGCGCCATACGCATCTCAAATGCCTGAGCATCGGCTTTATTAATCACCGCCTGTTTACAGCCACCAGCGATATAATTTCCTGGGTGTAAAAAGAACGAATCAATAATTTGCTCATCGATGGTTTTTGCCAGCTGCTCTGGTGATTCACACCCGTCTTCAATTGGTTGCCCAAATGCTAAATGAACATGCCCTTTGGCGGTACTAAAACCTTCAACAATACTGGCAATATCTTCACCCGCTGACTTTACATATTTACCATGATGCTGCTTATGATAAAGCTCTCTGGCTTTGGCTGTTGCACAAGGTTCATATTGATATGAAATTGATACTGGTACAATTTTTAGCTCACGTACATACTCAGCAAACTCTTTCTTTTGCTTACGACCATTAAGCTGCAACATTTTAAGTAGCGCAGGATCTGTTTGATCAAAGCCATCTTTAGCGCGGCCTTCTTTTTGTGCAATCCAAATTGAATCACCACCAGCAAGCGAATCGTAAATATAAGCTGAAAGCTGCGATAGTGCTCTAAGCATTTCTTTTGGCGCTTTAACTGAGCGCTTAACAATAAAGCTTTTATTTAAACGCATCAGTTCGGTGATATAAGGGATTTGCAGTAAGTTATCACCGATGGCGATACGGACTGTCTTCATTTTGTGACTGAATAAGCCCCAATTAATTAAAGCAGGATCAAGTACGATATCGCGATGATTTGAGATAAACAAATACGCTTGCTTTGGATCGAGTTGATCCAAACCAGAAAAGGTCACCTCAGTTGTGGTGCGTTTTACCAGCTGTGCTAAATACTTAGCAACGATTTGTTGAACTTGCTCAACACTGTTGATAGCGCCCCACTTTTTACGTAACTGATACTTTACCAATGTTCTAGATAAAAAGGGTACAGCTGATAAAAAACGCGGTAAGTTATATTTTGCAACTACATCAATAAACGCATTATCATCAATCAAGCGTGCAACCGAAGCGGCTACTTCATCATCATTGTAAGGTCTTATATCTGCGTACTTGTCCACTGGTTCACTCATTACTGCATCTTTAAAGTTAAAAAAACGGTGCGCTCGTGCGCACCGTTTATATTCTATAGGCGATTATAACTCAGACAACCTAAAATGCGAACTAAGTCATTAATTTGGTCCATTGTTTATATTTTATAACAGCTAAAAATCTTTTTAATAACATTCAATTATGCAATGCTCTTACCAGTGCTGCGGTATTTACTAAACGCTCCTTTAAGAACTAAACGCGCCATTAACAGTGCTAAAATAGTACCACAGAGAAGGGTTAACCAATGTGGTAGCACTTGATGTTCATCACCTAATAATGGTGTAACAACAAAGCCAAATTCAGCCACTAAATAATCGGTTAAAAAACCAAATATCAAAGCGACACCTATTACACCAACTAAATAAGCAACCACTGCACGCTTACCAAGCTCATTGGCAACCACGCCAAGCGTCGCGACATTAGTGGCAGGACCTGCCAACATAAAGACTAAAACAGCGCCAGGTGCTACGCCACTTAATAACAAACCAGCTGCAATCGGCGTTGATGCGGTCGCACAAATATACATGGGAATACTAATCACGATCACCACCAGCATAGCCAAAATACCACTGCCCCATTGGGTTAAAAATGATTCTGGTACATAAGTTTGCACTAAGGCTGCAAAGAACAAACCAATCATTAACCACTTCATAGTGTCTGATAGCAATTTGTTACAGCTAAAACTCACTGCCTGTTTCATCTTTTGCCATTGGCTGGCTGGTGCTGCACTTGATGTATCGCAACAACTTGCCTTCTCTTCAACCGCTGCTGGTTTCGTTGAACAGCAACTAACCTTCTCTTCGACCACTGCTGATTTCGTTGAGCAACAACTTATCTTCTCTTCAACCGCTGCTGGTTTCGTTGAACAACAACTAACCTTCTCTTCGACCGCTGCTGGTTTCGTTGAACAGCAACTAACCTTCTCTTCGACCACTGCTGATTTCGTTGAGCAACAACTTATTGTCGTTGCTCGCTTTTGCTCATTATTAACTTCACTGGTGTGATCTGTAGTTTGCGTTTTTTCAGCATCACGCCCCACTAAGACACCAGCGACAATAGCACTGCAAATCGCCGCTATTGGACGAATTATAGCCATAAAAGGACCTAGTAACACATACGATACCGACACCGAATCAACCCCTGTTTCTGGCGTCGATACTAAAAACGCAGTGGTAGCACTTTTTGAAGCGCCTGCACGTCTTAAACCAATTGCAGCAGGTATTACACCGCACGAACATAATGGCATTGGTGCGCCAATTAAAGCAGCTTTAACAGTCGTCCAAAAACCTTCTTTTCCCAAGTGTTTATTTAAGAAATCAGCCGGTAAGTACACATTTAATAACCCAGCTATTAATAAACCGAGCATTAACCAAGGTGCAGATAATAAAAATAACTGCCAAAAATTATTGATTAAGTCCATCAATGTCCTCCAAAGTGGTTAATATCGAACAGTTATCTGCGGGCTCTTTGCCTCCGCAGCACTTATCAGCTAACACGGATAATGATTGATGAAAACGTGTTAATTCAGCAATACGCTCTGCGACTAAGTCACGCTTTTGTATTGTTAAGTTTTTAACTTCATGGCAAGAATGCTGATGTTTTTTAAATTTAATTTGTAATAGTTCTTTGATCTCAGCCAAGCTAAAGCCAACATTTTTAGCGCGCAAAATAAACATCATTTGCTTAAGATCGGTTTGGCTATAATCTCGATAACCTGCTTGCGTTCGCGCTGAAGGCGTTAACAAAGCATGCTTTTCATAGTACCTTAGGGTATCTGTAGAGACACCTAATTGACTGGCAAATTCGCCTATTTTCATCACCGTCTCCAATTAACATATTATCAACTGATGCTGAGTATAAACCTTAGAGTACACACCAAGGTCCAGCATTTATAAATTTTTATTATGAAGGAAAGCTCATGAATATTACTCTTCTCGATACTGCTACGCTTGCAGGCACATCCCTTGAACCTTTTCAAAAACTTGGCAACTTCACTAGTTATTCACTAACCAGTCCAGCACAAGTATTAGCGCATAGTGCAGGCGCTGATGTCTTGATCACCAATAAAGTGGTACTTAATCGCGAAACACTGGCAAAACTCCCTGAATTAAAGCTCATATGTGTAGCCGCAACTGGCACTAACAATGTTGATTTAGTCGCCGCTAAAGAGTTTGGCATTGCCGTTACCAATGTGGCCGGGTATTCAACACCTTCGGTTGTACAACATACCTTTGCACTGATCACAAATTTACTGGGTAATACTCACCGCTACATTGCTGATTGCCAACAAGGGTTATGGCAACAAAGCGAGATGTTCTGCCGCCTTGATTACCGTTTTAATGATATAGGAGGTAAAACTCTGGCAATTATCGGTTATGGTTCGCTTGGTAAAGCTGTTGCGGATGTTGCACGTGCTTTTGGTGCCAATGTAGTTATCAGTGAGCGTAAAAACCAAGTAACTAGAGAGGGCCGAACAGAATTTTACCAAGCAATAAAAACAGCTGATATTATTAGTGTACACTGCCCTTTAACCGATGAAAGTCGTGATCTGATTGGTGCTGCTGAACTTGCTATGATGAAACCCAATGCCATTTTAATTAACACCGCGCGCGGTGGTATCGTTAATGAAGCTGATTTAGCCAACGCACTGAGCAATAACCAAATTGCAGGAGCGGGATTTGACGTATTAAGTAAAGAACCAGCTGCGAAGGATAATCCATTGGCCGCTTATCGTGGTGATAATTTAATACTGACTCCACATATTGCATGGGCCAGTGAAGAGTCAATCATTCGCTTAGTAAAGCAAGTCAGCTTAAATATTAGCGCATTTAGCCAAGGTGAAAGTTTAAATAGACTGGTCTAATCAACTAACTTTTAGTTAGTCACGCTATAAAAGGTGGTTAAATATAATGCACCACCTTACAAAAAAATCTAATTCATTGATTTTAAATAACATAAAATATTGGCTAGTTCTTTGCTAGCTAATAGATAAATTAAAATCAATATTTAGTATCCAGGATAAAATAATGAAAAAAGTACTTTTAATTGCCGCGCTTGCAGCCCCTCTTCTTACTGGTTGTGTAATTGCAGTATCCGATGGTGAAGCACAAACACACTGGGCTGGTAATAGTTCAAGCTGGGAAGAACATCATCAATTTAATCGTGAAAGCATCTCAGGGCTCACTTTAGATACCAGCTATCAAAATGTATTAAATAAATTAAAAACTCCCGACTTTACAGAATTATTAAAAAAAGACGGTGATGTATACCAAGTACTATTTTATGCCACCCACAGTATTCACTCTGACGGAAAAATGACAAAAGATGAATGTACTCCACTGGTCTTTAAAAACGAGAAACTGATTGGTGTGGGTGATAGTATTTATAATTCACTTAGCGCCATTTAGACACAAAACTAAAGCAGTAAAGAGTGGAGCATATTCACTCTTTATTTGCTGTAATAACTGACTTTACTAACTTGCGTCAATAACTCGAGCGATAATTTTATCGCGGCCACTATCTTTAGCTTGATATAAACCTAAATCGGCTTCTTCAAGTAATATATGCTCAGAATAAACTTGACCAAACTCAGTTGTAGCAACCCCAATACTTATCGTAATATGAGCGGCATTGAGTGATGCTTTATGCGGGATAGCTAGCGTATTAACAGCATCTCTGAGTTTATTAGCAAATTTTAATGCCTCGTGTTGGTTGGTATCGGGTAACACTGCGGCAAATTCTTCTCCACCGTAGCGCGCAACAAAGTCAGTGCCACGCTCACACGCTGCAACTAATGCATGTGCAACACGTTTAAGGCAGTCATCCCCGGCACGGTGACCGTAACAATCGTTATAACGCTTAAAATGGTCTATATCTATTAATAGCACCGATAACGGTGTACCAGCTCGACGGCTGCGACGCCATTCTCGCGATAAGCTTTCATCTAAATAACGCCGATTAGGTATTTCTGTCAGCCCATCAATGGAGGCGAGCATTTCTAACAAATCATTTTTTTGCTTAATCAATAATTGATTTCGCACTCGTGCACGTACTATTGCGGGACTAAATGGCTTAGCAATATAGTCCATTGCGCCTAATTCAAACCCTTTTGCTTCATCATCATGGCTTGTATTAGCTGAAATAAAGATAACTGGAATAGCGTGCGTAGTTGAATTTTCTTTTAACTGAATTAATACCTCATAGCCATTAATGCCAGGCATTACAATATCGAGTATAATTAAGTCAACCGCAGTTGATTTAACAAATGTCAGGGCTTTTTCACCACTTTCAACTAAAAATATTTCGTGATCATTCGCTAATGTTTTTTCCAACACCAATCGATTTAATGGGTCATCATCAACGATCAGTATTTTGGCTTTCTTCAACATTTACTGAGCCTTGTATTTGAATATATCTATTTACTTGTGCTAGTTCGAACTCTAACTGACTCAGGGATATTTGCCCTACGTCTGGTGTCTTGCGTAGTCTACTTTCTAATTGCTGAGCGGTAGCACTTAGGCGATTAAAGCCAAGATTTCCTGACACACCTTTAATACTATGCACTAACCGTTCCAAAGCTTTTGCTTGCATCGGTACTTTTAATTGCTGCAGATGACTTACACACAACTTAGCAAGTTTATCCAACATAATCTGCAATAAATCATTATTACCCGAGAATTGTTCTAATGCAAAAGAATGATTATAAAAAACAGCGCCGGTAATTTGTAGTTCATTGATCGCCGCTAATAACGTTGCTGCAACCACTGGTTTTGTTAAATGTTTATTCATACCTACGGCAAGTGAGCGTTGCTCGTCAGCTGCTTCACAATGCGCAGTTAGCGCAAAAATAGGTAATTGCTGTTGTTCATAACTTTGTCGCAATAAAGCGGTTGCTTGTAACCCATCGACTTCTGGCATTTGAATATCCATTAAGATCAGATCAGGCATGACTTGTGCAACCAAATCTATCCCTGCCATCGCCGAAGTTGCTGTCATTACATTAATATGTGCTTGACTTAAAATATTACTAATAATATCTAAATTAAGCTGATTATCATCAATAACTAACACTAGTAAGCCCGCAACGTTGAGTTTACTCTCTGCCGTTGTCAGATTTACATCAGGGCGTTTAGATATCGGCTCAACTTGCTGTATTCGTTGTACTAATGCAGAACTTTTCACGCTGCACATTTGCATACTTTTAAGAGTAGGCAGCGGAGTATTTGGAGCATTTTTAACAACATAAAGCTGCGTGTTATTACTCATCAATGCTGTTTTTATATTGTCTCGCGTTATTACTCTCGGTAGATCAACGTCATTAATGATGATCCGCTGATAATCTGCTAATACAGCGTGGTCTGTTAATTCAGCTAACTCAGAAAATTCTAGCTGTTTTAATGGCGCTAATGCGGTAGGTAAATTAATTCCCCGCTCAGAATGAATCACTAAAGTATTGTGCCAGACGATAGGATCGATTTGAGCGGCAACATTAAAGGTTATAGTAAAGAAAAACTCACTGCCTTGGCCTTTATTGCTGACAACTTTAATTTCAGCTCCCATTAATGCCACTTCGTGTTTGACTATAGCAAGCCCTAAACCAACGCCTTGGTGGGTACGAGTGAGTGATTCGTCGCCTTGCGTAAATGCGTCAAATAATCGACTCTGATCAGCTTTATCAATACCGATCCCGGTGTCGATCACTTTAAAACACAGGGTTTGTTGTGTTGGCGTCAATTCAACGGCTGTTATTTTCAAAGTGATACTGCCATGTTCAGTAAATTTCACGGCATTGGTTAGTAAATTACCGAGCACTTGCTGTAAGCGAATGTAATCGCCGACTAACTGCGGAGCAATTAGCGGATCAATATCGATATTAAAAGCCAACTCTTTTTGCTGGCAGAGCCCTATTAATACACTCTCGCAGCTGTCAACAAGTGCAACTACAGCAAAATCAACTAAATCTAATTGCACTTGGTTATTTTCGATTCGCGCAAAATCAAGCATTCGATTAAGCATGGTTAATAAACTTTGCGCAGCATTTTTTGCTTGAACTGCATGCTGTTGCTGCTGCGCTGTTAAGCCTTGCTGAGTTACCATATCAATAAGGCCTGTCACAGCATGCAGTGGCGTGCGTATTTCATGGCTTAAGTTAGCAATAAATCGGCTTTTGGCCTCGGTTGCCCGCTCGGCATCTTGTTTGGCCTGAGTCAATGCACTGACATCTTGAATATGAATAACATAATAGTAAGGTGCTTGTTGCTCATCCCATACTAAAGAGACACTCAGCTGCCACCAGCAATTTAGCTCTTCTTGTCCTAAAGTAAGATGGTAAACTTTCTTTTTCTCACTCAGCAATAAAGCTAAAAGCGTTGCTATTTCTTGCCACTGTTGCCGTGGAAATAAATCCACTAATAATAAATCCTGCTCAGTTTTATCAATCTTAAAAATCTTTCGCGCAGTTCGATTAAGTTGTAATACTGTCTGTTCAAGTGAAAGTAAAATCACCCCATTAGCTGCATACTCTATGGCGCTGCGAAACTTAGACTCTGACGCTTTTAATGCCAAAAGAGCTTGTTGTTGGGCGGTTATATCCCGGCCAATTCCCATTGAACCTAGTAACTGATTTTGATCGTTATAAAATGGCGCGATGGTTAATTGAAAGGTTTGTAGCTGGGTTTCAAGTCGTTGCTCAGCCTTCATTTTGGTTGTTAAAACTTGTTGCTCTAATTCACTGATCTGGCCATTATCATCACTAATATCACATAACTGCTGACCAACTAACTGCCCTTGCTCAATACCTATGTATTGTTCATAAGCACGATTACATCCTAAGAATGAGCCATCAATGTTTTTAAAATAAATAAGATCTGGCACACTATTGAGCATAGTATTCAATAATGCTAAATGGCGTTCTTTAGCCTCATAACTGCGTGCGAGTTCACGGGTCTTTATTTTTACTTGGTCATCAAGTTCACTATTTGCCTGCTGCAATGAGTTTACCAACTGCTGATTTTTGTTAAGTACCCACTTGATTCGGCTAAACCACGGCTGCCAGTTTGCTGGTATATGATAATTTGAATAATCTTTATAGTGCTCCTCATTTTGTTCAAGATACGCCATTAAATATGTCATGGGTTTCACAAAAATACGCTGGCTTAACCATAACAAGGTACTGAACATCATCACTAAAAACATACTCAAAAAAGTAAGTTCAATTAATACATCAGTTACAATCGGTGAGGCTAATTCATCATGTGATGCAAAATAACCCGCATAAATTGGTAGCTGCTTTTGCGCTTGTAAAAGAGTGAGATTACCCTGATTATCTAATTCTGCTAATGACGCTTTAGCTGAAGGCCAATACTCCGCTAATGGCGTGTCTTCTTCAATATCGTAAAGTGAGCTGATAATGACGTGCTGCGCACTATTTAAAAATATATATTCGCCACTGCGCGGCGATATTTTTTTTAGCCATTGCGATACTGCCGATAAGTCATAAATCAAAATAATATACTCTTCACCGCCCTGCTCACGCGCACGCCCTATTGATAAGTAGTTTTTACCAGCCACCTCTACTATCGCACTTGATGTCAGTGAATTGTCAGCCAGTGCTGGGCGCAACTGGCCATCCAATACTTGAGTTAACATTAGGCTATCTTCGTCACGACGACGTTTTATATAAACAAAGCCTTGCTCATTAACATAAGCAACTGCCGATAAGGATTGAATTAACGATAATGCGGTATTAAAAGCAGGCCCCAAGGCGATCACTTGCTGCCATTGAGCTATCGCATTAGGAGTGGTCGAAAACTTACCTTGCCCGACAATTTCACCGCCTCCATCAGGGATTTTTCGGTAATAATAATTCTCTTGCTGATTAATATCTTCAAGCCATTGCGGCTCAAATTGATACGACAAAGGTTGCTCGTATAAAGAGAACAGTGTGTTGATCAAGCCATCAGCACCATTCATAGCATGCTCAACTTGCGCTGCTATATTGGCAAAATCCGCTTCACGTTTAGCAACGGCGCGATCTAATTTAATATTATATAAGTGTAAACATAATAGAAAAGCCACCAGCAGCGGCACAATAAGTGCCACAGCCAGTGAACGATAGTAATGTTTTAAAGGTAGAAAATTCAATCTACAATCCGATGCTTGGCGCTAAATTTGTCAACAAGGTTAGCGAGCCAAGTGGGACTGCGCAAGTTATAAATTTTCTTCCGCAAACGATGCTAAACGGCTTCTCACCACACCATTTAAGTTAACTGTGGCGCTGCCTTCAAAATCTTTAAAGCGCTCCACAATATAAGTTAAACCAGAAGTAACTGGAGTTAAGTAGTTACTATCTATTTGCGCAAGGTTACCAGAGCAAATTAACTTAGTACCTTCACCACAACGGGTAATAATAGTTTTCAGCTGTGAGGCGGTAAGGTTTTGGCTTTCATCTAAAATGACCACGGCATTTTGAATGCTGCGACCACGCATAAAGTTAACTGATTTAAACTGTATGTTGGCCTTTTCCATAATATAGTTACGGCTTGAAATAGGATTTTCGTCACCTTTGTGTAATACCTCTAAGGTATCGGTGATCGCAGCTAACCATGGTGCCATTTTTTCCTCTTCGGTACCTGGTAAAAAACCGATCGACTCAGCAATTTCAGGAGTATTTCGGGTGACAATTACCTTATCGTAAATACCTTTTTCAACCACCATTTCCAAAGCACAGGCAAGCGCTAGTAATGTTTTTCCGCATCCTGCAGGACCTGTTAAAATAACTAATTCAATACCGGTATCGAGTAACGCATCCATTGCCATGCCTTGATAAATATTTTTTGGCTTTACTCCCCATGCCGACTGATGCATTAAACGCTCAACACCGATATCTTTGAGCATAATATGCTGCTCATCATAAGATTTGACTCGTGCGGCAAACTGACCGCTGTCATCAAGTAAATATTCATTGCAAAATACATCGGGGATCAAACTTTTTGCCACTTTATGAAACGCATCACGACCATGTTGTTGTGTTTCACATTCGCCCACATGCTGCCAAAAATCGCCAGCAATTTTTTTATAACCACTGGAGAGCAAAGCAATATCATCAATCAGCTGATCGGTACGATAATCTTCAACAAATTTAAGCCCTGCGCCTTTGGCCTTCAAACGCATATTAATATCTTTGGTAACTAACACCACTTTGCTATTAGGATGTTGTTTTTGTAGGTGCACGGCACAATTGATAATACGGTGGTCATTTTCGTTGCCAGGTAAACCTGAGATAGAATCGGCAAATAAATGATCATTAACAATAATAAGTGTGCCAGCCGAAGATGCTTTGGCCTTTTTATTACTAGGTAGAGCGACACCTTTGAGCATTTGTTCTGGTGTGGCATCTTTGAGTACTTCATCCAAACCACGAATGGCCACACGGGCATCACGGCTGACATCATGCTTACGATCTTTTATATGATCCAGTTCCTCTAAAACTGTCATGGGAATTACAACATCGTGTTCTTGGAATGATAAATACGCGAGGGGTTCGTGAAGTAATACATTGGTATCTAGCACATACATTTTACTATCAAGGTTCGAAGCTTTTTCCATAGCACTTTCCTTACGTTTTATGATTTTTATGCTATACACAACTAATCAAGTAAAACGGGTGAACGCTCACCCTGAAAAACTTAATTGCTAGGTATATTCTAAGTTTAGCTTAGATGTCATAAAAGTCTGTTTTATGACAAACCTTTTTTTGTTTTGAATTAATCCTTATTGCAGCAGCTTTAATAGGAATAATTCACAGTTATTAAATTAATTAAAAGTCAGCTGGTTCGTGCCTTGCAGTGGTGTTAGGTAACAGGTAACATAGCCGCCTTTTTCTTCATAGACGAGACATACATGAATTTTTCCTTAGGTCAGCGTTGGATCAGTGATACAGAGTCAGATTTAGGATTAGGCACAGTGGTTGCCCTTGAGGGCCGTCAGGTCAGCATTTTATTTCCCGCCAGTGGCGAAAACCGTGTTTACTCAATGCTAGAAGCACCGGTTACCCGTGTGGCATTTAATCCTGGTGATGTGATCAAAAGCGTTGAAGAATGGGAACTTGAAGTCGAGTCAATTGAACCTATCGGTGATTTACTTTGTTATCACGGCACTCGTATTGATAACGGTGAAAAAGCAAAATTAAAAGAAACGTTTTTAGATCACTTCATCAAATTTAATAAACCACAAGACCGCTTATTTGCCGGTCAAGTTGACCGTTTTGATCGCTATACATTGCGCTATCAAACATGGCAACACCAGTTTGAACGCCAACAATCACCTATTAAGGGTTTGATTGGTCAGCGCGCAAGCTTAATTCCGCATCAGCTTTATATTGCACAAGAGGTCGGTAAACGGTTTGCTCCTCGAGTATTATTGTCTGATGAAGTAGGCCTTGGTAAAACCATTGAAGCAGGGATGATTTTACATCAACAAATTATCAGTGGTCGCGCAAGCCGAGTGCTCATCGTAGTGCCGGAGAACTTGCAGCATCAGTGGTTAGTTGAAATGCTGCGTCGCTTTAATTTACACTTTTCAATTTTTGATGAAGAGCGTTGCGATGAAGCATTTGCCGACTCACCAAATGTATTCGACACTGAACAGTTAGTACTAACTAGCCTTGAGTTTTTAACCAAGAAAAAACGCTGGTTTGAACAAGCAACAATGGCTGATTGGGATTTACTGATTGTTGATGAAGCGCATCATTTAAGTATTACCAACGGTAAACCAAGCACTGAATATCAACGTATGGCTGAGCTTAGCCAAGATATTCCAGGGCTGATACTATTAACAGCAACACCGGATCAACTTGGTCACCGCAGCCACTTTGCGCGCCTACAGTTACTCGATCCTGATCGCTTTTATGACTACGATGCCTTTGTTGCTGAAGAAAGTAACTATAAGCATGTGGCAGAGGCTGCTAATCAATTATTACAACAGCAAGCCCTTGATGACAACGCCAAAGCCACGCTAATTGAGCTGTTAAAAGAAACCGACATCAGTAAGGTGCTTGAACAAGCGCAAAATGGCGATGCAGCGGCCCGTAAAGAGATTTTGGCGATGTTATTAGATCGCCATGGCACAGGCCGTATTTTGTTTAGAAATAGCCGTAGCGGCATTGACGGCTACCCTAGTCGCAAACTACACGCCTACCCGATGGCGATGCCGAAACAATATAAAACGGCAATTTCAGTATTGGGCAATATGAGCGGCATTAAAAATGCAGAGCTTAGCGCGCAACGCGCCCTATTCCCTGAAAAAATATTCCAAGAGTTTGAAGGCGAAAGCGCTAGCTGGGGACAATTTGATCCTCGAGTAGAATGGTTGATCGACACCCTAAAAACCCTTAAACGGGAAAAAGTCCTGCTTATTTGTGCTAAAGCCGAAACCGCTATCAGCCTTGAGCAAATCCTGCGTGAACGCGAAGCGATTAAAGCCTCAGTGTTCCATGAAGGCATGACAATTATTGAGCGAGATCGCGCCGCCGCATTCTTTGCTGATGAATACGACAATGCACAAATATTATTGTGCTCTGAAATTGGTTCAGAAGGTCGTAACTTCCAATTTGCTCATCACTTAGTGTTATTTGATTTACCACTGAACCCAGATTTACTTGAGCAACGTATTGGTCGCCTTGACCGTATTGGCCAAACTCAAGATATCAACATCCATGTACCGTACTTTGAAAACAGCGCACAAGAAGTATTACTGCGTTGGTATAACGAAGGCTTAGATGCCTTTGAAACCACCTCAAGCACCGGACAACTTTTGTATAAAGAGTTTAAAGATGAGCTACTTGAGTTTATTGCCGCCCATAACTGTGATGAAGACGAGCTAGAGCCATTACTAGAGCAAGTAGCCGGTCAAAACGCAGTCCTGCGTAAACAAATGGAAAGCGGGCGTGACCGTTTGCTTGAGTTACACTCATCAGGCCAAGGTGCAGCAGACTCGCTGGTTGTTGATATTGAAAAACTAGACAACCAGTTTGAACTACCAAGTTATATGATCAACGTGTTTGATACCTTTGGCGTTAGCCAAGAAGACAAAGGTGAAAATACTATTATCTTAAAGCCAACTGAGCATATGCTAAATCCGTCATTCCCAAGTTTAAAAGATGACGGCATGACAGTCACATTTGACCGTGACACAGCACTGGCACAAGAAGATGTGCATTTCATCAGCTGGGATCACCCTATGGTGCAAGGCACCTTAGACATGATCTGTGATGATGACTTTGGTACTGCGTCAGTCGCATTACTTAAAAACAAAAAATTACCACCAGGCACCTTTTTTGTTGAGCTAATTTACGTAGCAGCAGCCATGGCACCAAAAGCGCTGCAAGTTGGCCGCTTTTTACCGCCGACGCCGATTCGTATTTTGCTCGACAAAGCCAGTAATAACCTAGGCGATAATGTAGGTTTTGATGGCTTTAATCAGCAGCTTTCTGCGGTAGGCCGTCAAACAGCCAGTAAACTTGCTGGAGCACTACAAAGTGCGATTCACCCAATGCTTAAAACAGCACAAGAAATGGCGCAAACTAAGTTAGAAGTCATTCGCACTGCGGCGCTTGAGCAAATGCAACAATCGCTCAGTGAAGAGCAGGCGCGTTTAGCTGCTTTAAAACAGATAAACCCAAATATTCGTGAAGAAGAGCTTACCTTCTACGACAAGCAACGCACTGAACTAACAACTTATATTGGCAAAGCCCAGCTGCAACTAGATGCCATTCGCTTAATTGTGGTATCACATTGATTTGAGAGCTGAGCTTTAAGTTATAAGCTGTAAGTTTTAAGTTTAAAAAAGCGCGGTGTATTAAGTTACAGCGCGCTTTTTTATTACATGTTACGCTGAAAACCCACGCCAACAAGATATTGCCTATTCGTAGCAGCAATTTTATATCACGACATGGGTTGTTCCACAGCTGAATTTTATCCGGTATTTACACTTTACATTTGCGCGGGGTAAACCCGCGCCAACAAGATATTGCCCATTCGTAGCAGCGATTTTATATCGCGACAGAGGTTGTTTCGAGGCTGAATTTTATCCCGTATTTACACTTTGCATTTACGCGCGGTAAACCCGCGCCTACAAGATATTACAAATTTGTAGCAGCGATTTTATATCGCGACAGGAGTTGTTTCGCGGCTAATTTTACCCCGAGCTTACACTTTTCATTTGCGCGGGGTAAACCACCCACGCCTACATATTGGTAGCAGTGAGTTTACCTCGCGATAAAGCCCATTATTTACCACTGAGGGCACAAAGGCGCTTCGCGCTACACAGAGAAACCAAAGTAAAAAATCACTTATTTCTTCTCTGTGTTCTCGGTGGTGAATTCATCACTGAACGAACTTTAATCTAATTGCGCGGGGTAAACCCGCGCCTACGAGATATTGCACATCCCGTAGCAGCGATTTTATATCGCGATTTTTCGAGGTACAACATGGGGAAACCAAATTACTCAGGTCTGCCTTTATTGCGCTTACCTAATAAATACGCGTCGCGAAACTTCATAAAATGCTGTTCAAGCTTAGTTGCTGCATCAACCTCCCCAGCTAGTGCTAAAACCATAATGGCCACTTCAGCGGTGCCAAGTTGGTGTGCGTGAGGGGCTACACGTAAGCGATAATCTGACAGTTTTTCTGCGGTAATTGAGAGGACTGGCAACTCGTCTAAATACGGGCTTTTGCGGATCATTTTTTTCGCTTCACGCCATGTGCCATCTAAAAAGATAAACAAGGGACGTTTATTAGACTGGTGTTGTACATCAGTAATAACGCGTGCGGTATCTTCAACATCTGTAGCAGGAAAGATCACCATAGGTTGATATTGCGGGTCATTTAATAAGGCTAATAGTTTATCGTCAGGATCAGTCCTGTCCCAACGAAAAGCATGATTATCAGGAATAATTTCAGCAATTAATCGCCCTGTATTAGAGGGTTTAAAACTCTCGTTGTGATACATAAGTAAGCATACCGCCGCCTTACTATCAGCCGGCTCCACACCGTCACAAATACAGTAATGTTTCGCGATTAAGCATCGTTCACAGCGATCCATTTTACCGCCACGGGCATTAAACTCACGACGAGACTCACTAATTTGTTGAGCGCGTAAAACCAGTACTGAATTACTTGAGGTATTAGTCACTACGATTACCTATAAATTGATCGGCGCGTATTGTAGCTAAAATCAAAATGAATTGATATCTGCTATCAAAACGTTGCCCCTCTGTTTTAAGCGCCAAGTAAAAGTACTTACTAACTAAATATTATGGCAGTTAAACAATTAAAGGGCTCCAATCAAAAATAAACTGTTATCAATAAATTACTGGTTACTCATGCTCAATGAAGCATTGATTCCAGCAAATATAATATCAAGCGATCCATCAACATCATCAACTGTTAATTGAGCTGTACTATCACAACTCATCGACATAGAAAAACCATGTAAATAATCAGCAAGTAAATTTAGTGAAGCCTTTTCTGCTGATACTTCCAGATTTAAATCCTTTGTAATTATTTTAAATCTATCAATAAAAACGTTAGCTGGGCTTGTAGAATTCATAGACAACAATGTTTGCAGCAAACCATCATATTTACTTAAAAGTGCAACATAGCTTTTTGAGAGCTTTCGTAACTCTACCTCCCACTCTAAATCATTCTTAGGTATATACATCTCAAAAATTAGAGATGTTGTTAGCTCTTCTAACAGCACGTTTTTATTTTTAAAATAATAATATATTGCCATTGCATCTACATGAAGCTCTGCCGACAAAGATCGAATACTCGGTATCTTACCGCTAGTTAACATCAGTTTTTTAGCCGTTTTTATTATTTCCTCACCGCTTAATACCTTTGATTCTTTTTGCGGCCGGCCTCTTTTTTTAACCGTCATAACCCTGCCTAATTTATTGAAGTTTACAAAAATATTCTACAGTGTAGAATATTTGATATTAATATAGAGTCAACATAAGAGACAACTATGGCTAATTTAGCATTTATAGCAACAAGTTTGGATGGCTACATTGCAGATAAAAATAATGAAATTGATTGGTTATATTCAATCCCCAACCCTAATAATTTAGATATGGGATTTGTTAAGCATATGCAAAGTATTGATGCCTTAGTTATGGGCCGCAACACATTTGAATTAGTGTTAACGCTAGAATGTGAATGGCCATATTCAAAGCCTGTATTTGTTTTAAGTAATACCCTAAGCAGTGTGCCAGCAAGCTGTGAAGGTAAATTTTCTATAGTAAAAGGTGATTTACGAGAGTTAACTACAAAACTTCAAGATGATGGCTATAAAAATTTATATATAGATGGCGGTGTGACAATTCAAAACTTCCTAAAAGATGATCTGATAGACGAAATGATAATTACCACAATTCCTGTTTTATTAGGTGCTGGTATTTCGTTATTTGGTCAGCTGAAAGATACTCTCGAATTTCGATGCATAAAGTCTGAAGTATTCCCTCATGGTATTAGTCAAAGTCATTTTAAAAGACACAGAATATAATTTAAAACAGTTAAAATTCCTTTCCTCCTCCCCTCTCAAGTTAATATTTTAATTTACGATTGAGTAAGTCTGTAGGGAGAAACCCCCTCATACAAACTTACTCAATTTTGATTAGCTGGTATTCAGCCTCAAAGCAAAAATGTCACATTACAGAATAAAGGTAGCAACTTTTTCGTTTAAGTCAGTTGCGCGATCTTTAAGCATTTTGGCTTGACTTAAATGAGTCATCGCCGACGAAGTGATTTCATCAGTGACATCTTTTATCGCGACCGTGTTTCTGGTTATCTCATTTGTTACTTGAGTTTGCTCCTCGGCTGCAACGGCAATTTGTCCCGCCATATCGGAGATCTCATTCACTGCTTGAGTAATCTCTTCTAAAGCTTGTGCTGCGGCGTTGACATCGTGAACACTATTATTAGCTAAACTTTTACTGCTATCCATCAAGCTAACCGCTTTTTTAGTGGTATTTTGCAACGTTTCAATCGTGGTATAAATCTCTGCAGTAGAGTTTTGAGTTCGATGTGATAACACCCGAACTTCGTCTGCGACAACTGCAAAACCACGGCCTTGCTCGCCGGCACGCGCCGCTTCAATCGCAGCATTTAATGCTAGTAAATTAGTTTGCTCTGCAATCTCCTGAATCGTCGTTAAAATACTTGAGATTGCTTGTGCATGCAGGCTCAGCTCACTGATCACTACTGTGGTTTCATCAATTTCTGATGCCAATGAGTTAATCGTGGTTCTGGTTTTATCAACTAAGCTTTTCCCCTGAATACTGCTTTGCGCCGACTGCTGGGATGCGGCAGCGGTATTTTCAGCGTTAGCTGCAATTTCATGAGTAGCACTGGACATCTCTGTAACTGCGGTAGCAACCATTGTAACTTCTTGCTGTTGGCGCTGTAGTTCATTAACGCTTGATTGATTGGTTAACAGACTTTTCTCTGCATCTGAGTCTAGATCAGTCGCTAGTTGACGAATATGACTGATCAGCTGATGTTGACTACTTACAAAACTATTAAAGCTATCAGCTAACATGCCGACTTCGTCTTGGCTGTCGACTGTAATACGCTGAGTTAAATCACCATTGCCTGCAGCAATACGAGATAACGCTTGCGACACGCGACTTAGTGGCCCTAGTAGCAAACTTAACAACCAAGAAATAGATAATACACTAATGATCAGTGCTAACGTTGCCAGTCCTAACTGGGTGACCATCAAGCTTACTAATGGTGCCTCTAACGTTTGTTTGTCGAGTACAAAAACTAGCTGCCAATCTGTATTTTGGATTTTTTCCCCCCAAAGTAGCTTATCCCGAGCTTCAGTTTCAAAATAAACAGGCGTAAGTTGGCCTGTTTGGCTACTTGATTCGATTAGTCGGCTGCTTAATTTAGTCTCAATATTGGTAATTTTACCCATCAATTTACTTGAGTCTTTATAGGCGATCACAGTACCGTCTTCATGCATCATGATGGCATAACCGTTTGCCGGTAGAGACATATTGCTAACGCTATCGACAATACTCGCAATTGACACATCACCGCCAACCACACCATTGCGCACTGGATGAGCTATGGTAACGACCAATAGATTAAAGGCCACATCCAAATAAGGCTTGGTAATTATGCTGCTACGAGCTTGTTGTGACTGCTGATACCAAGGACGTGTTCTAGGATCATAACCTGAGCGGTCAATACTGGGATCAGAGTCCACCATCAGCCCGTCGCGGTTACCAAAATAGGTTAATTGAAAATCGCCAGATATCTGTGCTTGCTGCAATGCATTAAGCGTATCACCTTCGACTTTAGTGGCGACAGAAGCGATCACTCGCTGACGATCGGTTAACCATGCTTCGATACGCGCGGCTTGCTGTTTACCTGCTTGCCTCACACTATCAACACTGTTTTGCAGTAACAACGCTTTTTGCGTGGAGTAGCTATACCATGACAATAATACAACAACAATTACGAGGGCGAGAACAACCGATAATAATATTTTTTTCTTTAGTGAATATGAATTCATATTGAGTGCTAATACTGACTTTAATTAAATTGAAATACGGATATAAATACAGCTTGGGGTTAGCTTAATTTAGAGTATGAATTGAGAGACAATTCTCAATCTTGTTCTATTTTCGCATACAAGATTTAAATAATAAATTAAAATCAAAGATTTAAGAGAATATAAAAAGAAGCATTATTAATTCAATGTAAAACTTAAATTAATAACCTAACGAGTGTAAATAAATAGCACGGTATAAATACTGCACGTATATTATTATTTAAAATAATTGTAACGCCTAGTCATTATATTAAATTAAGCAAAAGTAATAAGCCGTGACGACGGAGCAGTCACCCTGTATGAAATCCATATTATAGCTCTACTTTTCTGATCATCATCTGTGAAAGGGTTTAACAGGGTTTTTCTAGTCAACGGTTTATCTTCTTCATTAATTTTTAGTAGTAACGCTTTTCCATCAATCTCAGCGCTTGTAATACTAGTATCAAAGTAGATTGGTTGTCTTGCTTTTTGCCACTTATGACTTAAAACTTGTAACTTCCCTAAACGCAAAAAGCCCCGCATTTTCATGCAGGGCTTTTAATAATTTTGTAAAACTGTGATTAACTCATTGCAGCTTGTAACTTTTTCATTGCTGTTTTTTCAAGTTGACGAACACGCTCTGCAGATACGCTGTATTTTTCAGCCAGTTCTTGCAGTGTTGCTTTATCGTCTGATAACCAACGAGCACTAACAATGTCTTGTGAACGTTCATCTAGGGTTTTTAACGCACTAAATAAACGTGTATGAGATTGCTCTTGATATTGTTGCTGTTCAACTTCTTCAGCTAAATCATTACTGCCATCAGTTAAGTATTGCACAGGCGAATAGGTACTAGTTGGTGCGTCATCGCTGTCGTCACCGGTTAAATCAAAGCCCATGTCTTGACCGCTCATGCGCGATTCCATTTCACGAACTTCTTTTTCACTCACACCTAGCTCACTCGCTACGGTAGCAACTTCAGCTTGGTTAAACCAACCTAAACGTTTTTTGTTTTTACGAAGATTAAAAAACAATTTGCGTTGCGCTTTAGTGGTCGCAACTTTAACAATGCGCCAGTTTTTAAGTACAAATTCGTGTATTTCGGCTTTGATCCAATGCACTGCAAATGAAACCAAACGTACGCCCACTGATGGGTCAAAACGTTTTACTGCTTTCATCAGGCCGATATTGCCTTCTTGGATCAAATCAGCTTGCGGTAGACCGTAACCTGAGTAACCTTTAGCTATATGTGCAACAAAACGAAGGTGAGACATGATGAGTTGCTTTGCAGCGTTAAGATCGCCATCTTCCTGTAAGCGAGTCGCTAACTCTTTTTCTTGCTCAGCACCTAGCATAGGTATAGTGCTTACCGCTTGAAGGTAACCGTCCATACTTGCGCTTTGCTGTCCAACTGTGAGTGCCATTGCGTATAAATCTTTACTCATTTTTCACCTCAGTGATAAACATTTGAAACCATCTTAGCACTCTTTCACTTAGAGTGCTAACTTCAATGTAAAACTTTTTTTCGATTGAAGCAAGTGGTTTTTTCAGTGTTTTTTATTCTACTTTAAACGCCTGAATAAACGATGAATTCTAGCTTTGCGGTGAGTTGGTTATGATAAAGCAATTCACCACAACCAACTTAATCAATGATTATAAAAAATAATTGTTACACTTTATCGGGTTCGATTTCTTTTATATATCGATTAACAGATAAGTAGGAGCCAACAAACCCTAAGCTGGTTGCAAGCAGCACTAACGCACCAAACTCGCCTAAGCTTAAGCCGATTAAATTAAAGTTAGTTTGATACACTCCAGCGACTTGGGTGACTGCAGATCCAAGCCACCACATCATGAGGGCCACACATATAAAAGCAAACAAACCACCAACAATGCCATACCAAATGCCGGTCCATAAAAATGGCGCATGAATAAAGGTATTGGTTGCACCGACTAGCTTCATCACTTGGATCTCTTCTTTCTTATCCATAATTGATAAGCGAATAGTGTTGCCTATGATCAAAGTTACCGAAGTCAGTAATAACAACGCGATGGTGATCACGCTTTCTTTTAACAGGCTTAATAATGCATTTAAACGTTCAAGCCAGGCAATATCTAATTTACCAAAATCGACTTCACGCTCTGCTTCAAGCTTTTTTAATAATGCTTGCGCGGCGTTTGGTTGACGATGGCGAGAAGTCGGCGTGACGATAACAACATCTGGCAGAGGATTGCTATCTAAATATTCAAGTGCTTGGCCAAACCCTGATACTTCTTTAAATTCAATGAGCGCATTTTGTTTAGAAATAAAAGTGACATTATCAATTTCAGGGTAGAGTGCTAAGCGTTTAACAAGCGTTTGTGTTTCTTGTTCACTCATAGATTCTTTTACAAATAATGAAATCTCTGCAGCTTCTTCAAAGCCACTGCTGACCTGCTGCACATTTTTAACCACTAAATACAAGGTCGCTGGTAAGGTTAAACTTAAACCCAACACCGCAATGGTCATCATTGACGCCATCGGTGTGCGCCACATTTCGCCTAGGCTATATACACCTTGGCGAAATATATTCAGCACAAAGAAATATCCGGCTGCAAAAACTGATTTTTTTACTCGTTCATTTTGGCTTTTTCGGCCTTTGAATAACAAACTCATAGTGTTGCCTCTGCCAATGGATCTTGACTCATGCGACCATCTTTTAAGGTTAAGCTACGGTATTTCATTCGCGAGATCAGCCCTAAATCATGGGTGGCAATTAAGACTGTAGTGCCATGATTATTAAATTCTTCAAACAAACGCAAGATATCCATGGAAAGCTCAGGATCTAGGTTACCTGTTGGTTCATCTGCAAGTAATAATGGCGGAGAGTTTACAATTGCCCGGGCAATCCCAACTCGCTGTTGTTCACCACCAGAGAGTGTTGAAGGGTGGCATTTTACTTTATCTAGCAAGCCAACTTTATCAAGTGCGCCATGCACACGCTTTTCAATTTGCTTATGATGCGTACCTTCGATAATTAGCGGCAAGGCAACATTATCAAAAATAGTGTGGCGCTCTAATAAACGGTGGTTTTGAAATATGATACCAATATCACGGCGGACATAAGGAATTTGCCGCGATTTTACTGCATTTAAATCAACGCCATTAATAAAAACATGACCCGCCGACGGGCGTTCCATTAAACTAATTAGTTTAAGTAAGGTACTTTTACCAGCACCACTGTGACCAGTTAAAAAAGCCAATTCACCCGGTTTAACATGAAAATTAACTTTTTCCAGTGCTCGGTGACCACCGGGATATGTTTTGCTGACTTGCTGAAAATTTATCATTTTAGTTATCAATCATCCACAGCTGAAAAGGGAGCAAGCTCCCCTTTGAAATTTAAACTTCGTCCTCATCTTGGCTAAATAGCGCATCAATGAAGTCATTACTATTAAATGCACGTAAATCATCAATGCCTTCACCAACACCAATATAGCGGATCGGAATATTAAATTTATCGGCGACGGCAAAAATAACCCCACCTTTGGCTGTACCATCTAACTTAGACAATGTAATACCGGTAAGGCCAACACACTGATTAAATAAGTTCACTTGGCTAATTGCATTTTGCCCTGTGCCAGCATCGATGGTTAGCATCACTTCATGCGGTGCATCGGGATCAATTTTCTTCATCACTCGGGCTATTTTTTCAAGCTCTTGCATCAAGTTGTCTTTATTTTGCAAGCGACCAGCTGTATCTGCAATTAACACATCAACGTTACGCGCTTTGGCAGCTTGAAATGCATCAAATATCACTGAGGCACTATCAGCACCGGTGTGCTGTGCAATTACTGGGATTTTATTACGTTCACCCCATACTTGTAATTGCTCAACCGCAGCTGCACGGAAAGTATCACCTGCAGCTAACATGACTGATTTACCTTGATCCTGAAATTGCTTAGCAAGTTTACCAATGGTCGTTGTTTTACCAACTCCATTAACACCCACCATTAAAATAACAAATGGTTTTTTATCAGCAGGAATTTCTAATGGCTGTTCTGCCGTTTTAAGCATCGCCGCCATTTCTTGCTTCATTAGCTCATATAATGCATCACCATCTTTTAACTGTTTGCGGTTAGCCGCATCAGTCAAACGATCGATCAGCTTCATGGTGGTATCAACACCTAAGTCGGCTGTTAATAGCTGAGTTTCAAGATCTTCAAATAATTCATCATCAATTTTCTTACCAGTGAAAATCGATGCAAAGCCAGAACCTAAGTTTACTTTGGTTTTTAATAAGCCTTTTTTAAGACGAGCAAAAAAACCTTCTTTCTTAGGTTTTTCAGCTGTTTTTGCTTCCTCGATAGCAAGCTCTGCCGTTAATCGCTCTTGCTCTAAACGCTCAGCTTCCGCCTCTTCTGCAGCAATACGTTGTTGCTCTACACGTTCGGCTTCAGCTTGCTCTGCGGCAATACGTTGTTGCTCTACACGCTCAGCTTCGGCCTGCTCTGTGGCAATGCGTTGTTGCTCTGCACGTTCAGCTTCGGCTTGCTCGGCAGCAATACGCTCTCGCTCTACACGTTCAGCTTCGGCTTGCTCTGCAGCAATACGCTCGCGTTCAACACGTTCAGCTTCCGCCTGTTCTGCGGCAATGCGTTGTTGCTCTACACGCTCAGCTTCGGCTTGCTCGGCAGCAATACGCTCTTGCTCTACACGTTCAGCTTCGGCTTGCTCGGCAGCAATACGCTCTCGCTCTACACGTTCAGCTTCGGCTTGCTCGGCAGCAATACGCTCTTGCTCTACACGTTCAGCTTCGGCTTGCTCCGCGGCAATACGCTCTTGCTCTAAACGCTCAGCTTCGGCTTGTTCTGCTGCAATACGTTCTTGCTCTAAAAGCATTGCTTCTTCTTGCTGTACTAAACGAGCGGCTTCATCGCGGCGTTGTTGTTCTGCTTGTTCTGTTGCTGCTAATTCAGCATCTGTGATAGCTTGGCGTTCAGCATCACGTGCCTCAGCTTGCTCTACAGCAATACGCTGTTGTTCTAAGCGCTCTGCTTCAGCTTGCTCTGCAACAATGCGCTGTTGTTCTAAGCGCTCTGCTCCTGCCTGCTCTGCAGCAATGCGCTGTTGTTCTAAGCGCTCTGCCTCAGCTTGCTCTGCAACAATGCGCTGTTGTTCTAAGCGCTCTGCTTCAGCTTGCTCTGCAACAATGCGCTGTTGTTCTAAGCGCTCAGCTTCCGCTTGCTCTGCAGCAATGCGCTGTTGCTCTGCGCGCTCAGCTTCCGCCTCTTCTGCAGCAATTCGTTGTTGCTCTAAACGCTCAGCTTCAGCTTGCTCTGCGGCAATACGCTGTTGTTCTAAGCGCTCAACTTCCGCTTGTTGGTTATCGGCCTCTTGGGCGGTCTGCTCTACTTGTTGGTTTTTATCTGACTTACCAAAACCAAACCAAGACAGGAATTTATTTTTTTTTGCCATACTTGCTAATAACCACTTATAAAAATCTGATAAACTAACGGTAATACTTTGTGTATTCGCTGCATTGCTTTAAAAGCACAGCCGCTAATAACCACAACATATTGTCTAAGATGCTCATAGTAACACTTTTAGCGCAGTTGAAAAATGACACGCTACTATATGATTGCAATATTATCTGAGCTGGATTCTAGATACCATTTTTTAGTGAGCTAAATGAGAAATAAATCACCACAAAAACAAGTGAGTAATAAAGCCAGCGATGGCGTTATTAGGATCATCAGCGGGCAATTTCGTGGCCGTAAATTACCAGTAAAAGATGTGCAAGGTCTTCGTCCAACCATAGATCGTATCAAAGAAACGGTATTTAACTGGTTAATGCAAGATACTCGCGATACTAAAGTACTCGATTGTTTTGCAGGTTCCGGTGGATTAGGTTTTGAAGCACTCTCTCGTTTTGCTCTCAGTGCACGCTTTTTAGAGATGGATAAACTCGCCGCCAACCAATTACAAACTAATATTGACACGTTAAAACTCACTAATGCTGAAGTAATTTGCACCGACAGTTTGCTTTATTTAAGTAACAATACTCAGCAACAACAGTTTAACTTAGTGTTTATTGATCCACCTTTTCGCCAAGGTTTAGCCCAAAAATGCTGTGATTTACTCACTGAAAATGACTGGTTAAGTAAAAACGCCCTCATTTATGTTGAAGTTGAAAGCGAGATGAGTGCGTTACAAACACCCAGCAATTGGCTGTTATTGAAAGAAAAAGCGGCGGGACAAGTATTTTGCCGCCTCTATGAACTACAGTAAAATTAGTAACATAGAAATATTTTTTGTTTCCACTTAGAGCAGACAATATTTATCCTTTACATGTGGTGCGGCTTCGGATTACAATACTGCACCATTTTTGAACCACTTGATCATTGTTTGATCAACTTGAGCAACGCTCATTATTTAGGTAGGTGAATTTTTAATGCCAGTAATTAAAGTAAGAGAGAACGAACCGTTTGACGTAGCACTTCGTCGCTTCAAGCGTTCATGTGAAAAAGCAGGTATCCTTTCAGAAGTTCGTCGTCGCGAGCACTATGAAAAGCCAACAGCTGAGCGTAAGCGTAAAAAAGCTGCAGCGGTTAAGCGTCACATGAAGAAGCTTTCTCGCGATAACGCACGTCGCGTTAAATTATATTGATCAGTATTGGTCTTGTATAAATGAGCCTTTTAATAAAGCTAAAAGATGCGCAAAAAGATGCGATGCGAGCGAAAGACAAATCTCGTCTTAACCCAATTCGTATGGTGCTTGCTGCAATCAAGCAGCGTGAAATTGACGAGCAAATAACACTTGATGATGACGGTATTACCGCAGTATTAGTGAAGCTTGTTAAACAACGCCGTGATTCTTACACTCAGTATACTGATGCTGGCCGTGAAGATTTAGCCGAAATTGAAGCCAATGAGATTACAGCTCTTGAAGAATTCTTACCTCAACAATTGAGTGAAGAAGAAATCATAGCTCTTATTGATGCGGCTATTGCTGATACTAACGCAGCAGGTATGCAAGATATGGGTAAAGTAATGGGTATAATCAAAAGCAAAGCTGAAGGTCGCGCCGATTTAGGTAAGATCTCTGGTTTAATTAAGCAACGATTAACTGCCTAATACTCCCACATACAGATGTATGATTTAAGCAAACCGAGCCATGTGCTCGGTTTCTTCGTTTTTCGCTTTAATAAAAATAGCATTTGTGTTCAAATCTAAATTGTAGAACTAAATTATCTGATATTTCGTTCACCTTATTTTCTATTTATCTCAGGACTACACTTTACTAATGGCTGGAAAGATCCCACGTAATTTTATAGATGATTTACTTGCCAGAACCGATATTGTTGAGCTAATTGACTCCAAAGTTGGCTTAAAAAAAGCGGGCAAAGATTACCAAGCCTGTTGCCCTTTTCATAACGAAAAATCCCCATCATTTACTGTATCTCAAGACAAACAGTTTTATCATTGCTTTGGTTGTGGTGCGAACGGCAACGCTATTTCATTTGTTATGGAATACGACAAGCTTGAATTTGTTGATGCCATTGAAGAACTTGCAAGCATCCTAAATCTCGATGTTCCCCGCGAGCAAGGCACCAGTAATGGTCCAGAGCGTACCGCAGAACAAAAACGCTCAGATTACGATTTAATGCTCCATAGTGCGCGTTTTTATCAACACCAGTTAAAACATCATGCTAATTCAGCAACCGTAATAGACTATGTAAAAGGCCGAGGCCTAAGTGGCGAAACAGTTAAAAAGTTTATGATTGGTTATGCCCCCAGTGAATGGGAAGGCCTTTGCCAACAACTTGGCCGCAATAAAGAACAAAAAGAGCAATTAGTTGAGCTAAAGCTGGCCTCAGAGAAAACCCCTGGCCGCCAATTTGACTTCTTTCGTGATCGCTTAATGTTCCCTATTCGCGATAAACGTGGTCGTGTTATTGCCTTTGGTGGCCGTGTGATGCAAGCGGATCAAGGGCCTAAATATTTAAACTCGCCAGAAACCCGTATCTTCCATAAAGGCTTTGAACTATATGGATTATATGAAGCAAAACAAGCGCATAAAAAACTTGAACATGTGCTCATAGTTGAAGGCTATATGGATGTAGTAGCACTGAGCGAGCAAGGTATTGAATATGCAGTAGCTGCGCTTGGTACCGCCACCACCGCTGAGCACATGCATACATTGTTTAGAACCACAGACCGAGTAATTTGTTGTTATGATGGTGACCGCGCTGGCCGAGATGCCGCTTGGCGTGCACTCGAAAATGCCCTGCCCTATTTAAATGATGGCAAAGCGCTACTGTTTGTATTTTTACCAGACGGTGAAGATCCCGATTCATTAGTACAAAAAGAAGGCAAAGAAGCGTTTGAACTACGTTTATCTCAAGCCGATGATTTTACCAAAGTGCTGTTTAATAAACTCAGCCAAGAGATTGATTTAACTAACGATGCAGGTAAAGCTAAGCTTCTTAGTGCTGTGCTTCCGTTGATTGAAAAAATCCCTAGTCAGTTTTATCAAGAAAACTTATTAGAGCACTTAGGTCGATTAATAGGCCGCACTAAAGAGCAGTTAAACAATCGCTTAAAAACACCTAAACAGCAGCACGCGATTGAGCGAAAATTTAAAATTACGCCAATGCGTCGCGCAATTGGGTTACTAATTCAGCATCCTAAGTTAGCCAATACAGTGCCCTATTTAGCTGATTTAGCACAAATGAATATTGCTGGTATCGCCTTACTTATTAAGCTACAACATTGCGCCTTACAAAATAGTGACATTACTACAGCGCAATTAATTGAATCATTTCGAGAAACACCCGAGTATGAGGCGCTCATTAAGCTCGCTACTTGGCGTCATGAGATCAATGACGACCGTTTAGAGGACGAATTTAAAAATACTTTCAGATTTATTGAAGATCAGTGTTTAAATTATCGACTCGAGACCTTATTAATAAAAGACAAGACCCAAGGGCTTACGAGTGAAGAAAGGCTAGAATGTTTAGCCCTTACTCAAGCGTTAAAAGGGTCGAAAAGACACTAACAGCTAGTCAAAAATGAATTATGCTGTTATACTGTGCTATTCACTGCGTCAAATAATACTTAGCTTGGCTTAATAAATAAGCGAGCTGGCGCCTGTTGTATCAACTTATCAGAGTGGAAGAAACAATCTCTATGGATCCAACTCCTCAGTCACAATTAAAACTTCTGATTCAAAAAGGTAAAGAGCAAGGTTATTTAACTTTTGCAGAAGTTAATGATCACCTTCCACAAGATATTATCGATTCAGATCAAGTAGAAGATATCATTAGTATGATCAATGATATGGGTATCAAGGTTAGCGAAAACGCGCCTGATGCCGATGAATTGATGATGCAAGAAACAACAACAGATGAAGACGCAGCAGAAGCTGCAGCCGCTGCGCTTGCTACTGTAGATAAAGAAATCGGCCGTACAACGGATCCGGTTCGTATGTACATGCGTGAAATGGGTACTGTTGAACTGCTTACCCGTGAAGGCGAAATCGTTATCGCTAAGCGTATTGAAGAAGGGATCAACCAAGTACAAATCTCGGTTGCAGAATACCCTGAAGCAATTACATACCTGCTTGAGCAATGGGATAAGTTTGAAGCAGAAGAAATGCGCTTAAGCGACATTATCTCTGGTTTTTTCGATCCTAATGAAGATGCTGCGCCAATCTCTGCTACCCATATCGGTTCTGAATTAAGCGAAAAAGAACTTGATGATGAAGATGACGATGATACTGATAGCGATGATGAAGACGAAGAAGAAGTAGATACTGGCCCAGATCCTGAAGAGGCTCGTGTACACTTTGAAAACCTTCGTGATCTTTACAATAAAGCACGCGACACGTTTGATAGTAAAGGCCGTTCACATCCAGAATCGCAAGCTGCGATTTTTGAGATTGGTGAGCTGTTTAAAACCTTTAAACTAGTGCCGAAACAGTTTGATCGTATGGTTAACAACATGCGTGAAATGATGGACAGAGTTCGTGTTCAAGAACGTATCGTCATGAAACAAGCTGTACAAATCGCTAAGCTACCGAAGAAAACTTTTGTTAAGCACTTTGCTAATAATGAAACTGATGCTGCATGGATTGATCTTGAGATTGCTGCGAATGAAAAACATTCTGCAAAATTAGAAGAAATCAAACCAGAAATCATCCGCTGTATTAATAAACTATGTGTAATCGAAGAAAGCACAGGTTTAAGCATTGAGCGTATTAAAGACATCAACCGTCGTATGAGCATTGGTGAAGCAAAAGCGCGCCGTGCGAAGAAAGAGATGGTTGAAGCGAACTTACGTCTTGTAATCTCAATTGCTAAAAAATATACCAACCGTGGTTTACAATTCTTGGATTTAATCCAAGAAGGTAACATTGGTTTGATGAAAGCTGTTGATAAGTTTGAATATCGCCGTGGTTATAAGTTCTCAACTTATGCTACGTGGTGGATCCGTCAAGCAATCACACGCTCTATCGCCGACCAAGCGCGTACAATCCGTATTCCGGTGCATATGATTGAAACGATTAATAAACTTAATCGTATTTCTCGTCAAATGCTGCAAGAAATGGGTCGTGAGCCAAATCCAGAAGAATTAGCAGAACGCATGATGATGCCTGAGGATAAAATCCGTAAGGTACTTAAGATTGCTAAAGAGCCAATTTCTATGGAAACGCCAATCGGTGATGATGAAGATTCGCACTTAGGCGACTTTATCGAAGACACTACTATTGATTCGCCAATCGACTCGGCAACAATGGAATCTCTTCGCGGTGCTACCAACGATGTGCTTGCAGGCCTAACAGCCCGAGAAGCAAAAGTATTGCGTATGCGTTTTGGTATCGATATGAATACCGACCATACCTTAGAAGAAGTAGGTAAACAGTTTGATGTAACGCGTGAGCGTATTCGTCAAATCGAAGCGAAGGCACTACGTAAATTACGCCACCCTTCACGCTCTGACTTATTGAAAAGCTTCTTAGATGCTAAGTAATTAGCAAATACAGATTTAAATTTAAAAGGCCGCTGTAGCGGCCTTTTTTCTATTTACAGGAAATAATTATGGCTTGGATCCAAATCCGTATCAATGCTAATGCTGCAACCGCAGATGCAGTAAGTGATCTATTAATGGCAGCAGGCAGTGCGTCTGTTACCTTTATTGATGCTAAAGACACCCCTATTTACGAACCAAAAATCGGCACTGTGGTGTTTTGGGCTGACACGACTGTGATTGGTTTATTCGAAGCTAACCACGATATGAATGCGGTGATAGCTCTATTACAGCGCCACGACGAGTTAAAAGACACCTTAGTGTACAAAATAGAGCAACTTGAAGACAAAGACTGGGAACGCGAATGGATGGATAACTTCCACCCAATTCAGTTTGGTGAAAAACTATGGATCTGCCCAAGCTGGCGTGATATTCCCGATCCTGATGCCGTCAATGTACTGCTTGACCCTGGCCTTGCTTTTGGCACTGGCACCCATGCCACCACCGCTTTGTGCTTAAAATGGCTAGAAAGCCAAGATTTGACCGGTAAAACTGTGGTCGACTTTGGTTGTGGCTCTGGAATTCTAGGTATCGCAGCTATCAAACTTGGCGCTGAGCGCATGATCGGCATCGATATAGACCCTCAAGCCCTTGAAGCAAGCTTAGATAATGCACAGCGAAACGGCGTTGCAGATAAACTCGAAGTATACTTGCCAGAAAATCAGCCTGAGTTTAGCGCCGATATCGTGGTGGCCAATATTTTAGCTGCGCCACTGCGTGAATTACACAGCGTGATTTTAGGCTTGTTAAAACCAGGTGGTAAAATTGCTATGTCGGGAATTTTAGAAGAACAAGCGCAGTCGGTAGCAGATGTTTATGCCCCTTTTTTAGCGCTTGATGATATCGCTGTTGAAGGTGAATGGACACGTGTAAGTGGTATGAAAAAAGCTTAACTTGCTGGGTTCGGCAATTTAGAGTATTAACGCAAAACCTTCATGTAAAGCCTGTAATTAACAGGCTTTACCTATTATTTACACGCCAAAAAACTGAATGATTTCTTATCACAAATTAGTTCTGTATAAAATTCACACAAATAGAGCCGTTCGTCAAACTGTTATCAAATGTCAATATGCAAAAGTCAAAAAAAAGTCACTTTTGTTCAATTTATAGCCTTTGATTTTCGACAAAAAAACCGTAAACTTAGCGCCCCTTGAAAAGAGGCCTATTGAATACAGTGCGTATCGGAACATATCAATTAGAAAACAATGTAATTGTGGCGCCAATGGCGGGAATTACAGATAGACCATTTAGACAACTTTGTCGCCGCTTAGGTGCGGGGCTAGCTGTATCTGAAATGCTATCGTCAAATCCTTTGGTATGGAAAACCGAGAAATCGATGAACCGTATGGATCACAGTGGTGAATCGGGAATACGCGCGGTGCAAATCGCAGGAGCTGATCCTGAGCTTATGGCGCAGGCTGCACAATTCAATGTAAGTAATGGTGCACAGATCATAGATATTAATATGGGGTGCCCAGCTAAGAAAGTGAACAAGAAACTCGCAGGCTCCGCCCTTTTGCAGTTTCCTGGTTTAGTGGAAGAGATTATAGATGCGGTGGTTAGCGCTGTTGATGTACCTGTAACACTGAAAATCCGCACAGGATGGGATCAGGATAACCGTAACGGTGTTGAGATTGCGAGAATAGCTGAACGTTATGGCATAGCTTCATTGGCCGTACATGGGCGTACACGCGCATGTATGTACAAAGGTGAAGCTGAATACGCCACAATTAGGGATATAAAACGTTCAGTGTCGATACCTGTGGTTGCTAATGGTGATATTACATCTCCTGAAAAAGCAAAACAGGTTTTGGACTATACGGGTGCAGATGCCATTATGATTGGTCGAGCCGCCCAAGGTCGCCCTTGGATATTTAGGGAGATAGACCACTATTTGCGAACCGGTGAACATTTACCTGTGCCTCCAATTACGGAAGTACGTGGTATTTTGATGGAACACTTAGTGAACCTTCATGCGTTTTACGGCGAACCAATGGGAGCGCGCATCGCTCGCAAACATGTATCTTGGTATTTGCAAACCCATGACAGTGACGGTCAGTTTAGGCGAGTATTTAATGCTCTCGATAATCCACAGGCACAAATCGAGACATTAGAGCAATACTTTAAAACACTAGCAGCTAACTAAGAAAGAAAGAGATATAAACAATGTTCGAACAAAACGTGACTTCTCCATTTATCACTAACCCTCATGTTCAGTCACACGAGAAACCGCAGCCATTACGCGATGCAGTGAAGAAAGCTGTTCATCACTATTTAAAACAGCTTAACGGTCAAGATGTGCAAGACGTTTACGACCTTGTTCTTTCAGAGCTAGAAGCACCATTACTTGAAGAAGTAATGACTTACACACGTGGCAACCAAACACGTGCGGCAATCTTACTAGGTATCAACCGCGGTACTTTACGTAAGAAACTAAAGAAATACGGCATGAACTAATACCGTGTTGTGATTTATCACAACATTCGTTTGAAAAAGCACCTTCGGGTGCTTTTTTTATATCTTTAAAAATCCTCAAAAAAGCGTCTAATTGCAAAATCCTCACTCTGTATACCCAAATGACTTGTGTATAAATATCGTTTTTTAAGCGATATTCAGTTAAAATAGCGCCTTTCTAAGCTAGCTCAAACACTGAGGTAATCAAACTACAATGGATACACATCGTCCAATTCGTCGCGCACTACTAAGTGTGTCAGATAAAACCGGTATTGTTGAATTTGCTCGCGCTCTTGAATCACAAGGCGTAGACATCTTATCAACTGGCGGTACTTGTAAATTACTTGCTGATAACGGCATTAAAGTCACTGAAGTATCTGACCACACAGGTCACCCTGAGATCATGGATGGTCGCGTAAAAACTCTTCACCCAAAAATTCATGGCGGCATTTTAGCGCGTCGTGGTCAAGATGAAGATGTAATGGACGCTCATAACATCTCAGCTATCGATATCGTTGTAGTTAACTTATACCCCTTTGCGAATACAGTCGCTCAAGAAAACTGCAGCCTTGAAGATGCCATTGAGAACATTGATATCGGCGGCCCAACGATGGTGCGTGCTGCGGCCAAAAACCACAAAGACGTGACTATTGTAGTAAACGCCAAAGATTACGACCGCGTGATCAGCGAAATGCAAAGCAACAATGGTTCAACTACATACAAAACACGTTTTGATCTTGCCATTGCAGCTTACGAGCACACCGCGCAGTACGATGGCATGATTGCTAACTACTTCGGTAAGATGGTTGCTGATTACACTGATGAAGCAGCTGAGGAAACTAAATTCCCACGCACTATCAATATGCAGTTTACTAAAAAACAAGACATGCGCTACGGTGAAAATTCACACCAAGATGCGGCTTTTTATGTTGAAAACGACGTTCAAGAAGCATCTGTTGCAACTGCCATACAACTGCAAGGTAAAGCACTTTCTTTCAATAATATTGCTGATACAGATGCAGCTCTTGAATGTGTGAAAGAATTTGATGTACCAGCCTGTGTTATTGTTAAACATGCTAACCCTTGTGGCGTTTCAATCGGTGACAACATCCTTGAAGCCTATGATCGCGCATTCAAAACCGATCCTACGTCAGCATTTGGTGGCATCATTGCCTTTAACCAAGAGCTTGATGCTGATACCGCTGAAGCAATTGTGTCTCGTCAATTCGTTGAAGTGATCATTGCGCCTAAAGTATCAGAAGCTGCGGCACAAATTATTTCGGCTAAGCAAAATGTACGCTTACTAGAGTGTGGCCAATGGTCAGGCAAAGCGACAGGTCATGACATCAAACGCGTTAATGGCGGTGTACTCATCCAAGACCGTGATTTAGGTATGGTAACGCAAGGCGACTTAACGGTTGTGTCTAAGCGCCAGCCTACTGAGCAAGAACTTAAAGACTTATTATTCTGCTGGAAAGTAGCTAAATTTGTTAAGTCAAACGCCATTGTTTATGCTCGTGACGGTATGACCATTGGTGTAGGCGCAGGCCAAATGAGCCGCGTTTACTCAGCTAAAATTGCCGGAATTAAAGCCGCTGATGAAAACCTTGAAGTTAAAGGTTCAGTAATGGCATCTGATGCGTTCTTCCCATTCCGTGATGGTATTGATGCAGCTGCAGAGGCTGGTATTACAGCTGTGATCCAACCTGGTGGTTCAATGCGCGATGAAGAAGTTATCGCTGCCGCTGACGAAGCTGGTATGGCAATGGTGTTTACTGGCATGCGTCACTTCCGCCATTAATCACACAAAGAGCTAACTGCATCAGTTAGCTCTTTTTGTTTGCACCAAATTCACGTATTCTGCTTATTCTATAACCTATTCTAAAAATATAATGTGAAGGAACAGACGATGAAATTTGCACTAAAATCTCTACTTGTTGCCACCCTTGCGATGACATCAACTATGGCTATTAGCCATGAGCATGGCCATGATTCAGCATTAAATAATGCAGTTAAATCAAGCGAGCGCAGCAGTGATCGCGATCAATACCGCCACCCTGTCGAAACATTAGAGTTTTTTGGTTTTAAACCAACTATGACTGTTGTTGAGATTGCGCCTGGCGGCGGCTGGTACAGTGAAATTTTAGCGCCAGCACTGAAAGAGCAAGGCACTTATTATGCCGCGCATTTCCCTGCTGACTCATCGGTGGGTTATTACCAACGAGCTCTAGCTGGCTTTAAAAAGAAAATTGCTGAAGATGAGCGATTCAATAAAGTAAAGCTGACTGAATTCGCTCCTTCAACACATTTAGACATTGCCCCGGCGAGCAGCGCAGACATGGTGTTAACCTTCCGCAACGTACATAATTGGTATATGAGCAAAGATAAAGATGCCGCAGCTAATGCCTTTAAGTCTTTTTACAAAGCACTTAAACCAGGTGGTACTTTAGGTGTGGTTGAACATCGCCTACCTGAAGCGCAAGCTGATGAAATGCAAAAGTCATCAGGTTATATGAAACAAAGCGTGGTAATCGAACTTGCTAAACAAGCAGGCTTTGAACTGGCAGCAAGCAGTGACATAAATGCAAACTCTCTTGATACAGCCGATCACCCTAAAGGGGTATGGACCCTTCCACCAAGCCTTAGACTTGGCGAGCAAGATGCCGCTAAATATAAAGCAATTGGTGAAAGCGACCGCATGACGCTGAAATTTAAAAAACCGCTTTAAATAGGATATTCGCCATGAATGTATTAGTCATTGGCAGCGGCGGCCGCGAACACGCACTTGCGTTCAAAGCCGCTCAAAATACAAAAGTAAACACTGTTTATGTTGCACCAGGTAATGCCGGTACAGCGCTTGAACCCAAGCTTGAGAATGTTGCCATTAACGTTGAAGATCTCGATGGCCTACTTAGCTTTGCACAAAACAATAATGTTGAGCTAACCATTGTTGGACCTGAAGTACCATTAGTACTTGGCGTGGTAGATAAATTCCGTGAGCACGGTTTAGCTATCTTTGGCCCAACAGCAGGCGCTGCGCAACTAGAAGGCTCTAAGTCATTCACTAAAGACTTTTTAGCTCGTCATGCTATCCCAACTGCGGATTATCAAACGTTTGAACAAATCGACCCTGCGCTTGCTTATTTAAAAGAAAAAGGCGCGCCGATTGTAATCAAAGCTGATGGTCTTGCCGCAGGTAAAGGCGTTATTGTTGCCATGACCGAAGTTGAGGCTGAAGATGCTATTCGCGATATGCTAGCCGGTAACGCTTTTGGTGACGCTGGCAGCCGCGTGGTAATCGAAGAGTTCTTAGAAGGTGAAGAAGCATCATTTATCGTGATGGTTGATGGTAAAAACGTATTACCTTTTGCTACCAGCCAAGATCACAAACGCGCTTATAATGGCGATCAAGGTCCGAACACTGGCGGTATGGGTGCATACTCACCAGCGCCGGTGGTAACTGATGAAATCCACCTGCGTATTATGAACGAAGTGATCTACCCAACAGTAGAAGGTATGGCAAGCGAAGGCCATCCTTACACTGGCTTCCTCTATGCTGGTTTGATGATCGATGACTCTGGGACCCCTAAAGTAATCGAATACAACTGTCGTTTTGGTGATCCTGAAACACAACCTATGATGCTTCGTTTACAGTCTGACTTAGTTGAACTGATTGAAGCAGCTAATCGTGTTGAACTTGATAAAACGACGATTGAGTTTGACTCACGCGCAGCAGTGGGTGTGGTACTTGCAGCTCAAGGCTACCCTGATAACTACCCAAAAGGTGATGCAATCAGTGGTCTAAAAGTAACCTACCCAGAAGGCGAAAAAGTCTTCCATGCGGGTACTAAGCAAGACGGCGATAACGTAGTGACTGCCGGTGGCCGAGTATTATGTGCAACGGCACTAGGTAACACAGTGACCGAAGCGCAGCAACGTGCCTACCAACTAGTTGATGAAATTAGCTGGCAAGGTATGGAATACCGTACAGATATTGCTTATCGCGCTATCGCTCGGGAAAAATAGCGCATTGGTATAACCAGTTACTATTTAATAAAAGCGCAGTTTATCTGCGCTTTTTAGTGCTACACTAATTTCAAGGACTAAAAAAAGAACGCTGACAATTGAAAAATAACCATCTTCGCTATCGCTTTATTGCCGTTTTAATACTACTTTTCTTGTTCTATGTAATTGCTAATTTCGCAAGTCATTTAGTCACGCCCACTAGATATACAATCGACAAAACAACTCCCATATATTTATCCCAAAGTTATCTCATTGATGATACAAAAAATCTGCATACTCAGCAGATTTTAGACAACCTAAATAGCTTTACAGCAAAACCTTTTGAGCATATCGATTGGAACTTCACGCCACGTAATTACTGGTTACTAGTAGATCTAGATAATCGTAGCCAACAAAATGAAAAAATTGTCGCTCATTTTGATAATCCAATGGTTGATCATTTAACTGTCTATCACCTAGATAGTCACAATAATATTATAACGACCACTCGACTTGGTGATTTGGAATCTGAACTCTCTCTTTTTCAATACAGCGTGCCGCATATTCGGCTAACAATTACTGCGCAGAGTAAACAAAAGCTACTACTGAAAGTTGATACAACCGGCATAAGTAAAACCCCTGTCAATTTATATGGCGAAGCAGAGTTTCAGGATTTAACCCGCTCACAAACCGCTATTTGGGGAATATTTGTGGGTGTACTTATTATGGCGGCACTTTATAACTTAGTGCTGTTTTTTGGTATTAAAGATCGCGTGTACTTAATCTATATTGGTTACATTATTAGTGCCATCATTTTAATGGGGGGTGTACTTGGTTTTGGTTTTTATCTTTGGCCACTAAGTTGGCAGCTATTTTTTCAAAAATATATTGTTGTTAGCAACTATGCAATTGCTTTATTTACCTTAGCATTCTGCACTATGTTTTTGCGTTACCATAAAGAGCAATGCTGGCGTTATAAACTCAGTATATATTTAATGCTTTTAATGTTTTGTCTAGGTATAAGTTGTTTTTTCATAGCTGAAAATATTGCTGCACCGATATTTTTTGCTGTGTTGGTATTGTTGTACATCGTCTGTATTATTATGATTTACAGAAAATTACGTAGTGGCTTCCGATGGGCTAAGTTCTATGTTGTTTCATGGATACCTCTTATTATTGGTGCAGCCATTCAACCGCTTGAATTAACTGGCGTATTACCTTATAGCTTTGCTATACGCCACGCATTTTTAGTTGCAATACTATGTGAGGTGGTATTAATGGCTATGGCACTTGCGGATAGAGTGCGCTATCAACGAGAAAAGGCGCTGTATCACGCCACTCATACAGAGCAAACCAAACTATTAAATAGTGCCATGCTAAAACAAGCCTATATGAGTTTACAACTCAAGCAGCGCAGAGCAAGCTTATGCTTAATTAGAATTACTGATTTTCATTCACTCAGTCATATTTTAAATCAAACTCAAAGTAGTCAACTTGTTGTTGCTATTGCTAAATCTCTTGAGCTGCAACTGAGTAAAGAGCGTGAATTTATCAATTTAGAGAGCAATCTAGATACCTGTCCGCGGATAGCCGATTTGAGCAACGGTGTGCTGGCATTCATTTCAATTAAAACTCAAAGTGCACAATCACTGCATGATAAGTTAACCAAAATTCGTAAAAGCTTACCTAAACATCATCCGGTGCAAGGGTTTGATTTACAATTAAGCTACGCAATGGGATATTGTATTCTCGACGGTGAAAGTGGCTTTGATACATGGTTGCAAAATGGCTATTTTTCACTAACCGAAGCGCCACAAACAAGCTATCCAAATAATCAGTCAAAATTAATACCTGTCACTATGAACATTAGCTTAGCGGCTGCATTTCAAAATGCCTTAAAAACGAACCAGTTAACTATTTATCATCAGCCGCAAATAGATTTACGCACCGGCCAAACGATTGGCAGTGAAGCCTTATTGCGCTGGCCTAATGCACCTTATGAGCAAATCAATATAGAGGCTTTAATCCTATTAGCCGAACGTACTGGTCTTATCAATAAACTCACACTGTGGGTGCTAGAGCAAGCCTGCCAAGATATCGCTAAGTTTAATCTCGCAGGTTTTTTTAAGCATAAAGTAAGCGTTAATTTAAGTGCTAAAAACTTAATGATCCATAATTTAATTGAAAAAATTGAAAACACCTTACTCAAACACAATGTTCCTGCCAAACAACTTAAGTTTGAACTTACTGAGTCAGCTTTAATTGCAAACCAACAGCAAATGATTCACTTAGTTGAACAATTAACCCGCCTTGGTATTGAAGTGATTTTAGATGATTTTGGTACTGGCTATTCGTCACTAAATTGTTTTGTTAGCTACAACTTTTCAACCTTAAAAATAGATAAATCATTTATTATAGGTCTCCCTACTCACAGTGCTAATAGAGTAATTGTTAAGGCTGCGATAGAAATGGCTCATAGCCTAGGTTTAAAAGTCACTGCCGAGGGAGTTGAAGATGTAACAACACAACAACTTTTAAAGGCCATGGAGGCAGACTACGGGCAAGGGTACTATTACTCCAAAGCCATCGCTGTGGATGACTATTTGTTGTGGTTAGCTGAAAATAAACAAGCGAATTAAGTAAAATTGCCACATGTTTAAGGATTACTGATAGAATCCTCTTTTTCACATCTTTAGGGGCGTAAAGATGCAAGGCACTATCAAAAAATTAAAATCATCGCTAACACAACCGATTCAGTATCATTTGCCTGTGGGTGATGAGTTGGTCGATCTTAATGCCTATATTGGCAAGCAGCTTACACTGACTTTTAATGGCGCTATTGTATGTTCTAGCTGCGGTAAAAAAACCAAAAAAAGTTACTCGCAAGGTCATTGTTTTGTATGTATGCGTAAGCTTGCTAGCTGCGATATGTGTATTATGAAACCTGAAACATGTCACTTTGACCAAGGTACTTGCCGTGAACCACAGTGGGGCGAAGAAAACTGTATGATCCCACATTATGTCTATCTTGCGAACACGTCAGGGCTGAAAGTGGGGATCACCCGTCATACACAAATTCCAACCCGCTGGATTGACCAAGGTGCAACGCAAGCACTGCCAATATTCAAAGTACAAACGCGCTTACAATCTGGATTAGTTGAAGTTGCCTTAGCACAATTTATTGCCGATAAAACCAATTGGCGTAATATGCTCAAAGGACAAAGCGATGTCCTTGATTTAAAAGCTGCTGCGGCAGAACTTATTCCACAAATTGCCGATAAACTAAATGAGCTTGCAGAGCTCTTTGGTGCTACTGCGATAGAACAACTTGATGAAGAAGTGGTTGATTTAGAGTTCCCTGTTACCGCCTACCCAACTAAAATTAGCTCTTTTAATTTTGATAAAGAGCCAGTTGTGAGTGGTATTTTAAACGGTATTAAAGGCCAGTACTTGATCTTTGATACTGGCGTTATCAACATTCGTAAATTTACCTCTTACGATATCACCGTAGGTTGATTTTGCAGCTGATAAAACTCTAACCATTGCCGCTGCGTTAACGGGCGGCAATAGTAATAGCCTTGGATCACATCGCAGCCTAGCTCCAATAAGTAACTATACTGAGCAAGCTTTTCAACCCCTTCAGCGATAACTTTTAAATTAAGACTATTCGCCATTGCCACTATCGTGGCAACAATCTCACTATTACCGTATTCATCGGGTACTTTAGCAATAAAGCTGGCATCTATTTTTAGTGTATCTATGGGTAATTTTGTAAGGTAACTCAGTGCCGAATAGCCGGTACCAAAATCATCTAGCGCAATCTGTACGCCCATTTTTTTAAGTTGCCACAATTCTCTTTTCGCCTGACTAAATGAGCTAATAAAACTACTTTCTGTTAACTCTATTTCAAGACAATTTCCCGATAAATTATAGCGCTGGAGCATTTTCTCAACGCTACTTGATAAACTCCCCTGACTAAGATGGCAAGCTGAGATATTAATTGCCAACCGACCAGCCGTTATTCCTTGTTGTTGCCATAACGCCAATTGCATGCCAGCGTTATTGAGCACCCAGAGATCCAGCTTTACAATTAGACCTAGTTCTTCCGCCAATGGGATAAACTGTGCAGGCGATATTATGCCAAGCGCGGGATCTTGCCAACGTAAGAGTGCTTCAACACCTTTGATAGCTTTACTTCTTAAACACTGTTTAGGCTGAAAATACAGTTCAAACTCATCATTTTCGAGCGCATATTGAAACCGGCTCATCATCGCAAAGCGCTCTAAAGAGCGTGCATTCATCGATGGCTTAAATAACTGAAATGAGTTTCTACCCACTTCTTTAGAGCGATACATGGCAATATCAGCGTGTTTTAGTAAAGTTTCACTATCGAGACCATCATCAGGATAGACCGCAGCACCGATTGATGCCGTCGCGCCTACCTCAAGCCCTTCGAGCTGAAAAGGAGTGTTTAAGTTATTTAAAATTTGATCGGCTAAACTAATCACTGCGCTAATATCATCAATCTCGCATAGCACCACAAATTCGTCGCCACCTAATCGCGCTAAAGTATCACCTTCACACAATACGTTTTGCAGCCGTATTGCCACCATTTTTAATAACTCATCCCCCGCACTATGCCCTAAGCTATCATTGATTTCTTTAAACCGATCTAGGTCAATAAACATCACTGCTAACATGTCGTTATTTCGATGTGCAGCAGCTAATGCCATGGTTAATCTGTCATTAAATAAGCGTCTATTAGGTAAGCCTGTTAGCTCATCAAAATAAGCTAACTGAACAATTTTGTCTTCTGCAGTTTTACGTTCAGTGATATCGCTAAAAATCGCCGCATACACTAGCTCATCATCATTTGGCTCGCGGATAGCAATAATAGTTAGCCATTCAACATACAAATCACCATTTTTTTTACGATTGCATATTTCCCCTTGCCACACACCAGTTTGGGTAATTGATTGCCACATTTTTACGTAGAAATTTTTACCGTGCTTTCCGGAGCTTAGAATTCTAGGGTGTTTGCCGACCACTTCATATTCTTGATAGCCGGTAAGCGCGGTAAAAGCAGGATTAACCTGCATGATCACACCATTTTGTTGGGTGATCATAATACCATCTAGCGAGGCATCGATTATTTTATTCGCGAGATACAAATTACGCTGTGAATGCTGAAGGTCTATATCACGTTGTTCAAGTACTTTTTCAAGCTCACTGTAATAGGCGCTTTCTATTTCATTAACAAGATGCTCAATGGCGAGCACTCCCTTAATCTCCAAATCATCAGTGACCACTAAATGACGCACATTGTTGGTAGACATTAATCGATACGCATCGAATAAACTGCTTTTTGAGCTTACCCGATACAAGGGCCAACTTGCAAAACTCCAACATGACGCATTACTATCGGGTTCGACGATCAAATGCAGTAAATCTCGCTGGGTGATAATGCCATGTTCGTCTTGCTGCTGGTTATACACTAAAATAACTTGGGCGGTTCGCTCGCGCATCATTTCAACGCCTTCACTGAGCATCAAATAACTAGGTACCACTAACACATTTTTATGATATTGCTCTTTGATTGGTCTAAATTGTAAATAGTGATCAAGCCCTTGATTACGTACAATATCACTGATACTAATAACGCCGCATGGTAGATCATTGTTATCAATAACTAATAAATGGCGAACATTGTGTTGATAAAAAATAAGCGCGGCATCACACAATAATTGCTGACAGGAGATTTTCAATACCGGACTGCTCATTACGCTTTGAATTTCAATATGTTTAAGGTTGCTGTCAGTAAAGTCTAGTTTAATGCAATCGGCTTCTGTCCAAATACCAACGATTGCTTGCTGTCGTTTTACAAAAATTGCGCTTATATTATGAACCTGCATCAACCGTACAGCATCAACTAAAGAGGTATCGGTGGAACAACATACTAATTTCCTAGAAAAAATATCTGATACCTGTTGAGGGTGGCGAGTTTGTTTCATAATATTCGTCCTTAGTATAATACGAACTATAATTATATTATTATATTGCTCGCGCTATTTGATACAGGACAATAAATGCATGCATACTTACTTCCCTTACTTGATATGTAGTGACAACGAGCTAGAAATTATTAATGAACAACGAGATTTAAATGACTATCTACACAGTTTAACCGCTGAACAACAGCAACACTGTGTGATATTGAATAAACAAGGCGAATATTTTGATTTAGCATTTAACCTTGCAACACCGCTGACTAACATAGAGTTAGCTCGCAGAGTAACGCAGCACTTAGCACAAGAAGGACACTGCTGCTTAACTAAAATAACGAGCCTAACAGCTCCACAAGCATTTGATCTATTAGGAATAAAATAGCACGTTTAGTTGCATCAGCCGTTTTATCCATGAGTTTAGTCGCGTGTGGTGGCAGCGATAACAATAAAGAACAGCAAACCCCACTAGCGACTTCTACACCGGTAACCTAGTATTTACAGTTTATTTATTACAAATAAAGAAAAAGGTTACTACCATGAACACGCCTTTAATATTGATTTAACGCATATCGTTTACAGTGATAAAAATGATATTATAAACATCTCGTTATACTCAGCTCAGTAAGGCAGATAGCAATGAGTACACCTAATTTATCAAGACGCATGCGCAGGCTTCGCCACAGTGACGCAATGCGACAGCTAGTACGCGAATTTGATTTTAATATTGGCGATCTTATCCATCCTATTTTTATCGAAGAGTCGTTAACTGAAAGTCTAGAAATATCCACTATGCCTGGTATACAGCGCATTCCTGAACATGCATTAGCCCAAGAGATTACTGAACTGCATAGATTAGGAATTCAGTATGTTATGCCTTTTGGCATATCGCATCATAAAGACAGTGTTGGCAGTGATACATGGCACGATGATGGTTTACTGGCACGTATGATTAAAACAATCAAACAAACATGCCCCGAGATGATGGTAATACCCGACATTTGTTTTTGTGAATATACAGATCATGGACACTGTGGCATTGTTGAAGATAATCAAGTTTGTAACGACCAAACTGTTGCTAACCTTGTAAAGCAGAGTGTATGCGCAGCAAAAGCAGGTGCCGATATGCTAGCCCCATCTGCGATGATGGATGGTCAAGTTAAAGCTATTCGAGCAGGCCTTGACAATGCAGGGTTTGAACATGTTGCCATTTTAGCTCACGCCATTAAATTTGCTTCATCTTTCTATGGTCCATTTAGAGCTGCTGTTGATTGTGAATTAAGTGGTGATCGCAAAGGCTATCAAATGGATTACGCAAATATTCGTCAAGCGCTTCAAGAAGCCCTTCTTGATGAACAAGAAGGCGCTGATATTCTAATGGTGAAACCAGGCACGCCCTATCTTGATGTCCTTAGCAGCTTGAGAGAGAAAACAAACTTACCTTTAGCTGCCTACCAAGTTGGTGGTGAGTATGCCGCTATTAAATTTGCAGCATTAGCAGGTGCCCTTGATGAAAAGAAAGTGGTATTTGAAACACTGACCGGCTTCAAACGTGCAGGCGCTGATTTAATAGTGAGTTATTATACAAAACAAGTTGCACAGTGGTTAAAAGAATAACCGTGGTAATTTTTAGGGCATGTAACATTTTAGAACACGCTAACCCTATATTGGCTTAGTTTAAACCTACGTAAATATCTTAACGTGTTACATGCGCAAAAATTAAAAAACAAAACTTGATCTCGTAAATCATAATTTGTCTTGTTTTATAGAGTGAGGATAAGTAATGTTTGCTGTGTTTTTACAAATATTGCTCATAGATAACCGATAAAAAGAGTCAATAATCACCACAACTTTGCAGAATCAAGGAAGTACACCATTAAAACTGAGTAATGGTAAGCAGATCATAGCAAATGGGCAACTTGACTTTATCGATATAAACCAAGTTGATGCAACGCAAACCAACGTAGGCAAGTTACCCGAGAGTATGAATAAACTTCCTTCTGTTTAATCATTTTCAACAGCAAATTACCTCGTTTATCGCAACGCCTTAGCGCGTTACAACAACCTCACCACGAAGATAGTAATTATTTTTATCGTAAGCATCCGAATTCGTTTGTTCATCATATTGAGTGACCGTAAAGCTGGCTGCATGTATCTGTGGCATCGGCTTTGCTGACTCATATTGTGTAACGTAATAAACAATCTCACCACTTCTGTAGTAGTTGCGCTCAAACAACTCAAAATTAGCAGGTTCAGCGCCTATCAATATATGGCTATCTTCCCCATTTAAGTAAAAAATATACTGATTATCGCTGGCAAAATTTTCATCTAATCGTGAAAAACTGGCGGTATCAATATCAACATCCGCTAAAATAGCGAGACCTTGATAAAAGATATGTTGCCCGTCTTTCCCATAACTATCATCAATAGGGACAAATGACTGCGCATCTATGTTATGCATGGGTTCATCGTGATGGTAAATGACCTGATTTCCCTCATGCCCTGAGATATTCCAAAAACTATAATAATCATATGCTGCATAAGTGCTAGGATCTGCGCCCTCAACAATACGCTCGCCTTTAATCACTTGCGTATCGTTAAGCCAATAAAGATCACTACCAATTATCTTAGCGTGTAAGTTTTCAAGGTAAACACCACTCACAGTTTGACCGCTGTAGTAAAGATGCTGTTTATCTTTAGCGTACAGTTGAGCATCATAGGTATTTAAATCAGCTTGACTGTAACTGATAAAGCTTTCAGCATCAGCGTGTTCCATTAACTTAGCATTATAGTAAACACGCTGTTCGACCACACAGTAGCCACCATTGGCAATACCTTGAAGCAGATTCTTAACCATACTGGTATAGCCAAATATCGTAAATAAAAATCCGATAACAACGACACTTATCAGTGCCATCTTGTAACTGTTAATGCCAAAATAACTACCACCAAATAAACCAATCAACAAAAATAACGGTACCGGATAGCTTAAAAATAATAAGGCTGTTAATACCGCTTGCTTGTTATTCGTCGCGCCAGGGGCACCGAACATCATCGGCGACATCATCATCATGCTTCCCCAAAAGCACAGTGCCAACGTGACTAAGATATTAATTACTACAGACATTATCTTCCTTGTTTAATTAGTTGTATTGGTATCATACAACAACCAATATTTTTACTTAATTGTAGAATGAAAATAAAGCTACTCTTCTGCTTCTGCAAACACTCTAATATGTTCTACAGCGCTTCGCCCTAGCGCAGATAAATTATATCCTCCTTCTAAAAAAGAGATAATCCCTTTACAGCCAGTACTTTTTACCATGTCACACAGCTGTTGTGTCAACCAGGCATAATCAGCCTCAACAAATTTGAGGCTTGCCATATCATCTTCAAAATGCGCATCAAACCCTGCGCTGATAAACAATAATTCTGGCTTAAACTCTGTTAATTTAGGTAACCACTGTTGGTTATACAACGTTTTTAAATCATTGCCATCGCTGGCTATGGGCAACGGTGAATTAACCAATGTATCGTTATTTTCAACGGCGGTATTAGGGTAAAAAGGATGCTGAAATAATGAGCAAAGCAACACATTGTCATCATCGATAAAAATGTCTTGCGTGCCATTACCGTGGTGAACATCAAAATCGACAATCGCAATGCGCTTAATCCCTTTACTTTGCGCGTACTTCACCGAAATTGCTAAGTTATTAAACACACAAAAGCCGGCAGAGGTTGTACGGTTTGCATGATGACCCGGTGGCCGTACGGAGCAAAATGCGGCATCGAGGTTATCCGCTAATATTTCATCGACGGCTAATAGCCCTGCCCCTACCGCCCGCTCAATTGCCAAAAATGACTCTGGGCATAACCAAGTGTCGCCATCAAGTGATACTAAACCTTGTTCCGGGAGGGTGTTTTCCACCAGCGATACAAGGGCCTCATCATGGGCTAATAAGTAATGCTCACGTAATGCTTTAGGCGCTTGCTTTTGCTGCACGGCAATATCCAAGCCACTGGCCAAAAGACGATCGGTAATAGCATCTAAGCGCTCAGGACACTCTGGATGATCCGCGATCATTTTGTGTTTACGGCAAAAAGGATGAGAAATAATCGCAGTACGCATAAATGCTCCAAATGAGTTAACGACTGTAACTATAACAAAGCCACCCTTTGGTGGCTTTGCGACTTTGGTTTACTATTTAGCTTGCAAATGAAGATTTCTAAAATCAAAACTGAAATCAGTCACCGCTGTTGATACTGCACGCATTGTCGCTTCATTCACACGATTTTTAGTGCTCATATCAAAGCTAATATACGCATCAGCTTCGAGTAGCTTTTCATCCCACTTGACGATAAATGTGTTGCCCGTGTAATGCTCAAGCTGCCCTTTTAAACGTTTAGTATGCGTGAAATCAATACGTAGCTTACCGTCCAGCTCTTCAATAATAACATCACCATACCAATCATCATGCAAAGTGCCGGTGTAGCTAATATTTGGTAACTGTGGTTGATAGTCTGCAGGAGCGTCCGGCTTAGCATTAGCATACGCTTTTTGCTTACCTTCAAAATGCTTTTTAGCCAACTCTGCTACCCAATCTTTATCTTCAAGTTCAAGGGCGTCTTCAAGCACTTCATGAGTAATAGCAGAGAGCGCACCGAATGCTTGCTGATTAGATAAAATAACAATCCCGAGGTTTTTCTCAGGCAATAACGTCACCTGCGATACCATTCCTAAAATACCACCACCATGGCCTAATTTTTTAATACCGTGGTAGTCTTCAATGCTCCAACCTAAACCATAACCTCTAAATTGCTGATGATAAGCCTCATAAGCGCTTTTTGACGCCAGTGAGGTAATATGTGGATGCCACATTTGCTCTTGTTGTTTTTCACTAAACAACTGCTCGCCATTTGGCATTTTACCATGGGCTAATTGTGTACGTAGCCATTGGCTCATATCATTCACACTGGATGCAATCGCGCCGGCACCACGAAAATCCTCTAAGTAATTAACGAAAAATGGATGTAATTGACCATCCATAGGAATATGACCCGTTGCCCAGTTCTTATTACTTTTTGGAATACGCGAAAAACCGGCGCGTGAGTTATCCATGTGCAAAGGCTGGAGAATATTCTTTTCAATATAATCATTCCAGCTCATACCTGAGACCCGCGCGACTACCTCGCCAGCGGTCACAAACATCAAGTTGTTATAAGCGTATGTGCTGCGAAAGCTACTAGCTGGTTTTAAATATTTAAGGCCTGCGAGAATTTCTTCGATTGATTTATCGGTGTCAGGCCAAATCATTAAATCCCCTTGGCCTAACCCTAAACCACTACGGTGACTTAATAAATCACGGATCGTCATTTCGCGGGTTACATAAGGGTCGTATAAACGAAATTCAGGAAGGTGATCAATTACCTTGTCATCCCAACTGAGCTTTTCTTCATCAACTAATTTTGCCAATGCCGCAACCGTAAATGCTTTAGTATTTGATGCAATACCAAATAAGGTGTCTTTATTCACCTTACTACCTGTATCTAAGTTACTAACACCAAAGCCTTTAGCAAAAATAACCTTATCGTTTTCAACAATCGCCACGGCCATACCCGGCACATCAAAGCGCGCCATTGAATTTTCAATCACTTGATTAATGTGCTTGGTATCAATATCGGCGTAGCTATTAAATGCACAGCCTGCTAATAAGGTGGCCGCAATCGCTAGTTTAGTTAATTTCATAACAATCCTTGGAGTTATCATTTTAGTTTTTATTTTTGATGTACAGCAAACTCAATGGCTGCACGCGCACTGTCGCTATCTTGGCAGGTTGGCCGAGACTTTATGGCATCACTGTACGCATTTGGCACACCAGCTTCAAGCGCACCGCGATGAACGTGCTGCATATACCAATCGTAAGGCAGTATCTGAGCATCAGTGGTGTTGGCAATATAACAATGCGCCGCTACTTGTTGCCCATCAAGTAATGTTACTTGAATATCTACGCAGTCATAACGAGGCCCTTCGATGGCGTCTAAAATCGTTTTTTCTGCGTCATTGAGTTGATATACCACGCCATATACTTGCGCGTTCTTATCATTTGATGGGCGTACATTGCCTTTTCCTGAGCCATCAGTACTTACCATATCAAAGGTTAACTCGTAACCGGCTAGTATTGCCGTACCAATACGAGTAGCGTTTGGTAAACGCGCCAACAAACGACTCGACGACATATTTGAACCAAACGAAAAATTATATACAGCCATATTCACCTACTACAGATTTCTGTTAAAACAACACTTACACTACAATTCTTATTGCTAGAGCGATCAAAATCACGCCAATACCACGGTCAAACCAATAGCCACTTTTTTGAAAAAAACCGCGAACACTAGGCTTTGATAGCACCAAGGATAGAAACGAAAACCACGCCCACGTTGCCAATGCCATATACAGCCCATAGCCTGCTTGCACAATTAATGGCGTTGATTGGCTGATCACTAAAGTAAACAACGACATAAAAAATAACGTGGCTTTTGGGTTTAACGCATTGGTTAAAAAGCCGCGACGAAATGCAATCCAACTGGATTCAACACCTTGAGATTGAAAAACAGTTTCTTGCTGCGCTGGCGCCGGTCTAGCACTTCTAAGCGCTTGCACACCAATGTAGGCCAAGTATGCACCCGCTAAATATTTTAATGCCATAAATACGTTTGGTGATTGCGTTAATAAAACCGCAACCCCGAGTAAGCAATAACTAACATGTAATAAAATAGCCAGGCCTACCCCAAAGCTGGTCCACAATGCATTACGACGCCCCTGCTGAACACTTTGTTTAAGCACAATGGCAAAATCTGGGCCGGGGCTTGCTACAGCAAAAAAGTGCGCCAGTGCAATCAATAAAAACTCATCTAAATAAGCCACGATTACCCCGCTTTTTTATCATCAAGCGCTAACAACAACGGATTAGCAGTACTATTAACTAAGGCTTTTATTTCTTTTTGCGCCTTTTTGAATTGGCTGCGTAAGTGCGGCTTTAAATGCTTTTTAGAATCTTTATAGCCTTTAAAGTGGCAAATAAGGGCATGCATAAATAAGGTTTGCGGTTCACTAAGTGCAGCTTGCCTGTTCGCATAGGGGTTGTAACACGAGCCACAGCCCCCTTTAAACTGATATACCGTATTGCTCATCATTACCCCAAAACCTAAAAAACATGCCACGGCATCGGCGGCCTGTGGTAAAAACTCTTTACCGCCTGGTGGTAACACGCCCACATGGTGGATCATAATTGTCGCTAAAGTACCGGCAAAGCTGGCCACTAAATCTTGTGGCTGATTAATTTGATTTGGATTAAATGACACATTAACCGTATGGCTTGGCGGCACAATTAATTGGCTATTATCACCACGTAACTGATTACTAAAAGCAAAATGAGGAAATACTTGCGGCTGCAATTGCTGTGGAGCCACCAGCGTAATTGGCCAAGCTTGCAGCCCCGCATAGCCAACCACTCGCTCAAACACTTTACTGGCCATTTCTTCAATGCTTGAAACCGCATCGGGAAAGCATTGGTGGTTTGGCAAAACTAATTGCGAGTTATTAATGAAATAATCGCTGTCAAAATTTTCCACCGCCCACACAAAAGTATCAATCAGCCATTGCTGCTCTTGTTCATCTAATAAAGGTTTGCTTTTAAATAACGCTAACATAGTTTGCTCTTTTGCTTATTCTTGCTCTTGTGCCCATGCCCATGCTTGGGTGTTATACAATGGCACAGTGGATAACGCATGATGATGACTGCCGGTTGACTCTTTAGTTGAGTACGACAGATATAACAGAGTTCGCGTTTGCGCATCATAAATTCGACGCACTTTTAATGATTTAAATAAAATACTTTTTGATGATTTAAATACCACCTCACCCGACTTACTACGGTCAATCGCTTGTAATTGGTCGGCAGTAATTGGTCCTGTTTGGCGACACGAAATAGACATATCAGACGGATCAGCAAAATCTAAGTTTGCTTCGATATGGCTAATATGACAGGTTACACCTTTTACTAACGGGTCTTGTTGCGAGTTAACTTTAATATCTTTAGTGGTAAATAATCCCAAACTAACTGATGCAACATCATCAGAGCAGCCCGCTAAGGTGATCAATAAACCTGTCAATACACCTATCATTATAGGTTTCATATATTACTTGCTCCATGTAGGGGTAAACGATTCGTGGCTTACATTTAATATTCAGCTATGTTTCAATACTAACTTAAATTAATCACAACAACGAGCACGACACCATGAAAAAAGTATTTGTTTTACTGTGCTTACTGTTAGTAAGTCAGAGTGCGTTAGCTGGTTACTCACTGAGTCTTTATACTGGTAAAAGCTTTAATCAATCATTAGAAACTAAAAACGGTTTAGCTATAGAGCTCAAAGATAGTAACCATCTTGCTTTTAGTATTGATAGAACAATTGACTCAGCTCGTTATGGTTTTTACTTTTCAAACACCGAAAGTGACTTTCAATCCTCCCCTGATAAAAACGTTGAAATGCAGTATTTTATGTTTCAAAGTGCTGTTGAAGTCCCTTTAAGCAACCACATTAATAGTTATGTCGGCGCACAAATTGGTGCAAATTACATAAGTCCTAACTTCGCCAGCTCTGATACTTTCTTTGCCAGCGGCCTGTATGGCGGTTTAGAATACTTATTTAGCGATCAAGCTCGCATCTTATTTGAAACTCGCTGGCTTGCAACGATCGTCAATAATGCCAGTAACGTTTCATGTGCATTACCAACAGACGAAAACAAGCAATGCTTGTGGCATTTTGATGGTGATGTACTCAATCAGTTTCAAACCAGCTTAGGTTTCACATATCGTTTTTAGGGGAGCAAATAGATAACATGCCACATATCATCATTGAACATTCTGAAGATTTACCGGTATTACCGCAGGTATTGGTTGAAAAAATTCATCAAGCAACGTTTAACAGTGGCTTGTTTGAATTAGCAACGATCAAAACTCGCGCTATAGCCTATACACATTATCAATTGGGCGATGGTAAGGAAGGTTTTATCCATATTGGCGCACACATTATGCAAGGACGTACGATTAAACAAAAGCAACAACTCAGCGAGCAGTTGTTAGACTGTTTAAAAATATACTGCCGAGAATCAGACAGCTTAAGCGTTAACGTTCACGATATGGAACACGAAATTTACCGAAAGTGTTAAACAGCCTCTAGGGTAAATATTCAGCTTTAATACGCTTAATATCAATTTGTGGTGATTTATACGAGGTATACACTAACCAGCCTATATTTTCGATATAGGTCAAACCTGAGCTGCGGCTAAATGCACGCTCAGGTAAACGCATCAAATCATGCTGACTTTGCGTAGAAAAATCATAATAACTCAAACGGTAATCGTCCCGTTCTACATTGAAGTAATATACTCTTGATAACGCCTGAGTTGCTCCCTCAACATAGTACCAAGATGAATGATTAGACAAATTAATAGATTCAACAAGTAATTGCGCATGGCCACTATCAGGCTGTTTTATCCATAATTGTTTGGCTGCAATATCTGCAAAAATTAACGCTCCATGCTTATCCTCATACGCATACATTGTTGATTGCTCAATCGCTTTACCTAAATTATCGCCTTTGAGATTAAACCGGTATAACTCATTATTATTTGAGGTCAATATACTCTTACTATCCGGCGCCCAGCTTGGTTTGCCATGATAATTAAGGCCTGTATTTATTTGGCTGCTATTTTGTGAATTAAAATCATAAATTCGAAGGCTATTCACTTCATTTTTAGATACGACAAATGCTATATAACGTCCATCTGGTGACCAAACAGGACTATAAATAGTGGCATTTAACTGAGTTAGTTTCTTGCGTTGTGTGCCATCCTTATTGGCAATCCACAACTCTGTCGTGCCTGATTCATTTGACACAAATACCAATTTATTTTTAGTAGCACTGTAATCAGGAAAACGCGTATTAAAATGTGTAGATAAAACAGGAAATGGAGAGCTCGCCACCACATTATTTGTTTCAACTCGCATCAGCGTAGAGTCGATATCCCATTGGTGAAAATACAAACTGCCGTCTTGGCTGTATTCTGGATAACTTAATCCGTCAATGTGCGCATCAACTAAGCGCCCAGTTGCTAATTCATAAAAATAACCATGCCGCTTACCTTGATCAACCCCAGAAAAAACCAACAAATCTTTACTCGGGTGCCAATCCACACCACGAATATCAACAAATCCCGAGGTCAATTGCTTAGCATTGCCAGTAGCAATTTCAACTAAAAATAGCTCTTCGTAGCCGGAGGCTAAATTTCGCGATACCACGAGCTGTTTACCATCCGGCGAAAATACCACTGATTCATCATTAAAATCACAGTTCCCAGAGCAAGGCACTCGTGTTATTGCTAACTCACTTGATTGAAGATCAACAATATTTAGCTGTGTTTGTGCGTGATCATTTTTATCATCACTGATAAATACCAGCTGATTACCTGCGGCGTTAATATCAAGATCGGTGCTTCGGCCTTGACCGCATGTTGCCAACACCCTTGTTACTGCTGTCGTTAAATTTTGTTTAACTATTTCACACTGCCTTTGCTCATCTCGCCGATAATAAAATATATTATTTAAATCATGACTAAATACAGCACGTCCCTCAAGAAATGAGCTCTCAGTTAAGGCTATAGCCGCTTGTTCAGGTGAAAATAAATCTCGAAGATAAAGGTTTGCTTGCTGTCCAGGGCGACGCCAAGAATAAACAATAAAATGGCTGTCGTTTGAAATTGCCGGAAATAACTCCCGACCTGGGCTCGTGGTAATGGTTTCAACATGTTCAGATAAAGATGTGAACTTTAACGGCTCAAGACTCGGAATTTGCCGCTTAAAATAAAAAAACGCAAGACATACCATAACGGTAGCCACCATGACTGCAATTTTAACACTACTAAAAAGTACTTGTTTACTCTTTTTTATTTGCGTTAACTGCGGCTTTACTTCTGATTTTAGCTTTTGAGTATCTAAAAATACTGGTTGCTGTGCCAAGCGATAGCCTGTTTTGCGAACTGTAGCAATATAAGCATGAGCAGGGTCTAGTTCTTTAAAGGTTTTACGCAAATGCCAGATTGCATTGGTCAGCGCTTTTTCACCGACAAATTGATTACCATCCCAGACACCATCGATTAGCTCTTCACGAGTAACAAGTTCTGGATAACGCATAACAAGAAAACACAGCAACTCGACAAATTTAGGTTGCAATACACATTCACTCTCACCACATAACAGCTTATTTTCAATTGTATTAACTTCGCACTGCCCTAAGGAAAATGACTGGTTAGTTTTCATAAATAACGTATTTACACCTTATATTTAGAAGTCTAGAAGGTTAACCTTTTATTGGCACAAAAAGCAAAATAACGCGATAGACAGCATAATTACAATTTACCAACCATTCGATTGAATAAACTCAACCATATGATAATAAAGGAATAGATATAAAATAGATGTAAAATAGGGATATAAACGAGATACCTTTCATTGTGTTTTTGTTCACGATTATTTAAAACAACTCACGAATATACCCAAATCACCTCAAGATGCAGAATTCAGCGTTTTACAGGAGCTTAATATCAAGGCGTTACTTTGCAACAATGACAGTCCCTTTTAACAAGAGAGTAAGTGTCTGTGAAACGCCCAAAGGGTTGGTTTAAAAGCGGATTTATACTTCGTTATTGATTTTAACAATAGAGCCAATCAATGCATTGCCTAAATCGCTTTTAATTCTAACTGAAACTCACATCTGAGCTGGTTTGGGTATAAACCCATTCGCTAATGCATTAGTTGCTGTACTTTGAACTGCCCTTCAAAGATTACTAATACATTAGTTTTATCAAGATTCAATATGTAAGGGAAATCTGTGAGCAGTATATTAACAAAAAAATGCGCATTAGCACTGGCGATCACAGCAAGCTTTTCAGGCCAATTAATTGCAAATGATAAACAAATTGAACATCAATTAACGCCAAATAAAACAACGATAAAAGAAGAGAAACAAGAAGCCCCTGAAAAAATAGTGGTGACTGGCTCTCGCTTAAAGCGTGATAGTTTTTCTGTTGCCACACCACTAGTGACTATGGATCGCGCGGCGATTCAAGACACTGGTTTAGGTAACTTATCTGATGTTCTTGTTGATAACATGCCTGCACTTAGCCAAAGTATAGGCAACAATACAAGTCAATCGAGTATTTCTGGCACTGGCCTTTCAACCGTTCAATTACGTGACTTAGGCGCTAATCGTACCCTTACTCTTATTGATGGTCGCCGTGTAGTGTCAAATAGCTACGGCGGTAACTATGTAAGCTTAAATACCATTCCAAGTGGCATGGTTGAACGTGTTGAAATAATCAGTGGTGGCGCATCTGCAACTTATGGAGCCGATGCAGTCGCTGGGGTCGTCAATATAATTACCCAATCAAAAAAAGAAGGCTTTGATTTTCAGGCTCGTGGTGGCCAAACCACTGAAGGTGGCGGCAAAGAGTTTACTCTTGATTTAAACTACGGCGATTCATTTGCTAATAATAAAGGGTATGTGTTTTTTAGTGCTAACTGGGACCGCGATTTTGGCATTAGTTACTATGATCGCGATCGTGCAAAAATAGAAGCCGCACATAGCTATAATAACACTCTTATGTGCAATCAAATGATGACCGAAAGTGGCTCTAAATGTATGCGTGACATTACTCAAGCTGATTGGGTAAGTAAAAGTGATGGCACCTTAGGCGGCGTTTTTCTAGAAAACAATAACAACGAAACGCAATTTTGGTATGACGGTCAAACACTGCGTGATGACTGGAAAGGCAATGAAGAAATATACGGTATTAACTCAAATCAGTACGTAATGCTGGATGTACCAAGTGATAACCTGTCAACAGCTGTAAAAATCGATTTTGATATCAGCGACGACATCATGAGTTACTTCCAACTGCAATATAGTAAAAGTGGCTCGTTCAACAGTAAGTCACCTGAAGATGAATATGAGGGTGCATTCGTACCGCGTTATGATGCTGTAACAGGCGATCCAATCGCAGATATCGCACCGGGCTACATTCCAATTAATAACCCGTATGTGCCACAACAAATCTTAGACGCAAATCCATACAAAGACCGCATTTATTGGGATCGTCGCTTTGGCGAAGTCGGTAATATCAGTACTGATAATGACCGTACCACTATCCGGACATGGGCAGGCCTACAAGGTACTATGTTTAATCACCAATGGGATTGGGATGTATCAGCCGGATATGGGCAATTTAAACAGCATCAAATCCGTAATAATGAACTGAATGTAATAAATTTAAATCAAGCATTACAAGCGGAGAAACTTGCTGATGGCTCTATTCAATGTATAGATGAAGCAGCCCGTGCAGCAGGCTGTGTACCAATCAATCTATTTGGTGAAGGTTCAATTACTCCAGATATGGCCGACTGGATTCGTAGCAACCCGATTATTGATACAAAGATTCAGCAATATACAGTGATGGGTTACATCACAGGTGATTTATTTGAATTACCAGCAGGGAGTGTTTCTGCGGTATTTGGTGGCGAATATCGTAAAGATAGCCAAAGCTTAGATACCAGTGAGGACATGAAAGTTGGCGGTATTACGTTTAACGTTGTTCCTTCGTTTTATGGTGAAGTTGAAGTCTATGAAGCCTTTGCAGAATTGGCGATTCCACTACTAAAAGATGCCCCTCTTGCAAAAAGCTTATCCGCTGAAACCTCGTTACGCTTAGCTAATTACAGCATGGAAAACGTCAATACTGTAGCCAGCTATAAACTAGGTTTACTATGGCAGCCAGTTGATGGCTACATGGTACGCGCAAATTATGCTCGCGCACAGCGCGCTCCAACGATTACCGAATTGATGTCTCCACCGCGTGGCGATTTCGACTCATATGATGATATTTGTGATGGCTTAACGGCGACCTCAACTAAGCCAGGTCATGATAATTGTCGTTTAGAGCCAACTCTTGCTAAACAGCTAGCTGAGGATCCTAACTTTAAATTCGACAGCGAAGATAACAATTATTCTCCAGGTACAGGTAACCCTAACCTTAAAGAAGAAACGGCCGATACCTATACCTTTGGTGTAACACTATCACCGGAGTTTTTCCGTGGTTTTAATCTCGCCATCGATTACTACGATATTGCCATTATTGATGCGATTGATGAGATCAGTAACGAAAATATTATGAATGAATGTTACGATTCTGAAGCAGCTTGGGGTAGCAATAATGAGTTCTGTAATGATATCACCCGAAATAACGAAGGTAACATTATCAAAATTCTACAGCGTGAATATAATTTAGATGAGCTGACAGCCCGTGGTTATGATGTAGTCGCGACTTATGATTTTGATATTGGTAGTTATGGCGAAGTATCTTTAAAGCTTGACTACAATCACGTTATTGAAAACTCACAAACCTATGAAGGTTTAGATGGCAATAACGTAGTTACTCATTATGCTGGATATGGTCGCAGTAAAGACAAAGCCGCGATGTCAATTGCATGGAGTTTGGATGACTTGCGTATTCGTTGGCGTACCAACTTCTTGGGCTCTTTTAAAGCCGATCAACAAGATGAAAAAGATTACCTAACGGCCGTGTTAGAAAACAATGAAAACTGTGCCGCTGCAAGTGCAGACTGTATTTCCAACCCAGAGCCTCTTGCTTATCAAGACTACGGCTCATATATAAAGCATAGTTTATCAGCTTCTTACACTATGGCCTTAACTTCAAACAGCGACTTACGCGTGTTTGGTGGAATTAATAATATATTTGATAATAAAGGCGCATTCTACCCAAGTGGCAACGGTAATTATTACAGTGGATATGGCGGTGGTACTGGTCGTTATATGTACTTAGGTGCGCAATATAGTTTTTAAATGATAGCGTCTAAAATTTATTGCTAACGAAGTGTTAATGATTCGTTAGTTTTATAACTACTAGGTTGTTGTCAAAGGTACGTATCGCAAGAACGTACCTTTTTTATTTAAACCTAGAACCAGTTTTGCATTTCTATTAATCTTGACTCGGTGCGTGCGTATTCAAATGCCAGCTTTTTACCTTGATATAAATCAGCAATGCCAACCTCGCTACTCAGTATCAATAACTTGCCACGGTCGTAAAATTCATCCACTAAAGCAATAAAGCGTCGCGCTTCATCGTCTAGTGTATGTTCTTGTAAATCTTGTTTTTCACGCTGATAGCTATCTTCAATACCATGCACTATTTGCTTACCTGTTGCCGCAGCGCCCATTACTGGCACATTACAGATATACACACGCTGATAGTACTTTGCTAAATGAATATAATCAGCGGTACTACGCGGGCCTGAGCACAACGCCATAAAATCAAACATAATGGCATTATTGCTGAGCCTTAAACACGCCAGTTTACGCCCGTAAATAGAAATATCAGTTGCTGTTTGTAAGTTATCTGCAAAAGCCAAAAAATCAGCATCCAGTTCAGAGTTAGCCGAGCTGTTAAAATAATGAGTTGCGTGCTTACCAAAACGAAATCGGTGGTCAACAGAGCCTGTGACATTAATAATATGACAATGCGCTTTAATTAACGCTATGGTGGGTAAAAAGCGCGCTCGCTGCAAGCCGTTATAATAAAGCTGCTCAGGTTGACAATTTGACGTAGCAACCAAAATGATGCCTTTGGCAAACAAGGCTTTAAATAGGCCGGCCATGATCATAGCATCGCCAATATCAGAGACAAAAAACTCATCAAAACAAATTAATTTAAGCGTTTCTGACCACTCATTTGCTATTTTATCCAGCGGGTTTTTAACCCCTTGCAACTGTCCTAGACGAGTATGTACTTGAGCAATAAAATGATGGAAGTGTAAACGTGTTTTTTGTTTAATTGCTACAGTCTCAAAAAACACATCCATTAGCATCGATTTACCCCGTCCAACAGGTCCATACAAATAAATGCCTTGCAAAGATACCGATTTTTGCCACCAATGATGCGGTTTATCAATGGCAATTGCGAGATTGTCTAGTGCATTCACCGCTGCTAATTGGGCATCATCAAATTGCAATTTACCGGTGGCTATTTGCTGTTGATAATATGCTAATATTTGTCCACTGTGTACTGTCATGCGTTATCACGATCCGTTATACTCGCCGCCATTGTAGTCGACTAGAAGTGTGAACCCAATGAAATTCCCTTGCCGCCTAGATAAATTTATTAGCCATCTAGCAGAAACGCCACGCACCAAAGCGAGAGCAGGAATAAAGCGTAAAGATGCCAGCGTAAATGGCGAGGTGATCAGCGCTTATGATCATCCAATCACAGCGACAGATAACGTATTATGGCAAGGTAAGCCGCTAGCTTTTCTAGGTAAACGCTATTATATGCTGAATAAACCGGTCGGTTATGTATGCGCCAACAGTGACGAGTTACACCCAACGGTATTTGATTTACTCGATGAACCTAACATGAGTGATTTTCATGTTGCAGGTCGGCTTGATCTCGATACAACTGGGCTTGTGATCATTACCAATGATGGCGATTGGTCACATAAAATCACCTCCCCAAAACATAACAAATTTAAGACTTACCTGATTGAAACACAAGAACCTCTAACGGATGATGCGCTGGAAAAAATTCGCCAAGGAGTGCAATTACACAACGAAAAAGAACTAACCAGACCCGCAATTGCAGAGCAACTTGCCACATATCGTATGCGTCTGTCGATCTGCGAAGGTAAATATCATCAGGTTAAACGCATGCTCGCTGCAGTAGGCAATAAGGTCGTTGAATTACATAGAGAAAAAGTAGCAAATATCGAGCTTGATGAGGCTCTTGCTAGCGGAGAATATCGACTCTTAAGCGCAGCAGAAATCACGCTTTAATTTACCCGTAATGGAAACTTGAGTAAAAGTCACGTCTAATTCCCATATTATTGTTAATTAAAGCTAACATCTGGCCGACAAACATGGTAGAAAATCATGGTCATAAAAATAATAAGGGGCGCGATGTGCTGTCAGGTTTAGCATTAAGAACTAAAATAATTTTGTTCGCTGGAGCGATGTTTGTAGCACTCAATGCTATTGCATTACTGGGCTTACAATCTCTTCGCCACGCAAGTGAAAGCGATAATATTGCCCGTATCAATCAACTCATGAAAAGCACGACAAATATTGTCGAGCAATTTGAGTTACTTGCTAAAAATGGGCAACTAACCGAGCAACAGGCGCGTGAATTTGCCACGCAAATGTTGCGTGAAAACAAATACCACGACAGTGAATATGTGTACGTAGTGAATGATAAACTCGACTTTATTGCTACACCTCACGATCCGCAGCTACACAACACCAGTTTTAATGATTTCAAAGATGCCAGCGGTAACAGTATTGGTCGTATGGTTGAACAATTAGTCGGTAATCAAACCAACAAAATTATTACCTATCATTGGGATTCTGTCCGTGATGGTGAAACCGTTGACCTAACCTCTGTGGTGCAAAAAACCCCTTACTTTGGTTGGTATGTTGGTACCGGGATCAGCGAAAAAGAAGTTGATGAGCGTTACTGGAATACCGCTAAGTGGTTACTAGGCTTGTCACTACTTATTGCCCTTGCTTTAACTGCTGCAATTGCTCGCTTTGGTATTTCTTTAAGCAACGCGTTAGGCGGTGAAGTCACTGAGGTAATTGGTATTGTTAAGCAAGTTTCTCGTGGCAACTTAAATTCGCATATTCGTACTGACGCCCAACCTGAAAGCATTATTGCTGCCATGCACTATATGCAACAAGGGCTACGGGGTGTAGTTGGCAGTATTAAAGATGTTACTGATAGTCTAAAAAATCAGAGTTTAGATAACGAATCCCGCTCAACTGAGCTTGATAAACTGACCCGCAGCCTAAACGAAGAAACCCATATGGTCGCATCAGCTATCACTGAGCTAACAGCCTCTGCGCAAACAGTGGTTGAGCATGCCGAGCAAGCCGCCTTTTCAGTACAAGAAGCCGAAAGCCAAGGACAAAATGCCAGTCATTTAACTGCTGAGGCAGCAAATACCATAGCTCTTTTAGAGCAACAAATTGACAGCGCTGGTAATAACATCCAACTCCTTGATGATGAAGTAAATAATATTGCAAATGTGCTTACTGTTATTCAAAGTATTGCCGAGCAAACTAACCTGTTAGCACTCAATGCAGCCATTGAAGCTGCCCGTGCCGGTGAACAAGGAAGAGGCTTTGCGGTCGTTGCGGATGAAGTACGTCAACTAGCGCAGCGCACGCAAACTAGCACAGAAGAAATTCGTACTATGATCGGTAAATTACAATCCGCCACTAAAGATGCAAAAACTTCAGTTAACTTAAGTATTGCCACCAGTGAACAAACCGTAGCGAAATCTAAAGATGCCAGTGAAGAGTTGCAGCGTGTTGCTGCATCTTTGAGTGCCATAGCACAAATGAGCCATCAAATAGCCATTGCAGCTAAAGAGCAGCTCGATGCAGGGGAAGACACAGCAAGACGCATTGTGACCATCTCTGACACCGCCTCACAGACCGCAGACCTATCGCATCAAGCCCATGCCGCAACGGACTTGATAAAAGGGCTGACTAGCGATTTAGAAGCTGAAACCGGCAAGTTTAGATCCTAGTAATTGGTTACCTAAAACTAAAAAGCCCGCGTTAATTACGCGGGCTTTTTAATTGAATTGATTAAGTTAAGATTTAATTTGTACTAAATCAAAATCAGCCATACTTGGTACTATCATTTGTAATCGTGATTCGGTGACATCAAGCGAGTTTAAACATTCACAGTATTCTGAGGCTTTTAACTCTAACTGTTGAGCTTTTTTCTGCAATGACTTATCGATTTCTTTTGAAATAATATCCATGCGCTGTCCCATGTCATTGATACGATCTTCAATATTACCTTCGCGGGACTTAAATGCATCACCTAGAGAAACTAAAATAGCGCCGAGAGAGCCATGAACTGCAGAGTGAATTTTTTGACTGATCTCTTCGGTAAAAAAATCATCAATTTTGGATAGTGATTGTGGGGCAATAAAAAAGAAATCATCGCCGCGTTTAAATTTATCCATTAAAGCGCGCTCAACATATTGCAGTTGCGTTTTTAGCACTTCCGACTCTTTGTCCGACATACCTTCAACAACTTGCTCTATCGCACTTAAGCCAAGATTAACACCGTCAGTTGCCAACTCTACCAACTCAGGCACCGTATCGCGAATACCCGCGCTAAACTGTTTTAACACTAGGGTTTCATCTGACGTTAGATCAATCCAATAGCCACGGATAAAGAGTTGATTATCATTATTTATTTGTACGCGGGTTTGGCCCTTATCAACAATACGAATGACATCATCAGTGATGATCAAACCATGCCTTAGCTCTACTTCGCACACGGCTTTAGCGCTGACATTAAGACTTGATAGTGCTATGGACATCGCCAATATCGAACGAGATAAAAACGCCATAAACACCTCAAAAAGACTAAAAATGGAAGGCGGCTAGGTTAACAAAAAACCAGTTTTATGCAAGAGAAACTAGGCCCTACCTTCTAGGGCCTTATAGATAACATTTAAATTGGTGATCCTGGTGGGATTGGTAATGCAGTAAAATTTGTAGGGCAATTGCCGGTAGCCAGAAACTGTTTAATTTGATCGGCTAAGTATTGCTTAAACGCACTTTCACCAACATCAGCACTGCTAAGTAAAGACTCTTGCTGATACGCCTTACTCAGTTTTACTAAGTAATAACGCAACTGAGCTTGCACCTCTGGAGCAACTTTATCACTGGCGACTAAATCAGCAAACTGCTTTGCTGTTAATAACTGCACCCGCTGAGTGATTTTGCCTGCCATGCCTTTTTTACTCTGAATCAAAAACACCTGCTGATAAACCTTTGCAAGCAGTTCATCTAAGCTAAAAAATGCATCACTGCGCGCTTGTTGCTGTGCTAAACGATTTAATCGTTGGCTATTTAGCAATAACGCTAAACTATGTTGTGCAGCCACTTCGGGTAGCGCCATTGCATCTAAGGTTAAGCCAGTGCGGCCAACAATGCTTTCTCGGCTTTTAGATTCGCCATAGGCCTTGGGTGGAATTAGCGCTAACACTGATTCTGGTAATACTAAATTGTCAGCATTTAGGGTAGTTAAGATGGCCTTTAAAGCGAGCTGTTGAGTTGCCTTTGCAACAACTTGTGCACCTTTTACCATACCTTGACCACGTACTTCGTAATCATAATCAACACCTGCAATCAGTTTTACAGCAGACTCGACCTGATAACGATGGAATAAATACAGCGGCACCAGCATCTCTTCTAGCTGAGATAGTGAGGTTCCTTCTTTGATATTGTTAATACCAAATTTAGCGAGTGCTTGTTGTCTTACGTCAAGCACTCTTAATAGCTCTTCACTTGGCGAACTGCCGTTATCCCATAAATGTGCTGTTGGATGCGCGCCACCTTGCGCTCGTGCATCACTATCAGAAATAAACTCCAGCCCTTTAGCTTGGTTATCCGCTAAAATTGCACTTAGTTCTGCATCTTCATCAAGGTTACGAAAATCACTGTAACCGTACTTTATAACTTGCGTATCCCACTGCCCCATACCTTGTGCATAACCTCGGCTCACATCGAGTTCACCTTGGTCATTAAAGCCCACTAGTGGGTGCGGATAATCCATCACCGAAGCACGATCAGCCACTGACGCAGAGAAATTATGCGCTATACCAAGTGTGTGACCAATTTCGTGAGCACTGAGCTGGCGAATACGATCAAGTGCCATTGCTTGTAACGTTTTTGCCACTTCATTACCTTCTAAATAAGGCGCTGCAAGTGCTTCAGCTATTAAAATATCTTGGCGCACACGCAGTGAGCCTAATGTAACGTGACCTTTTAAAATCTCACCTGTACGCGGATCGATCACCGAGCTGCCATAAGACCAACCGCGCGTTGCACGATGCACCCACTGGATCACGTTATAACGCACATCCATAGGATCCGCGTTATCTGGTAACACTTTAACAATAAATGCATTTTTATAACCCGCTTGAGAAAACGCATCATCCCACCATTTTGCGCCATCGAGTAACGCTGTTTTTACCGGCTCTGGTACGCCAGGATCTAAATAATAAATAATCGGCTCAACGGGTTCGCTAATAGGTAAGCTTGGGTCTTTTTTCGCTAGACGATGACGCGGAATATAACGTACCAACATTGATTCACTTAATGGCGCGGCATAATCTTTATGTTCAATACTCCAATAACCTGATTGCGGATGAAACGCACGTGGCGTGTAATTATCATCAGGTAACTGTATTAAAGAGTGATGCATATGCACGGTTAATGCGTAAGGGTCAGCACTGACCTGACGAATATACTCACCCGGTTGAGTGCCATTAAATGTCAGCACAGCTTCAAGTTCAGTATTTTTCATAAACGCTTTTGAGCGATCCATATTTACTGCACTGCGACTTTCATCAAGGCTAAAATTGCCTTGTTTACGTGCAGCAAGCGTTCGACCCACACCATGTACATCGCTCAGTAAATAGGGCGTATAATCAATCAAGACAGCTTGCGGGCTTTGTGCAACCACTTTAAAACCCGCTAAAATACTTGATGCAAAGGCTTCTTGAATACTTTTTTGTTCGGCTTTATTGCTGGTATTTGCACGGTAGTAGGTATTAATAGCCCGTAACATCACTTTATCGCCAAAGCGCTCAAACTGTACTAGATGCGTATTGCCTAACTGGCCGCGATCAAGGCCAATATCGTTAGAGCCGACACCATAAGGCAAGCTTTGCTGTAATAAAAATTGCTGCTTGAGTTTATCAACTTTTAAATAAATTTTACCGTTTTGAGTGTCGTAATAAAAAGAGAAGTAGCCCGGAAAATGATTCATTTGTTCAGTAAAATCATTAATAGACTTAATTGCTGCGTGCGCTTGGGTTATCATAGTTAGCAACACAGTAAAGAGTATGTAACGTATCAATGGTATTTTTTGCATAATCTTATCTTTGTTATTCGCGTTTTAAATACGGTTAAGGTGTGTCCAGTATAGGATGTTGCACCTAAAATACAGTTATTTAAGACGAAATTCAGCGCTTGCTGTGATGATCCCTCTCACCCTATGATTATCATGGCCCATAACGTTATCAGGAAAATAGAATGCGTAGACTACCTCCGGTATTACTTGAAGACGGTTGCCCTAGAGAGTTAATCTCATTGATCAGAACGATTTTAGCGGCCTGTAAAGAAATTTCATTCCGCGTCGGCCAAGGTGCCCTGTCCGGTGTACTAGGTTCAACGCTTGATGAAAACATTCAAGGCGAAACACAAAAGAAACTCGATGTTCTGACCAACCAACTACTTAAAGATATTTTACTGGAGTCAGGCTACGTAAAAGCGATAGCCTCAGAAGAAGAAGACTACACAGTAGCTGGTAACCCGAATGCAGAATATATCGTTGCGTTTGACCCACTTGATGGCTCATCAAATACCGATATCAATTCACTGGTTGGTACTATTTTCTCAGTAATGAAAGCGCCTGAAGGCTCAGATCCTGCAGATCAAAGTATCTTTATGCAACCGGGTAAAAGCCAAGTCGCTGCGGGATATGTATTATATGGCCCATCTACAGTGCTTGCATTAACGACTGGCAAAGGTACTCGTTTCTTCACGCTAGATAAAACACACGGCAGCTTCTTATTAACTCAAGATTTTGCCCAAGTACCAGAAGAGACCAACGAATACGCCATCAATGCGTCAAATCAACGCCATTGGCAGCCTGCGATGCAAAACTACATAAATGACTTAATGGCTGGCGAAACAGGCCCACGAGCGCGTAACTTTAACATGCGCTGGATTGCCGCCATGGTCGGTGATGTTCATCGCGTGTTATGTCGCGGTGGTATTTTTACCTACCCAACCGACACTAAAGATCCAAACAAACCAAATAAGCTACGCCTACTTTACGAAGCAAACCCAATGGCTATGCTGATCGAGCAAGCCGGCGGCATCGCCTCAACTGGCACAGAACGCATTATGGATATTCAACCCGACGCTATCCACCAACGCGTAGCGGTGATTTTAGGTTCGAAAAACGAAGTAGAAACCTGCTTGGGATATCATAAGTAATAGACTTTAGGATAGAGGAGCTAGGTAAAAGGCTCTAGGAAAGTGATTTCCTCAGATAACAATCACATCGTAGGCGCGGCTTTATGCCGCGTTTTTTATTTTCAGCCATATCAAGGCGAAGTTAGCCGCAATATCCCTAGAACCTAGCCCCTACTAACTTGCTAATAATTCAACCAACTTCGCAACTTTACTCTTATCAAGCTCGCCCATTTGTTCGCTGTTGCTGAGGGCATAGATAACCCCTTCGACGCCGCTGTAGTCGATGTCGGTTCTAGATTCTATAACATTCGCCCACAACTCCAGATCGTCTAAATCAATCTCATCTGCTTGGCAGCGAGTGAGCACATCCAAAACAGTTGCGAGCGTCAATATGTAAATTGGGCCTTGGTTATCTATTGTTGATGCAACAATAATACTTATTGCCTCGTCTTTGTATTTACCAAAAGTGACAAATTCTGCTAACGCTTGTGCTCTGTTCATTTTTAATTATCTGTTATCCTGTAACTGACTATTTCATTAAAGATTAAAATATATCTAATGACTATTTTAGCCTGCTCGCAATGCCAAGCGACTCTTAACTGCAATGTTGATGATATCAATGCCTGTTGGTGCAATGAGCTGCCTGCTATTTTACCGCTTGATAGCACAACCACCAGCTGTTTATGCAGAGATTGTACGTTGACTAAAATCAATCTATTTTTAAATGCCCTCTATCAGCAACCACTTAAAAACCAGCTTAGTTTTGCAGCCTCTTTCTCTAGCCATAATCCCCTAATAGAAAATCTCGATTATACAATGCAGAACAATTATATGGTGTTCTCACGCTGGTTCTTTTTAAAACGTGGTACATGTTGTAAAAACAATTGTAAAAACTGCCCATTCAAAAACACAAAATTAACAAGTGATGCAAAATAGCAAAAAAACCATAAAGAGAAAAAAATTCATACAAATATTAATATGCAATAAAAACTCTTTAAAGCACTAAAAAACGTTTTTTGATGAATATTTTATCTATATAATTGCATATTAATTTCCGTACCCTTTCAGCCATCTTGTTTATCTTTTTATAACATGCTTTCTTATTAGAAAATGACAACCAGATAAACAAAAAACAGGATAATCAATGAAACAGTTCAAGCCTAATATTGTCGCTTGCGCAATAGCCGCCCAATTTTTTACTGCCGGTCATGCTGTTGCAGCGGAGCAACAAGTTGCAACAGAAAAAGCAATTGAAACAATTCAAATTACCGCGACTCGTCGTGCGGGCTCAGTGCAAGAAGCACCACTTAATATTACCGCCCTTGATGGTGATGTGATCAAAGATCAAAACATTGGTGATCTTGAAGATGTGGCACGCTGGGTGCCAGGTTTAACTATTTCTGATCAAGGTGGCCGTGAAGGTTCACCAATTATTGTCCGTGGCTTAAATACCAATACTTCTGATCGTATTTCTGATGGTGGTACAGTAGCGACTTACGTGGGTGAAATTCCACTAAATATTGATTTACGCTTAACAGACGTAGACCGTGTTGAAGTGCTTATTGGTCCACAAGGTACATTATACGGAGCGGGAACATTAGGTGGTGCAATTCGTTACTTATTAAAACAACCTCAGCTCGATATTACCGAAGGGCAAGTCACTGGTGATGTGTTTAGCTTAAACGAAAGTGACGGCACTGGCGGTGAGTTTGGTTTAGTATTTAATACGCCGTTAATTGACGATGTATTGGCAATCCGCGCTAGCGTCAATTACTACACCAACCCAGGTTATATCGATTATAACTTCGTAGTACAAAACCCAGGCGTATCAAACCCAAATCCTGATTTTACCAACCCACAGGATGTTAGTGCTAACTTGCGCAGTGTCAGTGATGTAAATGATGAGCAAATTACCACAGGTCGTGTGTCACTGCGCTGGCAAGCTAATGAAGCTGTAGAGGCAACGCTAAACTATTTTTATCAAAAACAAGAAAATGGCGGTAATTCTACATCGCAATATAATTCATTAAGTGACAGCAGTGCCTTACAAGGTATGGTGGGTCAATACGAAAATGCCGCCCGCATACTTGAGCCTGGTGAAGAAGAAAACGACTTATTAAGCTTGGAAATTAAAGCGGATCTAGGCTTTGCTGAACTTGTCTCAGCATCTGGTTGGTCAAGCTATGAGCAATCTGGGCAACGCGACCAAACAGACTTGCTTTACGACATATGGACTGGTTATGCAGAATTTCCAGCGTTTGTTGCGCAAACCTTGGATACATCAAAACGTGATAGTTTCACTCAAGAAATTCGTTTAGTGTCTAACTCTGATAGCGCTTTTAACTGGATTGTCGGTGGTTACTACAACAAGCTTGAAACTCACTCAGATGATCGCGAATACACACCCGGTTTAACTGAGTTTTGGGGCGATGATATTCCTAATCTGCAACAAGACCTCGAGTATATTTTAGTCAGTGATTCTGAGACCACTGAAAAAGCGCTATTTGGTGAAGTAGGTTATGCGTTTACCGATCAATTTAACGTGACACTTGGTGCACGTTTCTATGAATATGATGTATCAACCACGGCAGGTTCAGCGACTCCACTGTATTCAGGTGACTTTGAATCTCTTAACGATTTAGCAATGGAAAACGTTAGCGCTAGCGACAACGGTAATCTATTTAAATTTAATGCCAGCTACACATTTGATTCAGGAGTGCTTGCTTATTTTACCGTAAGTGAAGGCTTTAGAATCGGCGGTGGTAACGGCATTGCCCCTTGTCCTGACGTACTACCGGAACAACAAATTGTTTGTGCTCTTCCGAATGAAGAAGATTATAAACCAGATACCACCGTTAACTATGAACTTGGTTTTAAATCGAGCTGGTTTAAAAATCGTCTACACTTTAACGCGGCATTGTTTAATGTTGATTGGAAAGATGCGCAAGTTGGTACTGCAACGGTAAATGGTCAAGAGCTAATTACCTCTAATGCCGGAGCAGCTAATTCAAAAGGCGTGGAAATTTCTTCTCGCGCTATAATTGCTGATAACTGGACGGCCTACGCAACTTACGCCTATGCAAAAGCTGAACTAACCGAGGATGCACCAGGTTTATTAGGTACATTAGATAAAAAATATACACAGTATCAAGCATACTACGATGGTACTGACGGCGACCGCTTACCAGGCGCGCCTGAGCATCAGCTTTCATTCGGCCTGCGTTATGAACAAGATGTACTAGACGATAAACTACTGAGCATTAACTACGGTATGACCGCGCAAAGTGATGTGATCACTAAAGTTGGCTTAAAAGCCGATGGTGAAACACTTGCAGGCTATGCATTGAGTAATCTATCAGCCAAGCTAACGGGTGATATGTGGTCTGCCACTATTTATGTTGATAATTTATTCGATAAGTATGCCTTTACTTCGGTACGCCGTGATAAATCATGGGCAGGTATGGCAAAATATGAAGAGCTAAATAAAGAGCTGCCTGAACTACAGCGTGTGTATGGTCACTACACTACAGCGCCGCGTACTATCGGCATGAAGTTTACGTATAACTTTGAACTGTAATAACGGTTATCTATAAATTAAAAAAGCCTTGGTGTTTTACGCCAAGGCTTTTATGCTTATTGCCATGCTGACATCGATACAAAAAAACCTACAACAACAAATTGAGCACGCTATTAATCATAGCAAGCTTAATGACGCGCACTTACTACTGATCAGTAATATTAAAAACACACCAGATGATCACTTTAGCTATTTTTTGCTAGCGCAAGTAAATGTTGCAGCAAATGATATAAGCAAAGCAAATAAACTCTTAAGCAAGGCGATTAGTATTGAGCCCCTACCTTTATATTTTGCTCACTCAGCCAAATTTGCCGTACTGCGCGGGCAGCTGTTAGATGCGCAGCAATATATAACTGAAGCAATAAAACATCCATATTATGAAGTTATTGAATGCGATTTAATTGCTAATGTACTGACTCGTTTGGGCCATTATCCACTGGCGCTCGAGTGGCAATTACGGGCCTATAAACATGCTCCTGAAAATCCACAAATCTGTTATAACTTAGCAGTGGCATATAAAATAATGGGGCAATTTAGTGATGCAATACTGCTACTACAAATGCTTGTTAAACAGTATCCGCAACATTTTCAAGCTCACTATTCGCTAGCTGAACTTAACAATAACAAGCAGGCCAAGCAGCATTTACAACAGCTGTTAACTTTAACCGAATACGCTAAAACGCCGATGCAGCAACAATTTCTGCACCATGCGATTGCACTCAATTACGAGCACTGCGCTGATTATAAGCAAGCCTTTGCCCACTTTACTACAAGTAAGCAAGCGATCTGTCAGCATGTAAAATATGATGCGCAAGCTCACAAAGCATTTAGCCAGCAACTGATAACCTTAAGTCACAGTTATACGCCGTCCTTAAGCGACAACGATTTTACTCCGATATTTATTGTTGGTATGCCGCGCTCAGGGACTACTTTGCTAGAAAAAATAATGAATCAATCAGATTTGGTGCAAGGTGTTGGTGAACTCAATGATATTGCCCAGGTTTGCCAAGGTAATAATGCTCAGGCATTAAATAGCGTGGTGCTCAATGACGCATATAAAAATGCTGCGTTAATGGCGAAGTTGAGTCAGTATAAACAGCGTATTAGTCAACTAGTAGCAGCACAGCTACGCAGCTGCGACAAACAGCCATTTAATTTTTACTATATCGATTTAATTTTAGCGGCTTTCCCGAAGGCTAAAATCATTTGCATGCAACGAGGCCGAAAAGCTAGCTGTATAGCTAATTACCGCCAACTGTACAGCCCAGCCAGTGCGTTTCATCACTATAGCTATAACCTGCAAGACATCGATAGTTTTTATCAAGATTACAGCTCTTTGATAAATCATTTTGCAGCAAAACACCCGGATAATGTGATGATTATGCAATACGAAACATTAGTATCAGAGCCAATCACAAGCACGCAGCTGCTCTATGATTTTTGTGATTTACCTTGGCAAGTTAAGTGTCTGGATTTTCATAAGCAACATAGCCCGTCGGCAACAGCAAGCAAAGTACAAGTACGCCAGCCTCTCAATAATAAAGCCATTGATTACTGGCAGCACTACGGATTTGCGTTTAACGCGAAGGACAAGGACCCGTTTCGATAGGTAGTTCGTCTCGGCCGCCCCACTCACTCCATGAGCAGTCATAAACATGCAGATTTTCATATCCGCACTCATCGGCAAATAACGCCAAGATGCATGCAGTAACGCCGGAGCCACAACTAAATTGCAAGGTAGTTTGCAGATCTGCTTGATCGCCAAGTACAGCCTCGAAAGCAGCTTTAATATCAGCGAATGGTTTTGCTTCGCCATCATCCAATAATTCAACAAAAGGTAAAGCGCGGCTATTTGGAATATGGCCGCTGCGCATCCCAGCTCTCGGCTCTGCCATTTCACCTAAATAACGCTGATAACCTCGTGCATCAAGTAGTACGGTATGTTCATCATCTATGCCCTGAAAGACTGCAGCAGCATCAATAAAGTAACCAACTCGCGGTTTGGCAACAAAGTTACCTTTATGATAATGGCGGCTATATTCAATTTGAGTTAAATAACCCAACGACTGCCACTTAGCAAGGCCACCACCGAGTACTTTGACATTATCAAAGCCCATGGCTTTAAACATCCACCAACCTCTTGCAGCACTAAATAAGCCTTGGTCTTCGTAGATGATAACTAAGGAATCTTTATCAACCCCCATTAACTGCATCTGCTGAGTAAATTGCTCCGCACTGCACATGGTATGCGGTAGCGGATTGTCTTGATCGGCTAATTGCTTTTTAAAGTCAAAACGCTGCGCATTAGGTAACTTAGCTTCTGGTTTATACTCTCCCAGCTTACCTGGACGCACCATACCGGCATCAAAAATAATCAGCTTGGGGTCGTTTAAGTGCTCGTTCAACCACTGGCAAGTTACGATGTTTTTCATTGTTATCCTTTACTTCATTAATTTGCTGAGAAAAAACATCCAATCCTAACAAACGTTTTTCAACAGCATCAGCATGTTCTTTTGAGCAATCTTGCCACCTTCCTTGGACACTGTAAACATGCTTTAAATAATTGAAAAATTGATTTCTAAGTTGAGCATTGAATTGCCAACCTTGGTTCATTTGCGATATTTTTTCACTTAACTCCTCATTATTGCGCGCATGTAAAACCAATTCATCAATGTTATAGCAAGCCTGCCCAAGCGTAATAACACGGCGCCCTAACAATAACGCCTCTAGTCCGACGGTAGAATTAATCGTGATCACGGCCTGTGCATTTTCTATTAAATCAGCCGTCACATTGCCGTTGGCAAATACTGCCTGAGGGTGCTTTTTATATAAATGAGAATAGTGTTTATGCCAAGAGGGGTGTTCTTTAAATACCACTTTTAACTCTGGATCATTTAGTTTTTCAATCGCTGTCATTACTTCTGTAAATAACATCTCCATTGAATTAATCCAGGGCGAATAACAAACGATTTGCGTATCATGGGGAACCTGAAAAGGCACGAAAATATACCTTGGCGGTAACTTACTCTGTAAAAATGCTTTACGTTTTTTGTGATTTGATCGAGGCATTAACGCTAAAGCGCTTAAATCAGATGCATATGATGATTCAAAATTAAGGTAAAAATTTCGATCACGCTTAATTGCAGATGCAAAGTTAACACCTTTAGGATCTAAACAGCTAGTATTTGGCAGCAAGCCATTTTCATAATAAAAAACGTTAATTTCTAGCTTTTTCGCCGCTTTTACTACTGTGATATTAGGCAGTTTATGACCATTCCAAATAACCAGATGTGTTGGTTTTTCCCGAGTAAGTAACGCCAAATACTTAGCGTAGCGACAACGCTCGACAAAATTGAGTAGAAGGTAATAAGGTAAGATTAACAAGTAACTATGCCAAATAGCATGCTTTGCTTGTTTACGCTTTATCTGAGTAGCTATTATATCGTCAAAAGACGCTTTAAATGCCTCCGGTAAGTACTTTAATGCACGCAGTATTGGCTTACCAAAAATATGTAAACTAGCACTTAAATTTAGTTGAGTGATTAACTTTTTATAGTAGCGAGCATGTACATTGCGACGAGATACGAATAAAAAGTGCATAGGGTGCTTATACCAATTTTAATATTTGATATAAATACTAAGCCGTAATAATGACTTATTTATGAATGAAGCGTTACAATACTTTATTAGCTACTTAAAAGATGCAGATCACATAGATTTATTTTACTGTAGTAAAATTGTATTATAGGCGGTAAAACTTAATAAATAAGATGGCGTTATCTAATTCTTCTGCCACATATTGAATTACCAATTAAAAATCTAAAAGCGACCCATTATGCCTAAACATTACTTGCTTTATGTAGAACAACCTTACAGCTTTGCTATTTTACGCCCAATTCAAGATGCAATTAGAGCAAATGGAGATAAAGCCTGCTGGTTTATTACAAAAAGAAGTGGAATTGCCAACGGCTTGTTAGAAGGAGAGCAACAACTTAAAAATATTGAAGATGTCAAAAACTTTAATCCCTGCGCAGTGTTCGTACCTGGAAATGTAGTCCCAGATTTTTTCCCCGGAGTGAAAGTGCAAGTTTTTCATGGCTTAGAATATAAAAAGAAAGGTCATTTTGCTATTCGAGGTTTTTTTGATTTGTACTGTACTCACGGTCCTCTTACAACGGAACCATTTACACGCTTAGCAGAAAAATACCGTTATTTTAGAGTGATAGAAACTGGCTGGCCGAAACTTGATCCTTATTTTAATTACGAAAAACGGCAAAATGAGAAGCCCGTTATCTTATATGCGCCAACATTTTCGCCAAATTTATCTTCTCTCGAGATTTTATTTGAGCAAATAAAATCACTTGCAAGTAGTGGTGATTACGATATAAAACTGAAGTTTCATCCAAAAACTAAACCTCAGTGGCAAAAGCTTTATCAGACTCTGGCTGAAATGGAACATTTTGAAATTTGCCAAAACGATAACTTAATCCCATTAATTCAACACGCTGATGTGGTTATTTCAGATACATCAAGTGCAGTCGATGAATCATTATTATTAGGCAAACCCGTTATCACCTATAACAATAGCCAACCTCAAGATGCTTTAATTAATATCACAGCTGCAGAGCAATTAACTAACGCGCTAGAGCAAGCATTATCTTTCAGCGATGAGCAGCAACTGAAAATTAACCAGTATATAACTCAAGTACATCCTTTTACTGATGGAAACAGCGCTCAACGCATACTAGCAGCAACTGCACAGATTATTGAGACCGGAGTTATGCAAAAGCCGCTTAATCTACTGCGCAGATACAAAATCCGTAAAGCGCTAAACTATATGAAATTAAAGTAATTAAATCGAAGGTGGGCAGGCCCCACCTTACAACATTTATTGCGATAATGGATTACGTACCACTTCAATAATTTCAGTGGTTGAAATTGATGGGGTTCGAGTAAGGTATTTAACATCACACAAGCTTTTAAATTCATCAAAACGTCCAGCCCAATCATCCCCCATTACTAATAAGTCAGCATTATGTTCAGTAATGTACTCACCTTTAAGCTCTAATGATTTCTCAATAAACACCTCATCAACGCAACGCAATGAACTGATTATTCTCACTCTATCTGCTTCACTGTAAACTGGATTACGGCCTTTTTTTGACCTATTAAGAGCATCTGAAGATACACCTACAATTAAGTAATCACCCAGTGCTTTCGCTCGCTCTAATATATTGATATGGCCAACATGGAAAATATCAAACGTCCCAAAAGTTATTACTCGCCTCATTTATTTTCCTCTAAATAGTTAGCAATGCGCTCAGCAGATAAGCCATCCATTTTACCAGCGAGCAACTTAATAAGTCTCGCCCTATTTTCTTTAAAAACGTCACTCTCGTAACTAGATTGACTAATCATATTGGCGAGATCTTGATAATGCTTAGCAGGGTAACAAATTTCATTAAAATAATGAATATCATCATCCAAACGCCCTTTCAAACGAAATGAAAAAATACCACGGTAACTCCAGCGTAATTTATAGAAGTCACACCATATAACGGGTTTATCTAGTGCAGCAAATTCAAAAATAGCTGACGATGCGTCTGAAAGCATAATATCGGCAACCGCAATAAATGGTGTTAAATCAAATTGATTTTCATCCGCAATATAAACATTTGTGTGTTTTTTCCAATTAGCTAATTTAAAGCGTTGTTTTTTATAACGTGGTTTTGTAAGCGTAAAAAAGTGTGGTTTTATAATTATATTATAATCTGCAAAGTCATACGCAAAATGGTCGCTCATACACTCAATTGAACTTGGATAAAATGTAGGCGCATATAGCAATGTTCTTTTATTAGGATCCAGACCGAGCTTTTCCAGTGATATTTTTTCAACACTGTAGTCAAATAGAGGATCTAACTTCGCATAACCTGAGTCAATAAAAGTACCGTTAGGATAAAGGCTTTGTAATCGCTTTTTCCGATGTACCCCTTCAACAAACCTTACAGTCATTCCTGCATTTGATACATCGTAGTAGCACTGTTTGGGGCCAATTCCGTGTTGCATCAGTGCTGTTTTTTTATTTAACTTTTCGCTTTGTGGAAATGCATTACCAAATATAATCCAATCAACTTCACTTTTTTGGTAAAAAGCAAAAGCCTGACTGGTATCATTTAGCCAAACTGCTGATAGCCGATTGTCTGCAATAAACTTATTGCAAACAGAAATTAGTTTCGCATCCTGCGATTTATAAAAAATCAATACACATTTATGCCCTTTTTTGGTCAGCTTTTTTATAACTGGTAAGTATTGAGGGATATAATAAATATGCAAAACATCAAAATACACGAACATAATTTACATTAATTTAACCAAAAACAAATGCCATTGTACAGAAACCATAATTTTATTTCAGCCTAAACTATCATAACAACGACTATTTTTGCTTAAATCTTAATAATCTCGGTTCTCAGTGGTGCCATTTTCGCGAGTATTTTATTTTGCACTGTATGACTAATATTTTGTTCATTCATGGCATTGATTAACAAATCAACCACATGATTAAAGTCACCCTCCGTGATGTGCATGCCAGTATGAATATCAACCATACTATCACGCGTGTACTCACAGGGCCCATCAGTTAGTACACACAAATGATTAATAAAGCCTTCTTGGAAATGGCTAATATTTGCATGCTCAAAGTAATGAATAATTTGTTCGTCATTACCGATTTGATTAATGAAACTATCAACCAGTCTTTGTAGCCCTGCTTGACCACCAAGTTGCTGATACAACGTTAGATTTGAAGCCGATGAACAACCTGCTAAGCTGGCTATTAACACTATCGTTGTTAGTATTTTTCCCATTACCAATATCCTGTTACCGATAAGTACCAACCGGTTTGGTCTTTTGCCCCAGCAATGCTACCTAAATCAAGGTATGCTGCAGTGACACTTACGTATTTATTTGGTATCCAAGCAACAAACACATCTTGCCAATCTTGCTCACCCAATCCGAGATTATTTGATTTTTGACGATACTCTATTCCAACAGCAACTTCTCGACTAAGAAAAATGGCAGTACTACCTTCAAATAAGAGTTTTTCATTGCTATTCGCCCCACCGTATCCGAGTAAGCCAAGCTGATTTGCTTCACTATAACGCGTGGTAACATTCCAAAACCAGTTATAACCTGCAATGGCCCCTAAATGTAGCTTGCTTGCAGCAAGGTAAATATCCGTACCGGAGGTATCCTTAGCCCCGACTAACATAGCGACTGCGCCATCATCAAGTGATTTATGTTGTACTCCCAAGGTAACTTGAGGCCAGTCACTATAAACAATATCACCATAGAGCCTAATCTTAACACCGCTGATTTCTTGTTCTATCTCGGTATTTAGCGCCGGCACAGCAAAGTTTTGCTGTGCATAGCTAAGCTCAACGCGATTAAATAAGTTAACTTGTGCACCGCATACATCTAAGCTGTAATCGGTAACATCGGCCCGACTACAAAAGCCATTAATAGAAAACTCATCCTCGCTGGCATAACCCGCAAGCTGCGCCCAAGGCACGATACCACCACCACCACTACCTTCTACTTGCGATACTCCTGGCGTTGCTAGCAGCTTGCCTTTTGAGGCAAAAGTATTAAATGCAGATAATGCGATAACAGTTAAACATAATAATTTAAGCTTTTTCATTATACTGCTCCAACCATTGCTCAAACACGTCTGCTTTGAGTGGACGACTTAGATAATACCCTTGCACATGATCACACTGCATTTTTTGTAGCAGCTCTAGCGACTCTAATGTTTCAACCCCTTCGGCTACCACAGAGAAGCCAAGCTGATGACCTAAGGTAATCGTAGATTCAACAATAAACTGATCTTTTTCAGATTCATCTAGTTTAAGAATGAAACACTTATCTAACTTCAGCTCGTCAATAGGTAACATTTTCAGGCGCCCTAGCGATGTTTGCCCAACCCCATAATCATCAAGAGAAATTTTGACACCGATTGCTTTCAAGTTTTCCAACGCTTGAATACCTTTTTCTTCATTTTCAATCATATCGCGCTCTGTTAATTCAATCGTGATAAGCGCAGGTGCAACTGAAAACTGTTTTAATGTACGAATTAAATTGGAGTGAAAGCCGGGATAAGCGATATCTTGGGCTGAAACATTAATTGCAGCTTGCATATAAATGCCTTGCTGTTGCCAAAGTCCGACCTGTGCTATTACTGTTTTTACCACCCAACCGGTAAGGTCAACAATTAATCCCGATTGTTCAGCTAGGTCAATAAATAGCTCCGGCGATACCCAACTACCATCCTTGCGTTGCCAACGAATAAGCGATTCCACTTTATTGATTTGTTGTGTAGCGATATGTAATTTAGGCTGATAGGTCATAAACAATTGACCATCGTCATCATTAATCGCTTGCTTGAGCTCATCGATCATAATGAGCCTATCAAGATGCGCTTCATCCTCTCCAGGCAGGTAATAATGAATATTTTCATGAGCACTTGCGGCACTATCCACAGCAATCAAGACCCGACGCATTAAATCATCCGCTTGTAACCCTTGCGAAGGATACTCCACCACACCAGCACTAAAACGTAAATTGATTTTAAGCTTTTGAATAGTATAACCAGCTTGTAACTGCGCCATTAACCCGACTATGCCACTTTTAAGATTACGCCCTGCACTACTAGGAAAAGCGGTTAAAAATTCATCACCACCAATACGTGCATGTAAACCACCAAACTCATCTGAAAACTCAGCAATACGTAAAGCCACAGCTTTTAAGCAGTCATCGCCAATACGAGCTCCTAGCTTATCGTTAATATGCCTAAGACCACGAATATCGATTGCCACTAAGGTGTATTCTTGGTTTTGTTCAAGATTTTCGCTCAACACTTCCAGCATTGCAGAACGATTATAAAAACCAGTTAAAGAATCATGCTTTGCGGCAAAGCTAATTTGTTGTTCACGCTCTTGGATATCATTACCCATGTTCTTAAAAGCATCAATTAATGTAGCTATTTCATTGCTTTGGTTTTTACTCATCGCATCAACACTGTAGTTTCCTCGCGCAAACTGCCGCGCTAAACTCGCCAACTGTGATAACGGCATGGTTAAGTTTTTGGCCAATAAACTACTAGTAATAACGCCGATAAAAATCGTTAAAGACGCAAGAATGACTAACGTGTAAAACAATCTCTCAAATTCACTGTAACTCTGCGTTAGATCAGCACTAAGCAATACATTAACGGGATGATCGTCAAGTGAAGGCAAATGTACATCGCGATTGCGATATACCAATTGTTCACCAAAAATACGTTTTGTGGTGGAATTATGAAAATACTCGTTTGGAATAAATGGGCTTGGACGCTCTAACAAAGAGCTTTTAACCAAATTATCGCTTTTAGCTATAAAGCTTACATCCATACCTGTTAAGTTTTTTAGTTCAACCGCAACCTCATCATCAATTTTAAAACCTACTAAACTGTAGGCGATAGTACGCGGGGCTTTAACTGGTAGTAAAATGACTTGATACAATTGTTCGTGTAGCACTACAAAACTAGATTGCTCGGTATTATTGAGCAACTCATTCATTAATTCTTGTAAGTTATTATTAAAATCTTGCTGTTTATTAGTAGAAATTAACTTTCCTGACAGATCTAGAAGCAGCATTAAATCAGCATTGATTCGCTGACTATGATTATACAATGCGCTACTAATGGTATTTGCATCTTTGGTAGCAACCGCTTGTTTAAAGCCAAAATCAGCAGTCAGTACTTTTGCAGCTGTGAGCAATAAACTTTCTTTTGACGCTAGGTACTGCTTATAGACATTTTCAGCCACATTAATATCTTGGGTGACCTTTTTTTCATTAAATTGACTCGTCGACCACCAAAAACTAAATAAGCTCACAACAGTAGTTAATAACACTAAGCCTACACATAAAACAGTTATGCGATTTTTTAAACTATTAGTCATTCCCACCCTTAAACTTACTACCAAAAGTATTACGTGGCTTAGGCTCAGTTGTTTGCAGTGTCACTTGTAAACTATGAGGTGAATTTACAGCTAACGTTAAAGGCTGTTTTGCTTCGAGTGCGTTCTTTTGTAAAGCATGCCAAATAGTTAGCTGTACTGGCAAATTTAGGCCACTTAGTTGCACATTCCCATGCTCATCACTTTGATAAACATCAGCGCTTTTCGCAACATAAATATACCCTAGCATAGAATCATGGATATTACAGCCAAGCACCACAACCCCTTGATTTTCAAATGTAATCGGAGATTCTGGTTGTCCAGAATATAACTTTAACTGAAATGGTTTAGCTTCCGAGAAAGAATATACATGGTGGCGAATATTATCGCTATTAGGAAAGTTCACTTGCTGCCCTTGGTGAGCAATCAAAAGCGTTGGTGAAAACTGCTTATCTACTTGATCCATTATCAGTACAGGTAACTGTTGCGATAATGTTTTATTGCTTTCGCTAGCAATTTCTATCACTGCATTGGTGAGAGGCTGCCCATATTGATCAACGATGTTGAGCGTAACATCTTGCGCATAAACATCGCATGCAAGCACCATAGCGAAAACTGTCATGATGCTTTTTGTTGCCATTACTTGCAGTCTCATTTGGTCATCCCCTGTTGTGCGAACACTAACATATGAGTATCTCTAATTAATCTTAGGTTAAGTTAATTAGAGACTGACTCTAAATGCAAGAATAAAAGCCCAGTAACTATAAATAATAGCAAAACTCTAAGCTTTTAAAATGGTGCAAGTTGATTACTAGTAATTAAGCATTAGAAATTAAACCATATTGCCCGTCTAAAATGGCAATTACTTCACTACGCGGATCTGTTGGAATTAAAATATCACGACCCACAATTTTGCTAGCGATACCTACATAAGTATCAGAAACAGCTAACATAACCGACTCAGGTAAAATGTAATCTTTTGCTAGTTGCTCACGTTCAAGCATGCGATCTTTATTCAATAACACATCACTATCAGGCACATTATTAATTAACAATTGGCGGAACCCTTCTTTAGAGTTCTCAACAATTTTACCATCACGATACGCAGCACCATCCCAAATTCTTGATGAATCAGGCGTCCCAACTTCATCGATATAGATTAGTTTATCTGTACCATCAATATCTTCTACATAGCCAAACTCAAATTTTGTATCGACAAAGATTTGATCTAGTTTACCTAGCTCAGCACTAATTAAAGCAAAACCCTCAACAAGTAATTTCTCGTATTGAGCAACATCATCTTCGGACTTAAAATTAAACACACTCAAGTTATTAGTTATGTTTTCACGGGTAATATTGACATCATCCACCGCAGGAATATCTGCAACGCCAGTAATAATACCTTTTGTTGATGGCGTAATTAACACATCGTCTAACTTTTGATTAGCCGTTAAGCCTTCAGGTAATTCTAATCCACAGAAATTACGTACACCTTTACTGTAATCACGCCACATGCTGCCCGTAATGTACTGACGAGCAATTGCTTCTACTTTTACTGTACTGGCTTTACGTACAATCCACACATACGGATGCGGAATATCAACAATGTGATTCCCTGCAAGGCCTGCCTGATCAAATAACTTAAACCAATGAGCAGCAACTGTGTTTAATGCGACCCCTTTACCTGGCACGCCATTTAAACCATTTTCGCCCTGCCATATACAATCAAATGCAGAGATACGATCAGAAATAACCATAATAGCCAGTTCTGTACCCTTTGGCACTTGGTAACCTTTGTCACTGATCAAACGCGCGCTGTCTTCGTCTGTTAACCAATAAACTGAACGTACTTTGCCACTGTGAACTGGGCCCTTTGTGCGTATTGGTAAGTCATCGTTTACGTCTAAAACTTTATAGCTAGTCATGCTATCTCCGAGTATATGGCACGCCCTGTAAGGGCGATCGTATGGGTATGGGGTTATAAGCCGCTAATAATAATCGAGACCGGGGGAAATCACAATTAAAGCACTATGTGATTTAACGCAGTTTAGTTGGTATTTTATTATACACGTTATAAGATAACATCAAAATCCAGTAGTAATTTACGTGATGATTAATATACAGCAGCTAAGTTTTAAATGGCAAAAACAACAAGTCAAACCCACTTTAGCAATTGCAACACTTAGCATTGCTAAAGGCGAACATGTGTTTTTACATGGCCCTAGCGGCTGTGGTAAATCCACTTTATTATCGTTACTTGCAGGTATTAACCGTCCTACATCAGGCCAATTGAGTATTTTAGGTTGTGAACTGGGTCAATTAAGTAAAAGTAAATGCGATAAGTTTCGCGCTGAGCATATTGGGTATATCTTTCAAAATTTTAATCTACTTCCTTACCTATCACCGATTGATAATGTCACATTAGGTTGCCAATTTTCAAAACCACGGCAAAAAAAAGCATTAATTAATAGTCCAACCCTTAATCAAGAGGCCTCAAGGCTATTAAATGCACTGGGCTTAGACGAGCAATTACACCAACAAAATGTGGCTAGCTTGAGTATTGGTCAGCAACAGCGAGTCGCGGCGGCGCGCGCCTTTATTGGCAGCCCCGAATTGATAATTGCCGATGAGCCAACGTCTGCTCTTGATGCAAACAATCGCCAGTCCTTTATCAACTTACTTTTTACACAAGCAAATGAAGCGAATAGCACCTTACTTTTTGTCAGCCATGATACCAGCTTACAACCGCTTTTTAATCGCAACATTGATTTACTGTCGCTACAGGAGCAAGGTAAATGATCCTCTTAAAACTTGCTATTAGTAGCTTATATAATCGCCGCGCTAGTGCATTCTTAACTCTGTTTACTATTGCTGTTAGTGTCATGTTATTGCTGAGTATTGAGCGAGTACGGGTTGATGCCAAAAGTAGTTTTAGTAATACCATTTCTGGTACTGATCTAATTGTTGGCGCTCGTACCGGAGATATACAGCTGTTATTGTCTTCGGTTTTTCGCATCGGTCATGCTAATAATGGCGTTAGCTGGCAAAGCTACCAATATATAAAACAGCAACGCGGCGTCAACTGGACCATTCCGCTATCACTAGGAGATAGCCATAAAGGCCAAGCGGTACTGGGCACCTCCGCTGATTATTTTCAACATTATAAATTTGCTAAAAAGCAGCAGCTTAGGTTTAGCCAAGGCCGCGCCTTCGCCCATTTAAATGAGGTCGTACTGGGCGCGCAGGTAGCAGCCAAGCTAGGCTATTCGCTGGGTGATAGTATCGTTATTTCACACGGTATGGGTAATACCAGCTTTCATCATCATGATGATAATCCTTTCACTGTGGTTGGCATTTTAGATGCGACAGGCACGCCAGTTGATAAAACCCTACATATTCCATTAGCGGCTATTGAACTGATCCACAGCGGTAACCACACCAGCCATGAACATGAACATGAACATGAACA
>NZ_JACJEQ010000049.1:0-12241 GCF_014164125.1 Pseudoalteromonas sp. SG44-8 | reverse complement strand
CAGATAAATACAGTGATAACAAGGCGTAAATTTTGACATGTAGTTGTTCTACTTGAAAAAATTATAACGCAGTTAGCGCTTTATTTAGCTCGCTAGAATGGTTAAATATTTAAGTCGATTGGTATTAGTTCGCTGTTTTATTTTTATACAGCTTGTATTAAGTTATGGTTCAGTAATGGGGTCTTGTCAAGAAACACCAATGAGAGACGAAAGCAAAAAAATCAGCGGGGATATATTTAACTAGAGTTCGGGTTATTTAATTAATCAAACCCCCAGCTTTGTTTTATTATCAGTCATTTTTCATGATAAAATCATTTTCTTAATGATAGATACTAATGAGCAACTCCCTTCGTGCCACATAGCAAACTTTTAGAACCGATTAAGCAATTTTTACGTTGTGAAACCCCTTTAGGGTGGATTGATGAAGCCACTAAAAAAGAAAACCTAGCGGTTATTTTAATTGATCATCTCATCTGTGAGCTTAAAGCCGCGCAATCTGCGATGTTTTTAATTCGTAAATATGCCGTGGATAAACAAAGCAGCGATGCCTTGCTTGAGTGGCTAAAGCCGTTTGAAACGCTGATTTACAAGCGTGAAGGGAATTGGCGCGATCTTGCGGCTAAAAACAAACTGACTAAAGCAGTGATCCCAAAATCTGATTCAGCTTATGGGCAAGATTTGGTTGATAAAATGGTGATGTTGATCAAAGAAGAGCTGCACCATTTTTATCAAGTATTAGAGATCATGGATGAGTACGGTGTTGAGTATCAAAGTATTACGCCGTGTCGTTATGCTAAGGGTATGCTAAGACATGTAAAAACCTTTGAGCCAGATGCACTCGTAGATAAGCTTATAGTCGGTGCTTACATCGAAGCTCGTTCGTGCGAACGTTTTGCTGCGCTTGCACCCCATGTAGATAAGCGTTTAGGTGATTTTTATATTTCGTTATTGCGCTCTGAGGCACGCCACTATCAAGACTATTTAACTCTTGCCCAAGAAATTGCTGGTTTTGATATTACCGAGCGGGTTAAAGAGTTTGGTGAAATTGAAGCGCAGCTAATTACATCTTTGGATGACGATTTTAAGTTTCACAGTGGTACGCCGGTAAATAAAAGCGCTTAACTAACACCAACATTTGCTGCAGCTTTTCAAATCATGCTGTAGCACATACTTTATTATCAAAAGTTTTTTAAATTAGACACATCAAAAACTCTCACCTAATATTTATAGCAAGTTAAATTTTGATTTATCAGTTATTTTATTGCTTTGCAATGCATTGTAAATGAAAGGCCATTGCTATTATTATTTTGGTGGGTATATATGGATGAAAAAGAAGGATTATTTGTATTTTCTGCTGAGGAAGAGTTAGTAAATACCGACCTTAAAGTATGGAAAATTTTAACTGTTGAGGATGATCTCGATTATCAACACGCATTAATTAATAGCTTAAAAGAATTAAAGGCCAAAGAAGGCTACAAATATGAGTTATTAGCGGCCAACTCAGTACCAGAAGCTGCGCTTGCTTTAAGTATGCACCCAGATATAGCACTTGTTTTTATCGATGTGGTTATGGAAGAAGATGACTCCGGACTGCGTTTGGTTAATACCATCAGAGAAGTGATTGGCAACGCTGAAATGCGTATCGTGTTACTAACAGGGCAGCCCGGTTTCGCCCCTGAAACCGATGTGATGAAAATGCTCGATATTGATGAGTACTGGAATAAGTCTGACATTTCTGCACAAAAGCTTGAATCAATCGTTAATAGTAATATGCGCACTTGGCAATATATTTCGCAAATAAAAGCCGCTAAACAAGGTTTGCAACTTGTGCTAGATGCATCAAGGAGCATTAATAGCAAACATGATATGGGCTCATACTCTGCTGCGGTGCTGCAAGAGCTAAGTAATATTTTAAAAATATCAGAGGGAGGCGGCATCCTTTGCTCAAGTAATCTAGACAAAGATGCTGGTGCTGTAATTCTGACTACTAACGGCTGCTTTAATGGTATGAAAGGGCAAAAAGTAGATAGCAATTTACTGGCCGATATGTACGATGACTTCCAGCTAGCTATTCAAGAAAAACGTCATGTTTTTTCAAATCAGCATAGTATATTTTTCTTTGAAGCAACCATTGCTGAAGGCACTCACTATATTACCCTGGTAAAATCAGATAACCCCATTAGTGAAGAAAATGAATATTTATTAAAAGTATTTAGTGAAAACGTAAGTAGCGGGTTTGCTAATATTTCATTATTAAATAGATTAACCGAGCTTGCCTATACTGATGTTTCATTAAATTTACAGAATAGAAACTGGTTAACTCGCGAAATTAAAAATATGAACGTATATGAGCAATCAAAAATGCGTTTGATTATTTTTGATATTTACCAGTTTGATGAAAAAGCTTTTACCTTTGGTTACGATTTTTGTAAAAAAATCATAAAACTCGTTCATAAAAGTATTGTAGATGTTTTTTCAATGTATGACCCCAGAATTGCGATTATTAGTAATCGTAGCTTTGGCATGCTCATCAATGTTGATTTTGATATTGCCGATGATATTACGCATTTTCATAATAAACAAAAGTACGAAATTGAAAATGTTAAGCAATTTATTGACGTAAGAGTGTTGGAGTTAAAGTTAAGTTGCGCATCAAATATTACTCCCGAAAAAGTAATTAGCCTAGCAGAGTCGAGTTTAAATTACATGCAAGTAACTCAAACGAAGTTTATTTTGCATACTGATGAAAAGACAGTTGCAATAACAAGGCGTTATGAGTTGATGGCGCGCCTTAGGACGGCTATTAGTATCAAAGAATTGCGTGTCGCTTTACAGCCAAAAATGTGCCTGAAAACATTAAAACCAATTGGTTTTGAAGCGCTAGCTAGATGGCAGTTGGCTGATGGCAGCTTTGTAAATCCAGAAGAATTTATAGAGCTTGCTGAAACCGCTGGTTTAATTAATGAGCTTGATAATGTTATTTTTGAAAAAATACTACAAACTATTAATCAACTAAAAAGCTGTGGCATAAACTTACCCATTGCATTTAACGCATCATCTTATGACTTGATCGAGCCTTCTTACTTTGAGTCTATCAAAAGTCGGATTGAGGAATATAAAGTATCTCCCTCGATGCTGGAACTTGAAGTGACAGAAACGCAAGCGATCAGTAATTACAATTTCATTAAAGAGGCTTTATTACGGTTTATGGACTTGGGTATTAAAGTAAGTATTGATGACTTTGGTACGGGTTACTCGTCGTTAGCGCATATAAATGAAATACCGTCGAATGCGATAAAAATTGATCGCTACTTTGTCAGTAACCTTGAGCATAATATAAATAATCAATACATGATAAAAATGATCATTAGTCTCGCAAAGCAATTTGATTTTAAAATTATAGCTGAGGGTGTTGAAAACGAGTTTGAGGTGCAATGGTTAAAACAAGCTGGTTGTGAAATGGCCCAAGGTTACTTTTTTTCAAAACCGCTATTTTATGATGATTTACTGATCTGGTTAGCACAGTTTGATAATGTAAATGACTAAAAAAAGTAACTCATTTTATAGCGACAAAAAAGGCGTACTCATAAAGTCGCTGTTTATTTTATTTGTTGCGATATTAATTGGCTGGCTGGTGTACGAGCAAGTTTATCAGTCAAAAGTAACCATAATAAAAGAGCGCCAAGATGAAAAACTAGTGCTTGTGAGTACTGATTTATCTAAAGAGCTAAGCAGTATTAAAAAACTCACTCAGCTGTTAGCAAATGGCCAAGTATTAAAAAGTAATACAGGTTTAAATACATTGAGCGCTCAACAAAGCGACAAGCTCATAAATGATTATTTTTTAAATTTTGCCTCTGTATCAACCAATATCTCACAAATACGTTGGCTTGAACGCAGTGGTAAAGAACGTTATAGAATTAATTTCAGCAATAAAAAAAGCGAAATTGTTGAGGTATCACAATTACAAAATAAGCAAAATCGTTATTATTTTAAAGAAGGGATGTTAGTTGCACCACCGAATACATTTATTTCAGAAATTGATTTAAATATTGAGCGTGGAAAAGTTGTTGTCCCGCATGAGCCAACAATTAGGGTGACTTACAGAACGCAAGGTGGTGATTATTTAATAGATGGCTTGTTAGTAGTGAATTTTAATCTGGATTATTTATTTAGTAATATTCGACAATATGATGAAAAAAACACCCAAGTAAATATTCTAAATCATGATGGTTATTGGTTGTATAATAAGGATCCCGCATTACAGTTTGGGTTTATGTATAATCAAGTTAATAACTCGCTAGCAAATAACTCTCCAGCGCTTTGGCAACATATCATTGAACATGACGTACAAAGCACCTCACGTATTTTTCATGACAGTTTATATACTTTCATGCGATTCTCTATTGTTTCACTACGTGAATCAACACAAAGAACCGCAGATTCAGATAAAGAGATTATTATACTTATCGGTAGCCCTAAAGAGCTGCTGTATAATGCAAAAATGACTGCTTTTCAATATGCTGCTCTGTGTAGTGTTGTTTTATGTATTTGCGGTTTTGGTTTTAGTTACCGTGAATATTTATTCCAACAGCAACTAATTACTTTATCTTATAAACTACAGCGTGAAAAAGTAGAGTTAGATAGCGTCAACAAACAGCTCGATTTAACTATAAGGCAGCAGCAGCAATTACAAACAAGCTTACTCGAAGCTCGAAAACTATCGTCTTTAGGGTTGTTGGTGGCGGGGGTTGCTCATGAGATGAATACACCCATTGGCGGTGCTATTATCTCAGTATCTAACGCGAATGTGGTTATTAATAAGTTGAGTGACGCGATAAAAACCGGATTAACTAAATCGCAATTAGATAAAAGCACACAGAGCATTGAGGAAAATTTAGGGTTAGCTAAAATTAATTTAAATAAGGCAGCGGTATTAGTTAAAAGTTTTAAAAAAATGGCGATAGACCGTCATAATGATGATGTCATCACATGTAATATAAGAAAAATAACTGAAGATTTACTGATCTCCCTTAATTCAAGATTAAAAAACTCAAACGTAAAAGTGAAAACCTTAGTTGATACTGAGCAAGATATAAAAAGCCGACCAGGAATTATTTCCCAAGTGCTAGAAAACCTGATAATGAACGCACTAACCCACGGGTTTGCCAAAAATCAAGTCGGTGAAATTGAGATAAAAATAGCACAAGCTGCTAGTCAATCCATTAAATTAACCATTTCAGATAGCGGTGTTGGGATTAAAGCAGAGTCTCAACAGTACATCTTTGAGCCTTTTTACACCTCAGCTCGTGGTATTGGCAATACTGGGCTTGGCTTATATATGGTGCACCAATGGGTTACACACATTTTGCAGGGGGAAATTAAATTACAGTCCAATCCACACTCTACAGAGCGCTTTAAAACTGAGTTTACTATTACTATACCCAAACTATCTTAAGATGCAGAATTCGTTGCTTGGAGTGATAGTCATATAAGCATTTGTGTTTTAACGTTTTAAAAATTGTAGGTATTGCTCAGTCTTAGCTTCTGAAAAGCCATGGCGTAGGAGAACTTGTGCGGCCTCACCATTATTTACAATGGTGTTGAAACCGTTTTCTAATTGTATTAATTGTTGCTTACTTTGCACAGCAGATTTGGAAAAAATAATATATAGGTAGTGGGACGCTAAATGAGGAGGGATATATACGATTGACTGTCCTGTTTGTAATTGTGGATGATTGTTTAACCAGTACTCACAGACTTCTTTGGTACCAGCTACTAAATCAACGCGGCCAAGCTGTAACACGCGTAAGCTGCTGATCAAGTCATTAGTCGCTGTAACAGCTAAATTATGTTCACTACTAAAACCCTCGCTAACTATATAATTACTACCTTTACTTATGCTGTATGGCTGTAATGACGTTAAACTGCCATCGTAATTTATTTTGCTACTTTTTCGTTTAAATAATCCAGTAAATGACTTTGCTAATGGTCGTGAATAGTGGAATGTTTTTTCTCGCTCGGCGCTATAATAAGCCCCTAAAAGAGCTGTTCGCTTATTTTTTTCAAGTAATCTTAGTGCACGAGCCCAAGTTGTAAACTCAATGCTAGCTTCAATATCTTGGCTTGCTAATGCAGTAATAATAATATCAGCTAACCAACCTTGTTGCGGCAGTTGCTCTGAAAAATACGGGGGAAAAGGCTCGGTAACAAAAAGCCATTTATCTTGGCTGTATGTATGGCCTGCGTAAAATAAACAAATAAGTATGAAAAATAATTTAAGCATTACGACCAGTACTAAAAACGATCAATATCGTAAGCGTAGACAATATTTTATATTTGTGCGAATGGTTCACTCACTAGTTCTTGTGTCTGTGCGGTAACAACTAAATAAGAGCCTTGAGTATACCAATCACCCAGCACTGTGCGAGTGAGTGTTTGCTTATCTACTTCATAATGATGCACATTAGGGCGATGGGTATGGCCATGGATCATATGTTTTACTTGGTGTTTTGCAAATGTTGCTAGTACCGCTTGTTCAGTAACATCTAATATTTCAAGCGCTTTACCGGTTTGATTTTGCTTTGATTTTTCTCTGGCATTTTGCGCAACTTTACGACGATACCAAAGTGGCATAGCAAGCATTAATCTTGGCCACCACCAACTGCGGCCTTTTTTACGAAACTTTTGATATTCAATATCTTGTGTGCACATTTCATCGCCATGCAAAATGACAGTGGGAGTGCCATATAAGTCAATTACCAGCTGTTCGGGTAATAAAGTCATTCCTGCTTGTTTGGCGTATTTATCGCGCATAATGAAATCACGATTGCCATGCACAAAATATACTGGGGTGCCGTTATCACTCACTACTTTTAAATGCTTTGCAACTTCAGTTGAGAGTGCAGTTACATAGTCATCACCAACCCATACTTCAAAAAAGTCACCAAGTATATATAGCGCGTCTACATCCTTATTAATAATATGCGTATCTAAAAACTGATAAAAAGCTGCACTGATATCTGGGCGATTTTCACTTAAATGGAGGTCGGCAATAAAGTAGGTTTGGCGAGTCATAGGTAAGTCTTTTAAAAATAAATAAAGCGGGCATATACGTATAGCATAGATACCCGCTAAAACGCCACGTTACGTGGGTAAGCGTACTATTAGTTTACAGTTACGCTTGTGATGATAACGTCATCAAGAGGTACGTCTTGATGAAAGCCTGTGCTACCTGTAGCAACGGCTTTAATTTTTTCTACTACGTCCATGCCTTCAACAACTTCAGCAAATACACAGTAACCCCAGCCTTGAGATGTTTCGCTGCTGAAGTTTAAGAAGTCATTGTTATTCACGTTAATGAAAAACTGTGCTGTTGCTGAATGTGGATCAGGAGTACGTGCCATAGCAAGTGTACCAATCTTATTAGAAAGGCCATTGTTTGCTTCATTTTGAATAGGATCATGCACTTCTTTTTGTGTCATACCTGGTTCAAAACCACCGCCTTGTACCATGAAACCATCAATTACACGGTGAAAAATAGTGCCGTCGTAAAAGCCTGCGTTAGCATACTGTAAAAAGTTTTTAACTGTGTTTGGCGCATCTTCTTTGAGCATGTTAATGGTGATATCACCAAAATTTGTGTGTAGAACAACCATGTGGTTTCCTATTAGCTGATTTATTTGCCGCTATTTTATCTTAGTTAGCTAAGATTAACAAAGTGCTTATTCAATTGATAAAGCGCTAGAGCAGGGGCTTTTCAAGTGTTAACATAGCGATTCAAGTAAATAGTCAAGGACTTAAAATAAATGGTAAATATATACAACACACTCACGCGTCAAAAAGAGCAATTTAAACCTATGGTCGACGGCAAGATCGACATGTATGTGTGTGGTATCACCATTTATGATTATTGTCACATTGGTCATGCCCGCACATTTGTTAGCTTTGACGTGATCGTACGTTATCTTCGTCACATTGGTTATGATTTAAAGTATGTACGCAATATCACCGATGTTGATGACAAAATCATTAAGCGTGCGAATGAAAATGGCGAAGCGATTAATGACTTAACTGTGCGTATGACAAAAGCAATGCATGAAGATTTTGATAGTCTAAACATGTTGCGTCCAGACATTGAACCTACAGTCACAGGTCATATGGACGAAATTATCGAAATGGTTGAACGACTAGTTACTAAAGGCCACGCCTATGTTGCAGCCGACGGCGATGTTTTATTTGACGTCTCAACGTTTGAGCAATACGGTGCATTGTCACAGCAAGATTTAACTATGCTACAAGCCGGTTCGCGTGTTGAAGTAGCACAAGATAAAGATGATCCACTTGATTTTGTGTTATGGAAAAAAGCCAAAACGGGTGAACCATCATGGATATCACCGTGGGGCGAAGGTCGTCCAGGTTGGCATATTGAATGTTCGGCAATGAGCTCAAAGCATTTAGGTGAGCATTTTGATATTCATGGCGGTGGTTCAGACTTACAGTTTCCACACCATGAAAATGAGATTGCGCAATCATGCTGTGCAAATAACGGCAAGTACGTCAATACCTGGATCCATACGGGTATGGTACAAGTAAATAAAGAGAAGATGTCAAAATCATTAGACAACTTCTTTACTGTTCGTGATGTACTTAAAGAATATGATGCTGAATCGGTTCGTTATTTTTTAATTTCTGGTCATTACCGCAGCCAGTTAAATTACTCGCAAGAGAACTTAGATCAAGCACGTTCGTCGCTTGAGCGTATTTATACGGCACTTCGTGGTGTTGAGCCTATCAGTTGTGATTTAGCAACAAATGAACATGTGGCTAAATTTAGAAAAGCAATGGATGACGACTTTAATACACCAGAAGCATTACCGGTGTTATTTGAATTAGCCAAAGAGCTAAACCGTGTAAAAGACGTTGATGCTGAGCAAGCGGGTAAGTTAGCATTTGTACTGCGCAGTCTTGGGGAAGTGTTAGGGGTTGCTCAACAAGCACCAGAGGCATTTTTACAAGGTGGCCAAGCAGATGACGAAGTTGCCCAAATAGAAGCGTTAATAGTTAAGCGTAATGAAGCGCGCGCGAGTAAAGATTGGGCTGCGGCTGATGAAGCGCGTGATGCTTTAAATGCACTTGGGGTGATACTGGAAGACTCTGCAGGTAAAACTACATGGCGTAAAGCGTAATTAATTACCTTACTAGTGCCAGTCAAATAGGCATTGCTAAATAAGACATATTTTAGTAAGTATTTTATTAGTAAGTATTACAAAGGGTTGCCAATTTGGCAGCCTTTTTATTTTTTCTAGCTTGACCTCAACTTAACCTTAGGTTTTACCTTTGCGTTTCTTAGTTATTTTGAAAGGAATGAAATGAATATTTTTCTTGCCATGATCCCTGCTTTTTTATGGGGCACCACCTATGCGGTCACTAAATATGCCACCCCAGATTGGCCGCCAATATTACTTGGCGCGTTACGAGCATTACCTGCGGGTTTACTGTTATTTGTGCTTAAACCATCATGGCCTAAAACAAAACAGTGGCGCGGTTTAGTATTATTAGCTGTGGTTAATATTGCCCTGTTTTTTAGTTTTATTTTTATTATGGCGGTTAATTTACCAGCGGCAATTGCCGGTGTTGGTATGGTCTCTGTGCCTGTGGTTGCGTTGATTTATGCGTGGGTTTTTAAAAAGCAGCGTCCAGCGTTTTTGCAATCGGTGTGCGCACTTATATTAGTGATTTTGGCTTGGCGATTATTTGATCCCCAGCATGTCACGATTAATGCCTTAGGAGTATTCGCTTTAATTGGTGCGTTGTTAACAATTGTTGTTGGTAGTACTTTAGTGCAAAAAATGTCTACCCATACTCATTGGTGGACGGTATTAACATGGCAGCTGATCATTGGCGGATCATTGTTATCATTAGTAGCAATGACTCAAGCTATTTACTTTGATCCACAACAATATCAAGTACTTGCTAATGGTGTCAGTTCAATACAGTGGCTTGCATTATTTTGGTTAATTGTGCCAAATACAGCGCTTGCGTATATCTTGTATGTTTGGTTACTTGGCCGCATGACGGTGGTTGAGTTTACTTTTGGTACGATTGCTAATCCGATCGCAGGTATTATTTGCGCCGTTGTATTACTAAGTGAGCACTATCAAGTTTGGCAATATACGATAATGGTTTTAATGATTTTCTTCTCTGTGCTGCCGCAATTGTTAAAGCTAACACGGCGCCAGCGCTCAGCTAAAATAGTCTAACAAATAACAACAAAGGGTTGCTAAACAGCAACCCTTGTTAATTCTTGATGCGACGTTAGAGGCTAATTAGCTATGGTATTTTTCACAGGCCTCAAGAGTATTTTCAATCAAGCTTGCTACTGTCATTGGGCCAACGCCGCCAGGTACTGGCGTGATGAAATGTGCTTTTTGTTCAGCGATATCATACTGTACGTCACCGACTAATTTGCCGCTATCTAAACGATTAATGCCTACATCGATCACAATTGCACCTTCTTTAACCCAATCCCCAGGAATAAACTCAGGTTTACCAACTGCAACAACTAACAGATCAGCACGGCGTACATGAGTTTCTAAATCTTGCGTAAATTTATGACACACAGTGGTTGTACAACCAGCAAGTAATAGTTCCAATGCCATAGGACGACCAACAATATTTGAAGCGCCAACAACAACTGCATGCATGCCTTTGTATTTTACACCGGTCGAATCAAGCAGTGTAATAATACCTTTTGGCGTACAAGGGCGAAGAGCAGGCATACGCTGTGCTAAACGGCCAATGTTATAAGGATGAAAGCCGTCAACATCTTTGAGTGGAGTGATATGTTCAAGGATTCTTTCAACATCAAGACCAGCGGGAAGAGGAAGTTGTACTAAAATACCATCAACTTGTGCATCGTTATTGAGCTCATCAATTAAATCTAATAATGCTTGCTCGTTTGTATCTGCTGGTAAATCAAATGATTTAGAAATAAAGCCAACTTCTTCACAGGCTTTACGTTTTGAACCTACATAAACTTGGCTTGCAGGATCTTGCCCTACAAGTACAACTGCAAGTCCAGGTGCGCGCAAACCGTTTGCAACACGTTCACTTACTCTTTGTGCTACTGCACTGCGTACTTGTTTAGCTATTGCCTTACCATCGATGATGTTTGCCGTCATGGGTGACCTTTAATTGGGGTTAGTTAACTTAATACCGATACTTTAAAAACGAATGCATACAGAAATAGGGGTAATATAATGCTAATAAAGAACACGTTCTTTATTACTCGTTTTTAATATGCTTACTATTTTCGCAGAAAAGCGCTAATGCGCCAAGTTGCTTTTCTGATATACCCGCTAATTATATAAAACAGTTGAAATTTTAGCTGATCCTCACAATATTTAACCATTGTGAACTAAAAATGACCGATTGATTTATTTTCTTAAAAAAAGGTTTGACCTGACACGGTCAAATCACTATTATGCACCCCGTTGTCAACGAGGTCACTCGCTAACAATAGTAAGCATCGGCGATTAGCGCAGTTTGGTAGCGCACTTGGTTTGGGTCCAAGGGGTCGCAGGTTCAAATCCTGCATCGCCGACCACTTTCTCAATTATAAAGAATGGTAATGATTGGTTTGGGTATGTCCCATGCAGTCACAGGTTAAATGCTGAAAAGCAGACGACTTTCTATTATAATAGATTGGCTTATTGGTAAACTATGAAGTTTTCGATGCGCCCATAGCTCAGCTGGATAGAGCAACGCCCTTCTAAGGCGTCGGTCGAAGGTTCGAATCCTTCTGGGTGCACCATTTGAAAACATGTAAATATAGCGGTGGTTGTAGCTCAGTTGGTAGAGCCCCGGATTGTGATTCCGGTTGTCGTGGGTTCGAGCCCCATCAGTCACCCCATTTAAAAAAGAATATCGGCGATTAGCGCAGTTTGGTAGCGCACTTGGTTTGGGTCCAAGGGGTCGCAGGTTCAAATCCTGCATCGCCGACCACTTTCTCAAAAAGTGGTCTCAAATACAAAGTTTGAGTGTTCAATGAAAACGAGGTTTAATACTTCAATATCGGCGATTAGCGCAGTTTGGTAGCGCACTTGGTTTGGGTCCAAGGGGTCGCAGGTTCAAATCCTGCATCGCCGACCACTTTCTTAAAATCTATAAAAATTCTAAAAATTATTTATTAACTTAAAATTTCATTTATTCTCTTCTTGATAGCTGATAGCTGATAGCT
>NZ_JACJEQ010000048.1:0-13433 GCF_014164125.1 Pseudoalteromonas sp. SG44-8 | reverse complement strand
CAATAAAAACAATAAAAACAATAAAAATTACATAACAATAAAAATAAAAATCTTCTAATAACAATAAGAAAGCTTGTTTAAACAAGTCATGGAAAAAGAAATTAACCACCTTTATGGTGGTTTTTTCTTGCCTGAAACAATATAAACGATTTGTATTTTATTAAAAAAACTTTTTATATATCATATAGTTCTTGTTTTATTACAAAATTATAAAAAAAATGTGTTGATCTTTGCGGCATATTTCATTGTTATAGAAGAAACCAACCCAGCTAAGGAGAATGATAATGCTGACGCGTTTGGAAAAAGCTCAACAAAAATGGGGTGGTAGCCACACCGTGATCGACAAATGGCTCTCAGAACGCCAAGAACTATTAGTTTTATATTGTCGTATTGCTGGCTTTTCACCGTATGATAAAAAAGACCATGCCTTACCTGACCAATTACAGATCCAAAATTTTTGCCAACTATTGATGGATTATTTATCTGCTGGTCACTTTGAAGTGTATGACGACATTGCCAAGGCATGTGAGCAAAAAGGCCCTAACAGCCAGCAGCTTGCCAATGAACTTTATCCACGAATTTCGCAAACTACTGACATTGCACTTGATTTTAATGACAAATATGCAGAGGTGGATAAAGAAGATTTACTCAATGATTTTGATGACGACTTATCAAAACTTGGTGAAACACTTGAGCTGCGTTTTGAGTTAGAAGATGAGTTGATTGATAATTTATATTCTAATCACACCTAGATAATACACACAATTATTACGTTACAAGGAGCTAAGCTCCTTGTTTGCTGTTTACTTTAAGTCTTTTCTCACCCATCTATAAATTTAATATTCCCAGAACACCCCATAAAATTGAAATTTATATTTCAATGATGTAATTATAGCCTTATTGTGCATTAAAACTACACAGGCTCGCCATGAATAAACGTACATTTTTGAAATCTGTATCACTCCTCAGTGCAGGGTTACTCGCAGGCAATAGCGCTCAAGCAGCTAACCTATCAAGTCAAACTGCACTAAGTTTAAAAAAGCCGAACGCCTTACCAAGCAGAGGCACAATTGGTGTAGCTAGCCCATCAGCAGCAACAGCAACAGCAAATCAAAAAGACATTATTTTAGCTAAGCAAGTAATTGAAGCGCTTGGCTATAATGCTAAGTTAGCACCTAATATTATGGCTAGACGTGGCCACCTTGCGGGCACTGATACACAACGTGCAGACGATCTTAATGCGCTGTTTAACGACAGCTGTGTTGATGCTATTTTTTGCTTACGAGGTGGCTCTGGGGCGGCACGTATTTTACCCCTGCTGGATTATGCAATGATCCGTGCTAACGCCAAACCGCTGATGGGCTACTCAGATATCACCGCACTTCATAACGCGTTACTAGCTAAGGCGGGTATTGTTAGTTTTCATGGACCTAACGCCTCTAGTGATTGGAATCCATTTCATGTTAAACAATTTAAACAAATGTTTGAGCAACAAACCCGCATGCACTTTAGCAACTTGCCAAAAGCCGAGGATGAATTGGTTAATAGCCAATACCTCACCCAAACCATCACACCAGGTAAAGCGACTGGACAACTTATCGGCGGTAATTTAACTGTACTAACAGCGCTGGCTGGCTCAACTTATTTACCACAATTTGACGGGGCTATTTTATTTTTAGAAGACATTGATGAAGCACCTTATCGGATTGACCGCATGCTCAGCACTTTAAAACTAATGGGTGCACTGGACAAAATAGCGGGGTTTGTATTTGGTGACTGTAACGATTGCAGCCCGGGAAATGGCTATGGCTCATTGACGCTAGATGAAATTTTTGCAGATTATATAAAACCGCTGGCTATCCCTGCCTACCGAGGGGCGATGATTGGCCATATAAAACGACAGTTCATATTACCGGTCGGTACGCAAATCGAACTCAATGCTGATACAGGTACGTTGACTATGAAAGAAACCGCCTTTAGCTAAGATTTTAGCAACAAAAAAAGGGGCTAATTAGCCCCCCTTCTCGCACAGAATAAATAATTACTCTGCAGCTGCTGCTTGCTCTTCATTTTGAATTTCAAGTAATTCAACTTCAAAAACAAGTGTTGAGTTAGCTGGGATCTTACCTAAGTCACGATCGCCGTATGCTAGTTCTGCTGGAATAGTAAACTTATACTTAGAACCTACAGGCATAAGTTGTAAACCTTCAGTCCAACCAGCGATTACGCGGTTAAGTGGGAAAGTCGTTGGTTCGTTACGAGCATACGAACTATCAAATTCAGTACCGTCAAGTAGTGTGCCTTTGTAGTGTACTTTAACTACGTCAGTTGCTACTGGCATTTCACCATCACCTTGAGTGATCACTTCGTACTGTAGGCCTGATTCAGTTACTGTTACGCCTTCTTTCTTAGCGTTATCAGCTAGGTATTTTTCACCTTCAGCTTGGCTTTTTTCAGCTTCTACTTTGGCATGTTGCTCTTGCTTAGTACGTACTGACGTATCAAGTGCAGTTAATACTTCACGAATTTTCTCTTCGTCAATTTTTGCGTCGCCAGCAAGGGCATCTTCAAAACCACGAATTAATAATGCTTGGTCAAGCTCAATGCCTAACTCTTTTTTATCAGCTAAATCTTTATTTAAAAAGTTACCAACAGATGCACCAATACCGTATGCTTGTTGTTGTACTTCAGTTTCAAGTTTAACAGGTGCTTGTTCTTGTTTTGCTTCTTGATTACAAGCTGTTAGCGCTAAAACTGACGCTGCAATCAATGACAATTTAATCGTCTTTTTCATTTTAAATCTCCGACACACTTTGCAGATGTCATTTATTGTATTATTACTAGTTAAAGGTTAACGGCCCATGGTAGGCTACTTATCTAATTTCTGATTGTAGGCTATACGCTCACTTTCACGTTAATTAGATAAACAACCTAGGCTTTCACGAGCCCTAGTCTAACCTCTCAATCACTAAGAGTTAAGGGGAAATAGCTGTAATATGTCGATATTTCGTACTTTTTTGTATCTTCTGTGCTGCACCTTGCTGATTGCCTGCTCAGAACAAAAAGACCAAGCCACTGCAAGCTATGAGCATGCAGCCAGAGGCGCGTTCGCCTCCGCAATATCTCATGATGGCAAATACAGCCTGATCTCATCTATACACCATGGGGTCGCCCTATGGGATAATCAACAGCAAGTACTAAAATACCAATGGTTTCAGCAACAAGACGCCGATAGCCTAGTACATACCGTGGCTATCGCTTATGACAACAGCCACGCTGTTACCGCTGAAAAAACCACTTTTGCAGTATGGGATATTGCCACTGGCAAAAATACCGGCTACTACAAAATAAAAACCGCCACTATTCGTGATATCGCCATTAGTAACCAAGGCCGCAGTGTTTTGTACGGTCGTAGCGATGGCGTTGTTGTTTACCTCGACTTAGAGACCGGTAGACGCATTGAGTTCCTTGGCCACCAAGAAAAAATTAACGCAGTTGCTTTATCGCCCAACGGAAATTTTGCTCTCAGTGGCTCCAATGATTATGCGGCGTACTTTTGGGATACTCGTTCCGGACAAGTGATCCATCGCTTTAACCATCCAAGTCGTGTCACCCAAGTGACCTTAGATCCGCAAGGTCGCTATGCATTTACCGCAGACAGTATGACACAAGCACATGTATGGCAGCTGACAACAGGTGATCTTGTTAGTAAACTACAGTATATTGCCCGCCAGAGAATTTTCACTGCGGTACGCTTTAATGAAGCAGGCACCTTGCTGGCAACAGGCTCACCTAACCGCTTAGTGGACCTATGGCAATTATCCAGTGGTGAACAAATTCAAAGTTGGCATGTAACACCGCGAGAAGGCAGTAGACCAAAATCAGCAGTGGTACTTGATGTCGCTTTTACTGACAACGATACTGCGTTGTTAACCGAAAGCTCCAGTGGGATCGCTGAGCGCTTTACTAGACGAGAAAAAAATGAACACAATTGAACATCGCTTAACAGAACTTGAAGCCAAAGTGGCTTTTCAAGACGAAACGATTGAAATTTTAAATGATGAAATAAAAGTGCACCAGCAGCTGTTGGCAAAAATGAAGCGCCAAACAGAGCTACTGGCTGAAAAAATTAAAGAGTCGCAATCATCATCTATGATGATGTCAGACACGCCAGAGCCTCCGCCGCCACACTATTGATGGTTGCGGGCGCTTAATCGCCCGGTTTAAACACGCCAATGACTTGTTCAAATTGGCGTGTTGATGCCTGAACAGCCTGCTCTGGCTGTGCCATTTTATGGCCGCACTGCATGCATTCGACTTTCTCTACATCGTGCTCTTTGTAAAGCATCATCATATCCATGGTTTTACACTCTGGACAGGTTGCCCCAGCAATAAATCGTTTTTTCTGTTTCACTACGTTTTCCCACAGTTTGAAAAGAAACTTGCTACATTTTAACCCAATAACTACCCAGTTGATACGCTGACGATTGAAATATAGTCCAGCTTCCGTGCTATGATAGCGTCAAGTTCACAAAGGCACAGTAAAGCGCAGACTACATGATCCAGATCTCAGAAATTGAATTACTTCGCGGCGGTAAAGCACTCCTTAAAGATGCCTCAGCTACATTATTTCCAGAACACAAAGTTGGCCTAGTTGGCGCCAATGGCTGCGGTAAATCAACACTCTTTAGTTTATTGAAATCTGAACTACAGCTTGATGCAGGTAATTGCAGTATCCCTAAAGACTGGTCTATCGCCTCGGTAAAACAAGAAACGCCAGCGCTAGATATCAGCGCAATTGATTATGTATTACAAGGTCATCCTGAGTATTACGCCATGCGTATTGCGCTGCGCGAAGCCGAACAAAATGATGATGGCGATACCCAAGCCAAAGTGCACATACAACTTGAGCACATTAAAGGCTATAGCATAGAAGCCAAAGCCGGCGAGTTACTTCACGGGTTAGGGTTTGCAAATAACCAAATTGAAAACCCCGTTAGTGATTTTTCCGGTGGTTGGCGAATGCGCTTAAACCTTGCCCAAGCGCTGATTCGTGATGCCGACTTGCTGCTACTGGATGAGCCAACTAACCACTTGGATTTAGATGCGGTGTACTGGCTGGAGCGTTTTTTACGCGCTTACACCGGTACTTTAGTGTTGATATCGCATGACCGTGAATTCCTCGATGCTGTAGTTGACCAAATTTGGCATATCGACAAGCAAAAGATCAATGTTTACAAAGGCAACTACTCGCAATTTGAACGCCAAAAAGCAGAGCGTTTATTACAACAACAAGCGATGTTTGAAAAACAACAAGATCAAATTGCCCACCTTGAGCAATTTATTACCCGCTTTAAAGCCAAAGCCAGTAAAGCCAAACAAGCACAAAGCCGCGTTAAAGCGCTTGAACGTATGGAAAAGCTCGCACCAGCTCATGCTGATTCGCCCTTTGACTTTGAATTTGCAGAGCCTACCGCACTACCAAACCCATTGATGACACTCGATAAAGCTCAAGCCGGCTATGGCGATGTCACAATATTAAATAGTATTAAACTTAACTTAGTCCCTGGTAGTCGCATTGCCCTACTTGGCCGTAACGGCGCAGGTAAATCAACCTTAATAAAGTTATTGTCTGGCGACTTACAACCGCAAGCAGGCGAAGTATTCCAACATCAGGGCTTAAACATAGGTTACTTTGCTCAGCATCAATTGGAATCGCTAGATTTAAAAGCCAGCGCGATTACCCATTTGCAGCGTTTAAATCCTAAAGCCACCGAGCAATCACTGCGTGACTTTTTAGGTGGTTTTGCCTTTATTGGTGATAAAGCCCTTGAGCCCGTAGCACCGTTTTCAGGGGGTGAAAAAGCCCGATTAGTACTCGCAATGTTGGTCTATCAAAAACCAAACTTATTACTGCTCGATGAGCCAACCAACCACCTTGATTTAGAAATGCGTCATGCTTTAGTAATGGCGTTGCAAGGGTTTGAAGGCGCGATGGTTACCGTTTCCCATGACCGTCACATGCTAAAAAATACCGCCGACGAATATTACTTAGTGGATAACGGTGAAGTAACCCAGTTTGGCTACGACTTAGACGAATACTATCAATGGCTACTTAACGCTAATAAAGAAGCGGCAAAAACCACTCAAGATGACAATGAACCAAAAGCAAACTCAAGCGTTAACCGTAAAGAGCAAAAACGCCTAGAAGCAGAGTTTAGAAAAGCCACACAACCACTTAAAAAGCACATCGAAAAGCTTGAAAAGCAACTTGATAAACACTCTGCCGAATTAGCTGAAATCGAACAAGCACTTGGCGATAACGAGCTTTATAACGATGACAACAAAGCAAAACTCAAAGAATTACTAGCTAAACAAGCGACGTTAACACCGAAAGTAAATGACATCGAAGAGGAGCTATTAATGGCCCTTGAAGAGATGGAAGAAAAAGAGCAAGCGTTTGCCAATGAACTTGCTCAATAGCAGAGATTTTTGGCAATTTGCATGTCGCCTTTACAGTGAAGGTGACATGCAAGCACGCCTGTTAGATTACCAAAACCAGCAAGGTAAAAACGTTAACCTGTGCCTGCTACTGTATTATTTAGACTCTCTCAATCTAGCAATTAGCCAAACTCAGTTAAACAAACTTGAGCAATGTATTAGTGAATTTGATCAGCAGGTATTACAACCGCTGCGTGCCGCCCGCGGCTATTTAAAAACCAACCACACCGAGATTGCAGATTACGCTGCAATTCGTAAAGAGCTACTCAGCGCCGAGTTAAAGCTAGAAAAACAACAGCAAGAGATGTTGATAGATGCGGTAAATAAATTTAGATTAGCTACGCATCCGGAGCCGAATAATATGAGGTTGTATCTGCTTAAGCTATAAGCAGCTCGGTGCGAACTTGTGTTTGGGATATAGTTAGGGCAATCATGTCTAAAACCATTGCCCACGGATATTCATACCTGTAGGAGCCAGCTTTAGCTGCGAATATATTTTTATCTGTCTCACTGTCTTTTTTTGTACAAAATTTTAAAGTGATTTATCCACAATGAGGGTTTCGAGGCGCTACGCTTTAAAGAAAAGCCAGTAAAATATACTAGCGCTTGTGTAGGTCGTGCTTTAGCGCTTGAATTCCGCGGCTGTAGGCTTGTTGTTATTTTTGGTTCTCAACCTGATACCTATTAATGTTCCTATAACTGTACTTAAAAGTAAAATAGGTAGCTCAAAAGCTAAAGTTGACGGGATAAACAACTCTTGCAAAATAAACGAAGTGATCGCAGTGCTAAATAAAAACCCCAACACATAAACTGCACATGCATATTGCCAATTATGGCTTGAACTTCTGTAAGCCATAACCCCATACATGAACATGGATAAGAAAGCTGAGGGGATTAACTGGATTACGAAAAAGTCTTCAAAGGTTAGTCTCGCAACCATATTGATAACTTGTGATGTTAAGAAACCTAAACTTACATAAAAAAATGCCATCACTAAAGTGTATTTAACTATCCGCGTAACCCTCCAGATCTCCCCCTGTATTACAGTTTTTATAACCAATACAGTTTAAAATAAAAATGCAAAGACTGTTAGCATTCCAGTTTTTTCATTAATAATGGCCCGCAAACTCTCTAGAGCTTTGCCACTTTAACCTTTCTCCTTGCAAACTCGCTAACTGATTTGATCCAAATCAACTTCTGTATCACTGCTAATCAACTTAGGAAAATAGCTTGATCTGGATCATAACAACCTAGTCAAACTGTCTCTATCATTAATCCATAGACATTAGGAGGCATTTATGGACGTATTCTTCAGAGACTTTTTTAGTGACCCAGTACTATTTTTATCATTTGGTTTTCTGGGAGTAGTGATCAGTTTATGCCTTTTCTTTGTGTACTTTTTTATCAAAAAAGTACATGACGACAAAACACCCAATCAGAATTAAGCACGACGCACAAAGCCCCTATCAAGTTATTTGCTTAGGGGCTTTTTATTATTAAAAGTTTGTTACACTAGCGATTCTATTAGCTAAACATGTTTTAACTTATGTCTACAGATTTCAAGCCAGCTTGGTGGATGACTAATCGCCATGTGCAAACCATTATGCCACGGTTTTTTCGGCCTTTTCATAATACTCGCTACCAATTAGAGCAGCTTGATACTCCCGACGGCGATTTTTTAGAGCTCGCTTGGTCACAACCCAAAAACGATAACGCGCCGCTGGCAATTGTATTGCATGGCCTGGAAGGTAATATCAATAGCTTTTACGCCAAAGGCATGATGAAAGCCCTCAAAAAGCAGGGGTTTAGTGTTGTTTTAATGCATTTTCGTAACTGTTCTACTGAAGTTAACCGCCTACCCCGTGCATATCATAGTGGCGAAACCGGCGATCTCGATTTTTTTATAAAACAACTTAAGCAGCAGTTTCCAGATCGCTTGATGGTTGCAGTTGGCTTTTCACTCGGCGGTAACGTACTGGCCAAATACTTAGGTGAACAAGGCGAACAATGTTTACTTGATGGCGCGGCGGTTGTTTCAGCTCCTTATGATTTGTCGCCATCATGCCAAGTTATTCGTAAAAGTTTGGCTAAGATTTATCAAAAGTATTTACTCGATCGCATGAAAAAATCGATGCAGCGTAAATTACCGCAAATCACAAAACAGATTGATTTAACACCAGATCAGCTAATGGAAATTGATGATTTATGGCAGTTTGACGATAAACTGACAGCTCCTTTACATGGTTTTATTGGTGCTGAAGATTACTATCAACAAGCCAGCGCTAAGCCTTATTTAAAACACATTACAACACCCACATTAATTGTTCATGCGAAAGACGACCCAATGCTGTCAATTAAAGCTGTACCCAGTAGGCAAGATGTTAGTGAGCATGTTACGCTGCAAGTCTCAGAAAAAGGCGGCCATGTTGGCTTTATAAGTGGAAAAAATCCATTTAAACCGATTTATTGGTTAGAGCATGTAGTGCCAGATTTCTTCACCCAAATCGTCAAAAAAGAGCAGCTATGATCATTCCCCATGAGCAACTAGATAAAGACACTCTATACAATTTAATTGAAAGTTATGTGCTACGTGAAGGCACCGATTACGGTGAGCAAGAATTCAGTATTGAAAGTAAAGTGGCGCAAGTAAAACAACAACTACAAAATGGCGATGCCATGGTGTTTTTTTCAGAACTGCACGAATCAGTTACTATTATTTCTAAAGGTGAATTTAAAGCACTGCAAAGTGAAACACAATTTAACGAGTAAACTTGTAACCCTAGTTGTAAAAATAGACAATGGCTTTTTTACTAAAAGAGCCATTAAAAATGATAAAACTAAGCTCAGTAGTTATTGCCGTTGCACTTGCTTTATCAAGCCAAGTGCAAGGTGCAGACATTAGCGCATCAGCTAAAGCAATTAAACTCACCAAAGACACTATTTTAATCGATACTCATATCGATGTGCCGTACCGTATTCATGCTAAATGGGCTGATGTTACTAAAGCCACTGATGACGGTGATTTTGACTACCCACGCGCAGTTAAAGGTGGCTTAAATGCGCCATTTATGTCGATTTATATTCCTGCGCATTTGGAGTTTGAAGGGAAAGGTAAAAGCTTTCAGCTAGCAAATCAACTCATTGATAGTATGGAAGCAATTGCCCAGCGCGCCCCTGACAAATTTGCTATTGCCGATTCAACGAATGATATTAAAAAGCAGTTTAAACAAGGCAAAATGTCGATAGCAATGGGGATGGAAAACGGCTCACCAATTGAAGGTGACATGGCAAACCTACAGCACTTTTTTGATCGTGGTGTACGCTATATCACCCTTGCTCATTCACAAAGCAACCATATTTCAGATTCATCTTATGATATTCGCCGTAAATGGAAAGGTCTAAGCCCATTTGGTAAAAAACTGGTTACTGAGATGAACAATATCGGCATGCTGATTGATGTTTCACATATTTCAGATGATGCGTTTTATCAAGTAATGGAGCTATCTAAAACACCGGTTATTGCCTCACACTCATCACTGCGCAAATATACGCCTGGTTTTGAGCGTAATATGGATGACGATATGCTACTAGCACTAAAAAAGAACGGCGGGGTTATTCAAATAAACTTTGGTTCAAGCTTTGTAACCGCTAAAGCAGGTGATTGGGGCAAGCAGTTAAAGAGTAAAAAAGAGTCGGCCAAAAAAGAAGGCACTAAATTAAGTCAAGATTTTGATGCCGCGTATCGTGCTAAAAACCCGTATCCATTTGCGAGTCTTGAGCAAGTACTTGAGCATATCGATCACGTTGTTGAGCTAATTGGTATCGATTATGTTGGCATCGGCTCTGATTACGATGGTGTTGGCGATTCACTGCCAGTAGGCTTAAAAGATGTATCTAGCTACCCGAACCTAGTGCAAGGATTAATGGATCGTGGTTACAGTGACAAAGATATCAAAAAAATCCTCAGTGGCAATGTGCTGCGCGTATGGCAACAAGCCGAACAGTATGCAAAAAAACATTAATTGATAAATAATTAGGTCCTGAGGTTCAGGGCCTAATTACTCTTTGATGGCTGAAAAATCTCATTTATCAATTTCTCTTGAGACGTGGCCCCTGCCATTTTTATCAACTCATACATCGCTCCTGTTGTCGCAAATGTGCTTTGTGTACAGCTAAACGCGTCAAACAAGTTGTACTGGTAATGCGTTGACTCAGCTAGTAAATCACCTGAAGACACATCATATACAAAAAACTCAGCATAGGTATGAAGCGCATTTTCATCTTTATAATAACCGTCTTTAGATCTATATTTAAACGCGCCACTGAAAATCAAAACCGTGTCTACATTTTGTTGATTATTAAACTCAATGTTGCTCCATCGCGAGACGCCTACATCAGTATTAATGATCGACATAGATTGCTTATTTAACGGCACTAATGTGGTATCAAAACCAGCAAAGCGCGCAATTATCCGCTGCGTTAGCAGCTCATTTAAATCCGTAGGGAGCGCATACAACTGCCGTTCATTGCTGAATACCGTAACCCCTGTATGCGTACAAAGTAAGTTATCACCAATCAGCGTAATCACACCAACTTTACCAAGCGGTTTGCGATTTTCTGCGATGCTGAGGGTTGCTTTTTTGACACTGTCTTTTTTAACCTTTTCTTGCTTTGTTGCGCACCCCGATAGGAGCAAAAACAACGCAATAAAAAACCACTTAAGTATATTCATATTTTTCTTTTCCGTGCTGTATACAACGACCAAACAACATGATGTTTGCAAAGAGAAGAGTCTCCTTGCTTAATTAAAAATAAAATTAATCTTCGTTATCAATCATACTTAGCGAATAAATTATAATACGCTGAAGCACACTTAACTTTCTACATCTTTTAACAGACTTATAGCCCCAAAAGCGGTAAATTACGCCTTTTCAAATATGGAGCCTCCACCACATGCCTATTAGTAAAGGATCAGTCGCAATAGCCCTTGCCTCAGCCGCACTTGTGGTCTCGTGTTACGGTACATTTTTCAAATCAGTGAGTTTACCTAACGACAAAAGTAGCACTGAACAGTCATCGATCATTGTTACTAATATGCCACTGAATAATGACAGCAACGAACTTTCAGTTACCCAATTGCATAACAAAATAATATCTTTACAGCGACAAGTTACCAGCCTAAAAATAAAAAATACTTCTATAGATCAAGAATATAATAACGATGACTTTAAGGAGTTGGTGCTTGCTGTACTGACGGAAAAAGAACAGCAAGAAATAGATGAAATGCGTGAAAGCAACCCACTTTACGGTTTTTATGCCGACTTACCACAAGACTATGAACTACGCATAAAGTCAGACTCTGACTATGCGAAAAAAATAACCACACAATTACGAGAGCAAATACTCGACCCAAATGCCACAGACATCGATAGACTCGCAGCCCTAACTCAACTACAAATGAATATGTATATTTTGAATAAATCAAAAATACCTGAGTATGACTTTGCGGTAGTCGATAATATTTTAGAGCTGGCCGCTAATAGTGATGATGAGAAATTCAAAATCCAAGCCATTGAAGTCATAACTCAAGCACCCGTACTCGATCAACGCCTGACTGAGCGCTTTACTTCACTACTGCAGCATGAGTCTAACGATTATATTCGCCGTTTAGCGGGGCAAGGATTGATATCGCAATACTATCAATCGCAAAGCTCAGAAGATGGCAATAGCCAACAAATTGCCCAGCATATTTTATCACTTTACCAGCACACTAGTGATGATAATGTCCGCTCTGTACTTGATGAAATGATTGGCAATGAAAGCATGCTAGCAGAACTGCGAAAACATGCTGAAGGTTAAACGTATTAAAAAACGGCTCTCATTCTGATATAAAAAATTCATATTTCTACTCATGAAGGATTACTGAGTTTTAACTATACTGTTTTGCATAAGTCGCTAAATAAGCTATCAACATAACGTAATATGCGCACGATTAAAATTAAAAGTGGCATTACAATTAGCTATCAAGATAAAGGAAAAAAATCAGCGCCTGTCATCATTATGATTATGGGCCTTGGAGCGCAGCTAACAGTATGGCCTGATGAACTCTATTTTGGCTTAGTAGCTAAAGGGTTTAGAGTCATCCGTTTTGATAACCGCGATACTGGTCTTTCAAGCCAACTTGAACAATTTGGTAGCCCTAACCTATTCAAAATATGGCTAAATAAACGGTTACCTATTAAATCCCGCATCCCATACACCTTAGATGATATGGCAAATGATGTATTAGAATTAATGGCCGAATTAAAAATCAAAAAAGCGCATTTAGTCGGTGCATCTATGGGCGGCATGATTGCACAAATTATCGCAGCTAAACATAAAAAAAAGGTCTTGAGCTTAACCTCAATTATGTCAAGTTCGAGTAAACCTAAGCTATCGGCGTCTAATTTAAAGCTATTTTTACAGCTTGCAAAACATCGTCGCGCCCAAGCCAGTCGTGATGGTGCTATACATTATAATATAAGGCTAAATCAATTAATTGGCAGCCCAGCCTATCCACAAGATGAACTAGCTTTGCGTAAACAAGCTACCCTAGGAGTGGATAGAGCACACAACCCGCAAGGCTTTAACCGACAACTTGCCGCTATTACTGCCAGTGATTGCCGGCAACATTTAATGCCGAAAATAAAAGCCCCAACCCTCGTCATACATGGCAGTTTAGACCCTGTCATGCCAATAGCCGCTGGAAAGCAAACCGCAGCCCAAATCAGGAAGGCTAAATTAAAGATAGTAAACGGTATGGGCCATGACTTCCCGCCAGCATTAATGGTAAAAATGACCAAGTGGATCAGCAAACACGTTAAGAAAGCAGAACAAAAGCGCGCACAGAAAAAGTTAAAAAAAGCGGTAAGCGGTAAGCGGTAAGCGGTAAG
>NZ_JACJEQ010000047.1:0-14776 GCF_014164125.1 Pseudoalteromonas sp. SG44-8 | reverse complement strand
ATATAAATATAAATATAAAAGGATGTTGTTTGTGTAAAATAATGCAGGTTATTGTTGTTATTGCTTTGTGTGTTGTCAGCTTCATGAGTGATGCAAATCAATCAGCTCCAGCAGTCGATGACTTCAGCCGCAGCAGTGAATATAGCCAAGTTAAAATCTCTCCTAATGGGAGCTACCTTGCAGTAATTATGCAACCTGAAGGTAAAAAGGTGCTAGTTATTTTAGATGCTAAAAAATTTACAATTCACCACGCTATTAATTTTGAGAGCAATGCCCAAGTTGGTGCTTATCATTGGGTAAGTGATGATCGGGTTGTAGTTGCAAAAGAATACTTACGCGGCTGGCAAGATCACCCTGAATATTATGGGGAATTATATGGCGTGAATGCTGATGGCTCAAAAGCTAAGTACTTAGTTGGCTATCTTGGCGAAATGCAAACTGGCTCTCGTATCAAAAAGGCCACACCACTTTATGGCACCTCTTATTTGCTGGATCCTTTAATCCACGATGAAGATAAAATGCTTATAGTGACTTACCCGTGGACATCAAGTAGTGAACCGCACACGGTTGTTTATGAGGTTGATATCTTTTCAGGGAAGCGTCGTAAAGTTACACGCTCCCCGTCACGTATGGCCAACTTTTTGACTGACCATGAAGGAAATGTCAGAGTGGCTGTTTCCAGTGATGATTACATTAAGCCTACAATACATATCCGTGAAAAGTCAGGTGGAGATTGGCAAGCGCTTAATTTAGCTGGTTTGACTTACAGTGATGTTGAGTTGCACGCTTTTGATAGTAGTGGTGATGCTGTCTATATCACAGCATCAATAAGTGGTGAAGCTCAAGGCTTATATAAATTGAATCTAAAAACCAGAGCAATTGATTTAATTCATAAGGAAGAGAAAGTCTCACCAAAGCAAATATGGGTCGATGAAGCATCAAAAGAGCTATTTGCGATTGAAACCGAACTAGGTTATCCAACTTATGCTTTTGTCGATGGGCAATCAGATAAAAGCATGCGTTTAAAATCATTAATCTCCGCTTTACCTGGTGAACAAGTGCAACTCGTTAGTAGTACTGAAGATGGCGACACTAATATTATTTATGCCTCTAATGATCGTAACCCTGGACAATATTATTTATTCGATGCCAAAAGTAATAACTTACGATTTTTGTTTGCATCCCGCAGTTGGATTGATGCAGAACAAATGGCGCAGACCAAGCCTGTAAGTTATACCAGTCGAGATGGTTTAACTATTTATGGCTACTTAACAGTACCGAATAACACCATAGAAAAAAACTTACCTTTAGTGGTTATGCCACATGGTGGTCCACATGGCCCGCGCGATTGGTGGGGATTCGACCCTGATGCACAGTTGCTTGCAAGCCGTGGTTTGGCCGTACTAAAAGTTAATTTTAGAGGTTCAGGTGGTTTTGGCCGTAACTTTGAGCATGCTGGGCATCGAAAATGGGGAGCTGAAATTCAATTTGATATTATAGATGGTGTGAAGTATTTAGTTGAGCAGGGTACAGTTAATAAAAACAATATCTGCATTATGGGCGCGAGCTTTGGTGGATACTCAGCGTTACAAAGTGCGATTTTAGAACCTGATATGTTTAAATGTGCGATTGGCGTTGTTGGCGTTTATGATTTGCCCTTAATGTTTAAAGAAGGGGATGTTGCGGAGCGCGATAGTGGCCAACGTTATTTACAGAATGTATTGGGTACAGATGAAGCGCAACTAAAGGCTTTTTCACCTAGCTATAATATTGATAAGTTAAAGGCTCCAGTGCTGATAGTGCATGGTGGTGAAGATCAGCGTGCACCGATTGAGCAAGCCGAATCACTGATTGCGGCTCTTAAAAAAGCTAAACATCCTTATATATATGAACTGCTTGAAGATGAAGGGCATGGTTTTTATAAGCAAGAACATCGCACTCGTTATTATCAAAAAGTGCTGACCTTTTTAGACCAACACTTAACAATGTAACAGTCGTATTTACGTGTTAAATGGCAAGCTAAAAGCTTGCCATATTTATATCCACTTGTTGTGGGTAGTTTGGCTATATTAACAGGAATACTCAAGGCACAGCTCTTTGAGTTGTACTTTGGCTTTGTGGTTATTTTGCCTGGCAGCTTGTTGATACCAATAAATAGCTTGGCTGATATCTTTTTCTACCCCCTCACCATCACGATACATTTGCGCAGTATTAAGCTGACCCCATTGTGAGCCTTCTTTGCTGGCGAGTAAAAAGCTTTCGAACGCTTCAGGAAATAACCCATCTTTGTAATAGATGATGCCTTGCTGATTATTTTTATTAAGCTTCAACCCTTCATATAGCGGTTTAGGGCGTGGTGGGAACATCACAAAACCACCATATAAGCTATATGCATAAGGGCGTAGTACATCATAAATAGCGCCTTCATCATATAAACGCTGTACTTCGCTGCGCGGTAAAATTATTGTTTTTGATGAGAAATAACCTTTTTGTATCAATAAGCTGGTACGCATAGCCATAGTAATGCCGCTGTCGCGTTTATAGCGATAATTGCTGATTTGAAAGGTGATATTTTGGTCATCAAACTCGAGTACTTGGGCTACTTTTAGGTTTTCAGGGCGCAATGGTTCGTTAGAAAACTTATCAGCATGTACCAAGTAAGTATCGAATGCTTGTGGCTGGCTGAGTATTGCTTGCTTGGCTTTTAGCTCATCAAGATGTTGTGTATAGAAGTAAATTGATAACCAGATAAGTAATATCGAGCCTATAAAATATTTGATCAAAGAAAGCTTTTCTAACCATGGCAGTTGCATAATTGAAAGCTGCACATTGTGCTGACAATGGCTACACTGGTATTGGTAATGCCATGCTAATGGCAGCATAGGGACAATTGAAAAACGCAAAAAGCGGCTGTGGTTTTGTAGTCGATAGTCATCGTGATGACAGTATGGGCAGGTTTTTGTTTGGCTGAAAAACGACAATGAATCGCTGGTATTGAATAGTAGCATATGGCCTTTTTTCCCCTTCCTTGTTTTACGTTAAATTAAAACAAGGAGGGTTAGATGCAAAGTAAAAAATTGTAATAAAGTATGTTTGGTTAGCTTATTTACTCGCTACAGGCTTTGCTTTAATTGTAGTTTTAGCATCAGCTGCCATAAACGCAAATACAGCATATGCTGCGGTATTTTGCTTAAGTTTAGCCGGATCGATCTTATCAAGCGTATCATCAGCAGTGTGATGGTAGTCAAAGTAATCAGTACCGTCTTGGTGCAGCTCAAAAATTGGCGCGCTGGTGGCATTTTTAAATGGAATTAAATCAGGCCCACCATTAGCGCTATTTTTACCTATGTATTCAACATTTAGCGGCGCAAGTTGCTTGGCTATTGCACGCACTACTGGCAACGAGGCTGCAGAGACATTCGATTCAAAGCCATACACTACATCAGCACCAAAGTCAGATTCAGCGGCGGCAACAATTTTATCAAGTTCATTTGCATGCTTTTTAAAATAAGCTTTAGCGCCCCATAATCCTAGCTCTTCAGCGGCAAATAACACTACACGAATACTGCGTTTAGGACGTTTTATTTCACTAATATGTTTGGCAGCAGCCATGGTTAACGCAACGCCTGCACCATCATCAAGTGCGCCAGTGCCTAAATCCCAAGAATCTAAATGACCGCCAATCAGTACGTACTGTTCAGGGGTTTGTGTGCCATTGAACTGACCAATCACGTTATAGCCATTACCTTGGCCGCGATCTTCAGTTTGCACATTGATATTTACGGTAACATTTTTACCTAGTGCAACTAAGCGAGCTAGCTGATCTGCATCAGGATTAGCAATGGTCACATTAGGGATTTTCGTAACACCTTCTTGATAGTGACTGCCACCGGTATGAGCAAAGCGGTGGTGTGCGGTGCTAACAGAACGCATCATATAACCAATCGCGCCTTTTTTTGCAGCCTCAACTGAACCTGTTGAGCGAGCACGAACAGCAGGACCATAACCATTGCCATCAATATGACGGTTCATATGGTAATTTATATAAGCTATTTTACCTTTTAAGCTGTTTGCTGGTGCTGCGATAAGTTCATCAAGCGTTTCAAATAATACGACTTCAGCGGTAATGCCATCTTTCGGTGTGCTAACGCTGTGGCCTAATGCTGTTAGGTGCAAAGGTTGCTCGCTTGGCGTTAAAATTTTGCCACTTTCACTAAAACGGCGCCATTCAGGAAAGGTTGCTTCTTCTAGCCATACTTTATCAAAACCAAGCTCTTTAAATTTAGCTTGGGCCCACGCAACGGCTTTTTTATCGTTTTCTGTGCCAGGTAAGCGAGGTCCTATTTCAGTAGTAAGCGATTCAAGCAATTGATAGCTTAACTCGCTGTTACTGGCATTAGTTCTTAGTTCGGTGACTTGCTGAAGTTGCTTTGCGGTAAATTCAGGCTCGGCGGCATTGGCTAAAAAGCTGCCGGCGAGCAGTAATCCGGTGATGATTTTTTTCATTATTGACCTGGTTATATTTTCAAGTGAGAGTTATTAAAGCATTTAATACTGAGCAACAAAAGTAGATGAGATAAATGCCTATCGGTGGCGATGTTATGGTGAATGTTTATTGAGAATATGGTCAGCTTAATGGTAGCAATTTGTATATTCTGCTATTATGCAGCATAACTAAGTCGGGCATCTGCAGCGGCTTTTCATGTTTACTTATTGCACTGGAAATTACTTTGACCGCTACAGCTTTTTCATCACTCGCTTTACCATCAGGTTTGGTCGATAACTTATCGACTTTAGGTTACACCCAAATGACCGCTGTACAGGCGCAAAGCCTGCCGCCAGTGCTTGAAGGTAAAGACATCATTGCACAAGCTAAAACTGGCTCAGGTAAAACTGCCGCATTTAGTTTAGGTGTGTTGGCCAAGCTTAATGTTAAGCGTTTTCGTATACAGTCTTTAGTGCTTTGTCCAACCCGTGAGTTGGCTGAGCAAGTAGCTGTGGAAATGCGTAAATTAGCGCGTGGTATTCACAATATAAAAATATTAACTCTATGTGGTGGCGTGTCGATTGGTCCACAAATTGGTTCACTAGAGCATGGTGCACATATTATTGTTGGCACACCTGGGCGTGTAGATGATCATATTCGCAAAGGTACGCTACGTTTAGATGATGTAGACACGCTAGTACTTGATGAAGCCGATCAAATGCTTGATATGGGCTTTCAAGACACTTTGGATGCAATTATTGAGCGTATTCCAAAACAGCGTCAAACTTTATTATTTAGCGCCACTTTTCCGCGCGCAATAGAAGCGATTGCCAAGCGTGTATTAAGCAATCCTGTTATGGTGAAGGTTGAAGAAGAGCAAGAAAAAAGTACTATTAAACAGTACTTTTATAAAATGGATAATAACAAACAACGTTTTAATACATTAAAATTGTTGCTGCTGAAGTTTCAACCAGAAAGTTGTGTGGTGTTTTGTAATACCAAGGTCGAAACTCAACAGGTGTGTGATGATTTAGCTGATGAAGGCTTCAGTGCCGTGTCATTGCATGGTGATTTAGAGCAGCGAGATCGTGAGCGCACCTTGATCCACTTTGCTAATAAAAGCGCCTCGATTTTAGTGGCCACTGATGTAGCCGCTCGCGGTTTAGACATCGATGATATGGATATGGTGATTAACTACCACCTTGCCCATGACCCACAAACCCACGTACACCGTATTGGTCGAACTGGTCGTGCTGGTAAAAAAGGCATTGCATGCTCTATTTATGGCGATGCAGAACAATTCAAAGTGGCACAAATTGGAGACCATTATGAATGTGATTTTTTACCAGAACAATTACCGCCGTTTAGCCTACTTGAAAAGCCACCATACAAACCACAAATGGTGACACTAATGATCGATTCAGGTAAAAAGCAAAAGGTACGCGCAGGTGATATTTTAGGTGCATTAACCGGTAAAGATGGTGTTGCCGGACGTCAAGTCGGTAAAATTAATGTGCTTGATAATGTGGCTTTTGTGGCTGTCGAACGTAATAGCTCAAAGCCCGCGCTACGAAAATTAACGGAAGGTAATATTAAAGGGCGTAAAATTCGTGCCCGTCGTTTAACTCGTTAATTATTGCTTATGATGTTTTTGAGCAGCTTGCTCTAAGCTGCTCATATTCATTTTTTAACTGTTTAAACTGCTCTGCATTACCATGTTGTTTATCTGGATGATATTGTGTTGCCAACTGCCGCCAGCGCTTTTGCAATGCCTGCATAGAAAAATCGTCAGGTAATTCCCAGCGCTTTAATAATGTCTGGCGTTGTTGTTGATCAAGCGTATTTATTGTTGGTGATGCACGAAAAGTACGCCAAAAGTCATCTAACAGTGATTTAACTTCTGTTATCGAAGCATCGTAATTTTGCCAATCTAGATAGTACGTTTGTAATGAGTCATGCGCTGCAATAGTTATCTTATCTGGATTATCGGTGAGCTCTATATGTAAACTGGCTACCAATAAATATTGATTTGGCAACAGTTGTTGTTGCAGTTGATAAAGTGCATTCATAATTAAAAAGTTACGCTTAAACAGATCACGGTATGGATCTGTATCTAAGTTATTAACTACACCTCGCTTAGATAATTCCAACGCTAAAGTGTGAACCTTCCAAATGTGCTTCGTTAAAATTAACTCGAAAATCTCATCAATCAGTGGGTTAAGCATTGTTTACAGTCTAGTTATTGGTGTATCTTGACTAAACTATCATAGCTTCTACTGCTAACAAAATTCCAAGGAAAAAATTATGCTGGGTCAGTTTAAGCGCCTATTATTTATTTGCTCTATTAGTATGCTTGGCGTTTTTTCTCAATCAGGTAATGCTCAACAACAAGTAGCACTTTTTGAACAATTTAAAGTTACGGATGAATGGTCTGAAAAGCAGCTGTTAGCAACCCAGTTACTGTCTACACAATTATCAAATCAGCAACAAGTTGCTATTTATTCTGGTTTAGCTGAGCGTGCGTTTGAGTTGAGTAATTATCCCCAAGCATTGCATTATTATCAGTTGCTTGAGCAGCATAGTACATTTGAAAATCTGCCTGAGTTACATTTTCGAGCAATAAAAATGCAGGGCGTGGTGCAATATTTTCAAGGTTTATTACAACAAGCCATTATTGATTACAGCCGTGCGTTAAACTTAGCGGTACGTTTAAAGAGTCCATTAAAACAAGCCAACTTGCTAAGTAATATTGGCCTTGCATATTTTAATATGCACAACATGGAGCTTGCTTTAGATCATTACCAGCAGGCAAAAGCACTTTATGAAATAGATGGTAGCGCGCAAGACAAAGCTGATATTCTTCATAATATTGCGGGCATCTATATTCGTTTATCTAGCTATGATTCGGCACTCGAAATTTATCGCGAAGTGCTCGATGTATTTCAGCAATTGGGTGATGAAGAGGGGATTGCTCGTTCCTATGGCAATATGGGTGTTGCTTATACTGAGTCGGGTCAAAATCAATTAGCGTTGCACTATTACCAGCTCGCTTTACGCTATTATCAAAGTGTAAATGATGCCTATCAGTTATCTGTACAGCATACCAACTTAGCTAACATAAATTTAAAAATCGATGAGTTGGATGCTGCTTTGTATCACGCACAAGCAGCTCAAAAATACGCTCAGCAGATAGATAATCAATCCTTACGGTTAGCTTCTTTACATGTTTTAGCTAAAGTGCAATTAGTGATGGGGGATATTGATATTGCGGAGCAAAATTTACAACAATCAATATCACTAGCCAAAGAATATAAAGATGAATTGCGTATTAAAGACGGCTTAGGTATCGAGGCGTTATTAAGCGCTGGTGCCGGTGACTATAAGCGGGCTATTCATCTGCACCAACAGTTTGTTGATTATCAACGTAGCATAACCAGTGAAGAGGTCATGAAAGCGTTAAATGTATTTCAGTCTCAGTTTCAGTCGAACCAGTTAAACCAAGAAATTAAACAGCTTAAACAAGAGCGTAGCCTACAAGAATTAAAGATTGAAAAACGTTCACAGTTAACTATTTTACTGTCTATTGTGCTGATGTTGGTATTGATCTGTGCAGTTGTATTATATCGCCGTGCAATCGAAAAAAAGGCTAAAGCCCAATTAGAGCAAAAAGTTGAGCAACGTACTCAAGAATTACAATATGTGGCACAAGAGCTACGTGCCGCGAATCAAGTTAAGAGCCAGTTTTTGGCTAATATCAGCCATGAAATACGCACACCACTTACCGCTATTTTAGGGCAAACAGACGACTTATTGCATGGTTTATATCAGCCCCAGCAATTACAAACAGAGTTGTTAGTTATTAAAAAACATAGCGATCATTTAAAAGATTTGATTAATGATGTGCTCGATATTAGTAAGATAGAAGCAAACCGTTTAGATTTACATGTTAGCGAGTTTGACCTCGTGGAGCTTGTTAATGATGTTTATGCTATGTCAAGTATGCAGGCTAAAAGTAAAGGTTTAACGCTGCTATTAGAAAATCACTTAGGCTCGAGTTATTGGACTAAGTTAGATATGATCCGCGTTAAGCAAATACTAATAAACCTACTGACTAATGCGATCAAATTTACCGAGCACGGCAGTGTTACTCTGGATATTAATCACACCGAACAAGGCGTATGCTTTAAAGTGATTGATACGGGGATTGGTATGAATACAGAGCAAATAAAAAACATTTTTGAATGTTTTCAACAAGGCGATAATACCATCACTCGCAGGTTCGGTGGTTCAGGACTTGGTTTGAGTCTTTCCCAGCAATTAGCAATTATGATGGGGGGTTATATTAGTGTTGAAAGTGAGCATGGTAAAGGCAGTGAGTTTATTTTTAATGTGCCATGTAAAGAGTATGCGCCAACCCTTATTGCTACCGACAACTCAAAACCAGCTGCAACTAAAGGTCTAGTTGGGCGAGTATTATTAGCAGAAGATCATCCCGACAATCGTAGACTAATAACGCGCTTTTTAAAGTCGATTGGCCTTGAAGTGATCTCAGTAAGTAATGGTGAGCAAGCAGTTGAACAGTGCCTCAGTGAATTTCCAGATGTTGTTTTACTAGATATACAGATGCCAGTAATGGATGGCCTTAGTGCATTTGAACTGTTAAATAAGTGTGGTTTTAATAAACCTATTTTTGCGTTAACAGCTAATGCAATGAGTCATGAAATAGATAATTACTTAGCGATGGGATTTACTGGCTATTTAAGTAAGCCAATAGAAAAAGAAGCGTTTTATCAAGCACTCGCAGCGCATTTAAATAGCACCAGCACGCTACCTTTAGCTAATCCTGATATTAGCGATTTAGTGACGAGTTTTATTGCCAGCTTTGATGATGAAATAGCATCACTTACACAGCACCTTGCAGCAAAGGACTATATTGCATTACAGCAAGATAGCCATCGTATCCTTGGTGCCGCACAGATATTTTCATTAACTGATGTAGCTAATGCAGCGATGTGCTTAGATAAATCACTCTTATCACAAAAACATAACCCCAGCAGTGATGCAGACGTAAAAGAATTAGTAGATGATTTGATTAAGCAGCTATCACAACAGCTGACTTAAAAGAGCGATATATAAGCTTAATGGGTCGTTACATTAAGGCTATAAGTTACTACTAACCAATAAAGCGAGTTGAGCGTTTTATTGAGTGGCATTACTGCGTGCTAGATTTAAATAATCGCAGTTTTAATATTTACTCAATACTGCGCAGTCTGATGATTTTCGTCTATAGGAAACAGAGCAAAGAGATTAATAAAACAAATTTATAATAGGAGTGAGATTTAGTGATAGGCAAAAAAAATGCCTGTATTAACAGGCATTTTAGAATCTAGTAAAGAGAATTATTGACGCTTCATCGAATCAAAAAATTCATCATTCGTTTTGCTCATAGAGAGTTTATCAATTAAAAACTCCATGGCATCAATTTCAGACATTTCATGAACTATTTTGCGTAAAATCCACATTTTTTGTAGTTCATCAGGTTTAGTCAGTAGCTCTTCGCGACGGGTACCTGAGCGGTTAAAGTCGATTGCAGGGAATACACGTTTTTCAGCAATCTTACGATTTAAGTGTAATTCCATATTACCAGTACCTTTAAACTCTTCGTAGATAACTTCATCCATCTTAGAGCCGGTATCGATAAGCGCAGTTGCGATAATAGTTAAACTACCGCCTTCTTCAACGTTACGCGCAGCACCAAAGAAACGCTTTGGTTTATGCAGGGCGTTAGCATCAACACCACCAGTAAGTACTTTACCTGATGAAGGAATTACCGTGTTATAAGCACGTGCTAAACGTGTGATTGAATCCAGTAAGATGATTACATCTTTTTTGTGCTCAACTAAACGTTTTGCTTTTTCAATTACCATTTCAGCAACTTGTACGTGACGGCTTGCTGGTTCATCAAACGTTGATGCAATAACTTCACCTTTTACTAGGCGTTGCATCTCAGTAACTTCTTCTGGACGCTCATCGATAAGTAGTACCATCAATGTCGCATCTGGGTGGTTATGGGTAATCGATTGCGCAATATTTTGTAGTAGCATTGTTTTACCCGCTTTAGGCGGTGCTACTAATAAACCACGTTGACCACGGCCAATTGGTGAGGCTAAATCAAGTACTCGAGCAGTAATATCTTCGGTGCTACCATTACCGCGTTCCATACGTAAACGTTCGTTTGCATGTAGCGGGGTAAGGTTTTCAAAAAGAATTTTCGTGCGAGAGTTTTCAGGTTTATCAAAATTTACTTCGTTTACTTTTAGTAATGCAAAGTAACGTTCACCGTCTTTAGGTGGACGTATGAGACCCATTATAGAATCACCAGTACGCATACTAAAACGACGAATTTGGCTAGGTGATATATAAATGTCATCAGGACCAGCAAGGTAAGAGGCTTCTGATGATCTTAAGAAACCAAAACCATCCTGTAAGATTTCTAATACACCACCGCCAAAAATGTTCTCTCCACTTTTGGCGTGGGCTTTAAGGATAGCAAAGATAATATCTTGCTTTCTTAAGCGGGCTACGTTTTCGAGCCCCATGGACTCAGCTAAGTCTACAAGTTCTTTGATCGACTTGTCTTTTAATTCGCGTAAATGCATATTGGTGGGTTCTTTATTACAGTTATCATGCTCATATAATCGATATTGATTAGTGAGAGAGGTTTGTTGGTAAACTAAGGATTAGTTGGCTTTATAAACTAGCAGGTCATTCGCTAGGCGTCCAGTCTTTATACAAAAAAAATTAAAAAAAAGGGCAGTTGCCCTTTTTTTAGGCATATTTTTAGATGTTGTTTTCTAAAAACTCAACAAGTTGAGTTTTAGAAAGTGCACCCACTTTAGTTGCCGCAACTTGGCCTTCTTTGAAAAGAAGTAACGTAGGGATACCACGAATACCAAATTTAGGTGGTGTGCCCGCATTTTGGTCAATGTTTAATTTACCGATTACAACACGGCCATCAAACTCTTCTGCCACTTCATTAAGAATTGGCGCGATCATTTTACACGGTCCACACCATTCTGCCCAAAAATCAACTAATACAGGCTTGTCTGATTGTAAAACGTCAGCTTCAAAGCCATCGTCAGTTAATTGAATAATTTTCTCGCTCATTGCGCTCTCCGATAAGTTAGGCGAATTATTTAATGCGTATTTAAACACTCTTGTTTCTTATTGCAAGTTTAAACGTTATGCTTAAACGCTATGACTAAGACACATTTGACCGATAAAAAGTTTTCAGACTTTGCTATTGCACCGGAAGTGGTTGCCGGGTTAACCGAAAGTGGGTTTGAATATTGCACACCCATACAAGCTAAATGCCTACCTTTTATTTGTGATGGCCGCGACATTGCGGGTCAAGCACAAACAGGTACAGGCAAAACGTTGGCGTTTTTAACTGCCACGTGCCATCGGTTATTACAATCTAGCAAAGCACCTAGTAAACATCCAAGAGCCCTGATCATGGCCCCTACTCGGGAGCTTGCGATTCAGATCCACAAAGATGCAAAAATTTTAGCGCCACACTGTAATCTTAACTTAGGTTTAGTATATGGTGGCGAAGATTACGAAAAACAACGTGCACAATTAGAAAAAGGCGTTGATATTTTAATTGGCACCACAGGGCGCTTAATCGATTTATATAAACAAGGGTGTTACACCCTCAATGAAATCGAAGTAGTGGTACTTGATGAAGCCGATCGTATGTTTGATTTGGGTTTCATAAAAGACATTCGCTATATGTTCCGCCGTATGCCGGATACATCACAACGCCTTAATTTATTATTTTCAGCAACGTTATCGTATCGCGTTCAAGAACTGGCGTTTGAGCACATGACAAACCCAGAGCATGTACAAATTGAACCTGATGTGAAAACTGGCAAGCGCATTGTTGAAGAGTTATTTCATCCTTCTCAAGAAGATAAAGTTAAGCTGTTATTAACTTTGATTGAAGAAGAATGGCCTGAGAAAGCCATTGTGTTTGCAAATACTAAACATAGCTGTGAAACGGTTTATGCATGGTTAAAGTCTGATGGACACCGGGTGGGAATGCTCACTGGTGACGTAAATCAGAAAAAACGCCAATCAATTTTAGCGCAATTCTCTAAAGGTGATTTAGACTTCCTTGTGGCAACAGATGTTGCTGCTCGTGGCTTACATATCCCTGAAGTGAGTCATGTATTTAACTTCGACTTACCAGATGATTGTGAAGATTATGTTCATCGTATTGGCCGTACAGCACGCGCTGGGGCATCAGGTAAGGCAATTAGTTTTGCATGTGAGCAGTACGCATATAATCTTCATGAAATTGAAGAATACATAGAGCACAGCATTCCTTTATCACATTATGATAAAAGTGCATTGCTTGATGATTTAACTAAGCCTACTATTCAAAGAAAGCGTAATTATTCAACAGGCCCACGTAGTCGTAGTAACAACAGCGGACGTAGACCAAACAATAGTTACCAAAAAGCACGGTCGTAATTGCGACCGTCGTTATAGTCGTAGTAGTAACTAGAGGTTTTTGAACGGTGGGGCAACTTAAACCGCAAAAAAATGTTTATGCAGTAATTGATTTAGGATCTAACAGTTTTCACATGTTGATCGCTAAGTCAATTGCTGGCGGCTTACAAACAATAGGCCGAGTTAAACGCAAAGTCAGATTAGCCGCAGGGCTAAATGATGATAATTTACTGAGCACAGAAGCAATGCAACGAGGCTGGGAATGTCTCGCACTATTTGCAGAGCGTCTTCAAGATATCCCTAAAAACAACATTACTATTGTTGCCACCGCTACTTTGCGCTTAGCAACGAATGCTGATGAATTTAAAATCAAAGCCGAGCAAATCCTTGCGCATAAAATTAATGTCATTAGTGGTGAACTAGAAGCGCGCACTATTTATAAAGGCGTTGCGCATACATCTTCATGTAGTGGTCGCCAACTAGTAATAGATATTGGCGGTGCCAGTACTGAGGTAGTTATAGGTAAGGGATTCGACGCACTACATTATAAAAGCCTAAACATGGGCTGTGTTACCTACCTAGAACGTTACTTTAAAGACTGTAAACTCAATGACGCTAATTTCAATGCTGCTATTAAAGCCGCACGAGTAGTTATTGATGATATAGCGCCAAGTTATAAAGTGGCGGGTTGGGAGATTGCATCAGGTGCATCGGGTACTGTACAAGCTATCCAAGAAATTATGGTGGCACAATCACTCGATGAAACACTGAGTTTAGATAAACTCAATAAAATTAAAAAGCAATCGATCGCCTATGAGACCATCGCTGAGCTAGATTTACCTGGGCTTAGTGAAGAAAGACGTTTAGTTTTTGTGTCAGGGCTCGCTATTTTAATTGCTTTATTCGAAGCGCTTGAAATTGATAAAATGGGATTAGCAGGAGGCGCACTTCGTGAAGGTGTGCTTTATAGCATGATCCCTGAGTTTCATAATCATGATATTCGAAAGCGCACTGTTGATGGCCTGATGAGCCGTTATCATGTCGATCAAAAACAAGCGAACCGAGTTGCAGAACTCGCCAGTCACCTCGCAGCTCAAGTCAGCGAGCAGTGGCCACTATTCAACAATAGTGGCCTGCCTTTACTAAAAGCGATTGCGCAATTGCATGAGATTGGTTTGTTAATTGAGTATAAGCAATATCAAAAGCACACCGCTTATATTTTAGAAAACACCGATATGCCAGGCTTTTCACAATCGGAGCATAAAATTATTGCGGCTGTAGCGAATGCACATCGTTCAGATCTGCAAAAGAATGTTTTTGAGTATTTAGGCTGCCATGCTCAGCTTACTCAGTATGTAACACGGTTGCTTAGGATCGCAGTGATCTTATCAATGCGTCGCCAAGATGATGTATTACCAAAATTAGTATTAACTGTTAATAATGACGCTCTAACACTAATATTTGAAAATGATTGGCTAAAAGCGCACCCGCTAATGGCAAGTGAGCTCCAACAAGAGTCTAAACAGCAAGCAAAAGCTGGTTGGAAGTTTATTGTTAAGTAACAAAAGGGCTGTAAAAGCCCTTTTATTGTATTAAAAACCACCTTTATGCACTAAATTTGTTCGAACAGTCAATTAAATCAAAAAAGATCAAAAAAAGTGTTGATCTGTTTTTGGATCTCCCTATAATGCGACCCCACTGAGACGGGAAACGCCAACGCATAGCGAGGCACGAACAACTCAGAGAGTTAAATAAAACTTCGGTTTTAAATATTCG
>NZ_JACJEQ010000046.1:0-15279 GCF_014164125.1 Pseudoalteromonas sp. SG44-8 | reverse complement strand
ACTGTCAATATCGTCTAAATCAAATTCGTCTTCTTCAGCCAACTCCGGCTCTGCAGTCGCTTTATCGCCAGTTTCATCAATTAGACTGTCAATATCGTCTAAATCAAATTCGTCTTCTTCAGCCAGCTCCGGCTCTGCAGTCGCTTTATCGCCAGTTTCATCAATTAGACTGTCAATATCGTCTAAATCAAATTCGTCTTCTTCAGCCAGCTCCGGCTCTACAGTCGCTTTATCGCCAGCTTCATCAATTAGACTGTCAATATCGTCTAAATCAAATTCGTCTTCTTCAGCCAGCTCCGACTCTACAGTCGCTTTATCGCCAGCTTCATCAATAAGGCTGTCAATATCGTCTAGATCAAATTCGTCTTCTTCAGCCAGATCCGGCTCTGCAGTCGCTTTATCGCCAGCTTCATCAATAAGGCTGTCAATATCGTCTAAATCAAATTCGTCGTTATCGCCGTCATTCTTATCTGTCGGTTGATTACTGCTTTGTTCATCAATCAATGCATCAATATCAAAGTCATCATCTTCATCTGCTAACTCTTCACTGAGTGCTGCTAAGTCATCATCTGAGTCAAGCGAGTCATCTGATTCAGCAGTCGGTTCATCGTTGTCATTAGCAAATAAATCATCTAGATCTGATGCACTTAGAATATCGCCATCATTGTTGTCGGCTTTAATATCTAAATCAATGTCGTCGCCTAAGCTATCATCATCTGCTTGATCAAAATCTTGCTGCATGAAGATATCAAGTTCATCATCTTCTTCTTTAGCTTCGTCGCTTTCATCATCAAATACAATGTCGTCGCTCAGTAAACCATCTAGCTCGTCTTGATTTAATAAACTGTCACCATCTTCAAACGCATCATCAATATTGTCATCAAAAATAATATCGTCGTCATCAGGTAAAATATCGTTCTCAAGATCATCAAGCTGAATACTTACATCATCGTCCTCTTGAACTGGATCTGGAACAATGGGATCAAGGGATGGGCCTAAATCAAGCTCATCCTCGGCAGTATAACTGGGGCTTTGTGGTAAAAATTCGTCATCATCAGTGCTTTCATCTTCTTTGTTGTTACGTTTACGTAAAAACATCACGATTGCAAAGATGATCAATAACGCTGGAATTGTCATTAATAGAATGAGAACTAGTGGATTGGCTAATAGCCCAGCAAAGTCAAACTCACTAGTCTCTTCGAGCTTTTTTGCTTGTTGTTGCTCTATAATTTCGTTCTGTTTTGCAATTAATTCAGAAAGTTGGCGTTGAATTTCACTGTCTTTACCAAGTTGCTCACGAATATTTTCAAGCTCTTTAGACACACCAGTTAACTGTTGCTTTAATTTATTGTTTTCAACTAAAATTTCTTCGACATTATCAACTGACGACTTGAACTGCTTTTGTAATTCAACAAGCTGACTGCCCTGTTGGGTTTTAATGCTGTTGATTTCTTGTTTTAATTCTTGCTTAGCTTCATCAACATCCACTTTGCGTGCTTGAGTTACTTTGGTTTGTGAAGCAGTAATTTCGCTGTTCGTAAGCGTGCCATTTTTCTTTTTTTCCCATAGCTCATCATCTTGCTCTGAACGCTGTTTGGCAAGCTCCGGGCTTACTGCGCGGATATCAGCTAAGGTAGGGATTTTTAAATACGCACCATCGCGCATATGATTGAGATTTTGATCTAAAAATGATTGCGGATTTTTTTCATACAGAGCCTGCATAACTTGATAAATACTGACCGAGTTATCAGGTCGCACTTTTGCAGCAATACGCCATAGTGTATCGGTTGGCTTTATTGGCCCAATAGAACGCCCTTGAACGCCATAATCAACGCCTTTAGGCCCTTTAAGTTGGCTGCCGTCTTGGGAGTATATCGGTGTTACCACCAATGCAGACGCTAATAAGAGGAGTGTAGCTAAACCGCGCATGCTGATCCTTTAATGTTTAAATGTTAACGCAGCGCCATTAAATTAGACGCTTAAACATTGATTATTTCTTGCAGAAATAACGTACATAAATAAATAGTTAATTAAGTCTTTCCTGCAAGCTCTATTCCAGTTGCAAACTATAAACCAGTTGCGGCTTAATATCCATCGCAACACTTTGAAACGTAATAGCTTAAACTTTATTAGCCGGAAGAGTTTTTTATCGTTAAGATTAAGTTTATACGCTTTTAGCAGCTATGCGGCAATTATTTGGCAGTTAAAAAATAAAAAAGCGACAAACTGCCGCTTTTCTTGCTTTTAATTAAAGATAGTTCGCTATCAACTCTTCAGCTATTTGCACGCTGTTCGTTGCGGCCCCTTTACGGGTATTATCACTTACAACCCACATATTTAAACCATGCGGATGTGAGATATCTTGACGTAAGCGCCCTACATACACAATGTCATTACCACTTGCATCTGTAACCGGGGTTGGGTAATCCCCTTCGTCTTCTATAAGTTCAAGCCCTGGCGCGTCATTAAGTAATTGTTTTACATGTTCAAAGTCGTACGGCATACGTGTTTCAATGTTAATCGCTTCTGAGTGACCAAAAAATACCGGAACTCGTACACATGTCGGATTAACAGCAATTGTGGTATCACCCAGAATTTTATGGGTTTCGTTAACCATCTTCATTTCTTCACGGGTGTAACCGTTATCTTCAAAAACATCAATTTGTGGGATAACATTAAACGCCATCTGCTTTGGAAATATTTCGCTATCTACAGGGCGTGCATTCATTAAATTAGCAGTTTGTTTTGCAAGTTCATCAACCGCTTTTTTGCCTGCACCCGATACTGCTTGATAAGTAGATACATTAATACGATCGATGCCGTATGCATCATAAATAGGTTTTAATGCCACCATCATTTGAATAGTTGAGCAATTAGGATTAGCAATGATATTGCGATTTCTAAAATCAGCAAGGCTTGCTGCATTTACTTCTGGCACAACCAGTGGTATTTCAAAATCATTTCTAAAGTGCGAAGTGTTATCAATTACTACACATCCTGCATCAGCGGCAATAGGTGCGTATTTTTCTGACACACTGCCACCGGCAGAAAATAAACCAATATGCGCTAGGCTAAAGTCAAACCCTTCAACGTCCTGCACTTCAATAGTTTCACCACGAAACTTAATATCTTCACCAGCGCTGCGACTACTTGCCAATAAAAATAATTGATCAACAGGAAACTTACGATCTTCTAACGTTTCAATAATTTGGCGACCAACAAGACCTGTAGCGCCAAGTACGGCAACATTATATTTTTGTGACATGTGTATTCCTCGTTTAACAGCCGCCATTGTGGCCGCTGTTTAAATTTTAAGTTATTCGACTACGAAACCAAGCCCTTGCAGCAAAGGCGAATATGCGCCTGCACCTAGCACTTTGACTGTGCTAAATTCACGTCGAATGGGGTAGTTTTTACGTAAGCTATCAAACCCTTCACTTGCTAAGTTGCATCGCAAAATACCATCATCACGACGCACATCGTAAACCAGATGGATCAACTGACCTAAATCAGCTTCGCTAAAGGTTTCTTGTAATGTAACTTGGGTAAACGCGGGCACTGGTAAAAAATCAGCTAATGCTTTGCCTGTTTGCAAACCTTTAAGCTCGCACAACTTTTCATAGAGCATTTGCGTGCCACGTGCTTTACCCTCTAAGGTATGGCCTGCGATATGGACACTGGCATAACGCACAAACTCAAGCAATTCAGTTAATATAGAAGGTTCGTTTTCCCATACATCTAATACCACATCGAGCTTGGCACCACCGCGCATAATTTCCAGTAGAGCATGATTATCGACCACATCGCCGCGACTGGCATTAATCAAAATAGTGCCAGGTTTAAGCGCTGCTAAACGCGCTTTGTTCATTAAATGCAAGGTACTATGTTTACCGGTCGTTACTAACGGCACATGGAAAGTGACGATATCCGCTTTACTCAACAACTCATCAATATCTGTATGCTCGGCTAATTGTCCCGCTTCATGCTTAGGTGGATCGCATACTAATACAGTGACATTAAGCGCGGCTAATTTATCTCGCAAACAGCTACCAATACTGCCCACTCCGACAATCCCAATGGTTTTGTGTTCCAAGGTGCAGGCATTTTCTTGGCACAGTGCAAACAAGCTACTGATCACATATTCAGCCACAGCAACGGCATTACAACCAGGTGCGCTCGTAAATGCAATATCACGTTGTTTGAGTAAATCAGTATCAATATGATCAACGCCGATTGTCGCCGTACCTACGTAGCGTAATTTATTAGCATGTATTAACAGTGCTTCATTTACTGAGGTTACCGAGCGAGTTAATAATACATCAACATCAATGAGCTGTTCGCTTTGTAATGTACGACCATCAAAACGCGTTACTTCACCAAAATCAGCAAAATATTGCTCAACAAGTGGCATGTTTTGGTCTGCAAGAATTTTCATTAACAAGTCCAGTAAGCACTAAGAGCCGCTATTGTAACGAACATAGCCGACTTTGAAAACGAAAAAGCCGAGCAAGTTGCTCGGCTTTAATTGTAATGTGGCTTTTTAATTAGCCTTTATATTTACTCATCACTAACGTGGCGTTAGTACCACCAAAACCAAAACTGTTAGACATAACAGTATTTAGTTCAACGTCTTTACGCTCAGTGATAATGTTTAAGCCTGCAGCTTGTTCATCTAGCTCATCAATATTGATTGAAGGCGCAACAAAGCTATGCTCTAACATCAATAGTGAGAAAATAGCTTCATGCACACCAGCGGCGCCCAGTGCATGGCCTGTCATTGCTTTAGTCGCGCTGATCATCGGTGAATTACCACCAAATACTTCTTGAATTGCTCCTAACTCTTTTACATCACCTACTGGTGTAGATGTACCGTGAGTGTTTAGATAATCAATGCTGTCAACGCCTTGCATTGCTTGACGCATACAACGTGCAGCACCTTCACCTGATGGTGCAACCATGTCATAGCCATCAGATGTTGCGCCATAGCCAACAACTTCAGCATAAATGTGTGCACCACGTGCAAGCGCATGTTCAAGTTCTTCAACAACAACAATACCGCCACCACCAGAGATAACAAATCCATCGCGGTTAGCATCATAAGTACGAGAGGCTTTTTCAGGTGTTTCATTATATTTGGTAGACAGTGCGCCCATTGCGTCAAATTCCATTGCCAATGTCCAGTGAAGCTCTTCACCGCCACCGGCAAAAACAACGTCTTGTTTGCCTAATTGGATTTGCTCAACTGCGTTACCAATACAGTGTGCAGATGTTGCACATGCTGAACTGATTGAGTAGTTAACACCTTTAATTTTAAATGGTGTTGCTAAGCATGCCGATGTTGTACTGGCCATGGTGCGCGGAACCATATAAGGACCTACACGTTTTACGCCTTTTTCACGTAAAATGTCAGCCGCTTCAACCTGCCATTTAGATGAACCACCACCGGAACCCACAATGATACCCGTGCGCTCATTTGATACTTGATCATCAGACAAACCAGAATCTGCAATTGCTTGTGCCATTGAAATATACGAATACGCAGCGGCATCGCCCATAAAGCGCATTGCTTTACGATCAACAAACTCTTTAACGTCAATATCAATTTTGCCGGATACGTTACTACGTAACTTATATTCAGCAAATTCTGGGTTAAAAGCGATTCCGCTCTTACCTGTTTTTAACGATTCTAATACTTCTTCTTTGTTGTTACCGATGCTTGATACAACACCGATGCCCGTAATAACGGCTCTTCTCATGGGTAATTACCTTAGCTTGATACTAAATTGTGTTCTATTTTACGCTGAAACTTACAACGAAGTGGTCAGCTTTCTAGCGTACACTTGTACTCTGAACCTCTAGCTTATAAATAACGCCAGACTATTTCAAAGAAAACACGTAAAATAATGAAAAAAAGTACTCATTAATTGCATGCCATGATTAAAAACGCTGAAATTCACTTTAATAACTTAGGTACACCCGTTGCAGACAACTTTAACGATGTCTACTTTTCGAACGATGATGGCCAAGCTGAGTCTGATTATGTGTTCTACCAGCAAAATAATATGCCTCATCGATTACAAAATCATGACCGTGCACATTTCGTTATCGCTGAAACTGGTTTTGGTACTGGGCTTAATTTTTTAAATACATGGCAACAATTTAAAAATAATCTAACCAGTAGGCAACATCATAGTCAAGAAGTTCACAACCCAGCACAACAAAATGTGCAGCGCTTACATTTTATGTCTTTTGAAAAGTATCCGATTAAAACAGACGATCTGCAAAAGGCATTGCAAGTATGGCCTAGTTTAGCACCATTGAGTAAACAGTTACTTGCTAAGTACCCGATTAATTTGGCTGGTTGCCATCGTCTTGAATTTGACAATGGTCAAATTATACTCGATTTATATTTTGGCGATGTGCAAGAATCACTCGCAGCTATAAGCTACCCGCAAACAGGTATTATCGATGCGTGGTATCTAGATGGCTTTGCACCGAGTAAAAACCCAGAAATGTGGCAGCCAGCCTTATTTAATTCAATGGTGGATATTTCTCGTAGTAATGCCACGTTTGCAACCTTTACGGTTGCAGGTGTTGTACGTAGAGGTCTTGCTGATGCAGGGTTTGCGGTACAAAAAATCAAAGGTCATGGCAAAAAAAATGAAATGCTGATTGGTTCTTTAGCCCATGCTAACCAAGCACAATCGGCGCCACCTTATCTGGCTCATCAGCAAAGTTCACTTAAAAACGTTGCTGTCATTGGCGGAGGGATAGCCAGCAGCGCTATTTTATATAGCTTGGCGAAACGTGGGGTTAACAGCCAACTTTTTTGCCAAGATCCCCAACTCGCGATGGGCGCATCTCATAATGTGCAAGGTGCGATTTATCCGCACTTACAAGCAAAAAACTCCCCGCACAGTGAGCTTTTTGCGCACAGTTTTTTATATGCGAAACGACTTTATCAGCAACTCACTGAGAATGGCTTTCACTATGATCATCAATGGTGCGGCGTATTACAACACGCGATCAAACAACCCTTAGTTGAGCGCCATCAAAATATTGAACATAAACAGCTGTGGCCAGATGAACTCATGCACGGCGTAACGCCTGAGCAAGGTGATGAAATTGCCGGTGTAAGTACAGGCTACTCTGGCGTATATTTCCCGTTAGGTGGATGGGTTAACCCACCACAATTAGTGAGCGCTCTGTTCCAACAAGCCCATAAACTCAAACCAATTAAAAGCCATTTTAATTGTGATATCGAACAGCTTGAGAAAACCCCGCAAGGCTGGCTGTTATTGAGCCAAGGGCAACAGTTTGGCCCATTTAGTGACGTTATTGTATGTGCTGGTGAGCACAGCGACCGTTTTGTACAAACTCAGGCTCTGCCAATTGTTGGCGTGCGTGGTCAAGTATCCCATGTACAAGCAAGTCCTGCATCACGTAAACTAAAAACCGTGCTATGTCATAAAGGCTACTTTACTCCTGCTTATTTAGACCATCACTGTATGGGCGCAACATTCGAGAAGAACTCAAAAAGCCGCGCAGTCAAAGACCAAGACAATCAAACAAATCGCGAGCAACTGCTTCACTTTTATGGACAAACCGACTTTGCCAGTAGTCTAGGTGAGATCACGGCAGCTAAAGCCGCTGTACGTTGTAGTTTTATTGATCACCTCCCTATGGCCGGAGAATGGCCGCAGCAAAGTGATTATATTCACGCGTTTGCCAATTTACGCGCAGGGAAACGCTATCAATATCAATCCTTACAAAAACCACAACAAGGACTACACATACTCACAGGCTTTGGGGCTCGTGGCTTATGCAGTGCGCCCCTGTGTGCAGAACAATTAGTTGCTGCACTTAACAATGAACCACAGCCTTTGAGTGAACGAGTAAGCCAAGCGATTCACCCAGCCCGCTTTATTGTAAGAGATTTAATTCGAAATAAAATTTAACTTAGCAAAAATAGCGTGTAGGAACCGATGTGATAGAAATAATAACACCACTGATGTTAGCAATAAGCCTAACCTCAGTGACTTGCGCTGCAAATTTAGACAGCGTTCCGCTACCAGCTGATTTTAAGTACTCATTACAAATTGCCGATGACTACCCACTGATACAAACTGGCTATGTTGCTCAGTCGATTACAAAAGTGAGTGCTTTTTATCAACAAGCTTTAGGTAAGTCTGAGCTTATTATCGGTGATAATAAACGCCGAACGTTGTTTTATACCATCGACAAGAAAACCGTGCGGATCAGCTTATATGCTCGTGACTACCGAACCGAAATAGCGATTATGATCACGCAACCATAATCGCTTGACGGCGAACTGATCTGAATACGTATGCATAAAACAAACTGTTGAGCTTATAGCAAAAGCACCGTAGTTTATTATTAACACAATAATAACAACACGGTCTTTAATGCGCTATTTACTTTATATATTGATTCTCTGCGGCAGTAACTATTGCAACGCCGCAGCAATCAAATTACAAAGCTACTCAGGTGATACCTCCTTACCACACAAACTATTACTAACCGCATTAGCGAGGCAAAACCTTGCATATATACATCCTTACGAAAGTGATAAAGACATTTCAAATGCACGTATTTTAAATGATGTAAAAAATGGTCAGTTAGATGTGATGTGGAGCATGACTTCTGAGCAGCTTGAGCAAGACTATCAAGCAATTTATATCCCTTTATTTCGTGGTTTGTTGGGTATGCGCTTGGCGATGGTCACTCAACAAAATCAGCATATATTTAAACATGTAAACTCTATTAAAGACCTCTATCAATTTAGCGCCGGACAAGGCAAAACGTGGCCCGATACCGCTATACTCAAAGCGAATGGCTTAAAGGTGATCACTACCTTAAAATACCCTAATTTATTTCCGATGTTAGAAGGTAATCGCTTTGATTACTTTCCCCGTGGCGTAAACGAACCATGGGATGAAATAGCTAATAACAGTGAGTTAAACCTGACCGTTGATCCTTACATTTTACTAAAATATACCGCGCCGTTATATTTCTTTGTCGCTAAGGATAACCACACTCTCGCCAGCCAGCTTAATTCTGCGCTACAAGATATGATTGCCGATGGCACTTTTACCACCATGTTCTTTAACGACAGCCAAGTAAAAATGGTACTAGCTAAAGCTAACTTAGCAACACGAAAGGTGATCCCATTACAGAACCCTAGCCTGTCATCACGCACTCCACTATTACAACACGCACTGTGGTTTGATCCACTTAACGAGAGCAACACGCAATGAAATCATTACAAAGAAAAATAATCACAGCGCTTAGTATTTGTTTACTCGTCACTTTTAGCTTTGTAATTGGGGTAAACTACGTATTACTAAAAAATGATGAAACCAAACAATGGCATAAAAATGTTGATGCGATAAAGCAACAATTAACGGTTATTTTAGCCGAGCCAGTATTCTCATATGATAAACCCCTGATCGCGCAAATATTGCAGGCATTTGCTAAAAATCCAGATATTCAACAACTGCATGTTATTGATCATCGTGGTATCGAACTTGGTCGACTTGATAAACCCAGCAATACAACAAAGCAATTGCTCAAGCAGCAAATTGATCTAACATTCTCAGAACAACCAATTGGTACTATCCATATCAGCTTTAGCCAAGATGAATTAAACCATGGCATCAACAAAGCATTAAGTACCATGGTTATCACCCTTGCCATTTCATTTGCCTTGTTAGGCATTATTATTCTTAGCGTATGCCGCATACTGATCATCAAACCGATTGTCAGTGTCAATCAATTGGTGGATGAACTTGCCCGTGGCTCTGGCGATTTAACTCAGCGAATAAACTATCAATCTACGGATGAAATTGGCCATTTAGTTGCGGGCTTTAACCGCTTTATTAATGAAGTGCAGCAAATAATCTCAAGTCTGGGGCAAACAGCTACCGAGCTTGAAGTGATTGCCGCAACAGTAAACGAAGCAACAGTGCGTTCAAAATATGAAGCCGAGCAAGAATATCAATTAACCGATGCGGCAACCTCCTCTCTGAGTCAATTAACCCTAGCGACTAAAGAAATTGCCCTTGGAGCGACGCAAACAGCGGATAAAACAATGCAAGTACAAGGACTTTGCCAAGACGGCGAGCTATCGATGAGTCATAACAGTAGTTTGATAAACGACCTTGAAAATCAATTAGATCACACATCAACGGTGGTAGAGCAACTTGATAGTCGCAGTAGTGAGATAAGCCAAGTTCTTGATGTGATTAAAAGTATCGCCGAACAAACCAACTTATTAGCGCTTAATGCAGCAATTGAAGCTGCACGTGCTGGAGAGTCTGGCCGAGGCTTTGCCGTAGTTGCTGATGAAGTTCGCGCACTTGCGAGTAAAACCTACCATTCCACATCAGAAATCGAAAATATCATTACTGCACTACAAACCAACGCCAGTGAATGTGTAGCCGCCACACAAAAAAGCAAACAAGTGAGTACCGACGTTACTAGCGCGAACGAGCAAAGCCAACGCGTTTTTCATAATATCGCTCAACAAGTTGATGAGATAAACTTAATGAATGAACGCATTGCAGCCAGTTCAGAAGAACAAACCTCGGTTACGCAAGGAGTATTAGCCACCATGGAAAAAATCAATCATGGCGCAAAGTCGCTTGCCCAAGAAGCGGATCATCTTGATAAGACAGTTAAGCAGCTCAATGATCTTGAAAAAGGCATTGTGGCTAAACTTGGGTTGTTTAAGTATTAAATGCAAAAACGGCTAGAAGGCTAGCCGTTTCATTTACGCTTTAATGACTCCTAAAATTGATATTGGAACCCTAGCGCCCATTCATTTACATCATTTTCTCTTAGCTTATAATGGCTATAGTTAATTGAAACATCTGTATTTTCAAGCACTGGATAAGCTAATTGCGCGCCAAAATAAGGGCGTGTATTGGTGTCACTATATGTAATTTTTTGCCCCGTAGATGAGCGGCTATCGATTGAATAATGATAATGGAAAGCCCCTACAAAAACCTTACTCTTAACTTGGCCCAACAGCGGAAATACATAAGCTGTTTGTATCGCAGGTCCTTGTGACAATACCGGCACGGTTTGTGATACATTCAATTGCGCATTACTTGGATCAAGCGTATCTCCAACAAAGGTCATACTACCTTCACCTAAGTTGATATAGCGTACGCCAAATTGCCAATTAGTCGCTAACGAATAAATTGCGCCTATTGACCAACTAATATCGGTATCATCGTATTCAGTATTCGCTAATTCGACTGATTGATCAGTTGTGGTGGAGCCTGCAACGGCCGCATAACCAATCGTGCCATCCATAGACCACTCACCAGCTAGTACAGGCTGACTGACTACCACAGCCGTAGCGAGTAAAGCCCATGGCGTCAGTTTTGATTGGCGACGTATAAAGACTAACCCAATCATTAACAACACCATGGTGCTGCCTAAACTACCTGATGAGCTATTTTTAACCGTGGTGGTTGTATAAGCTTTTACGGTCACTTTTACTTCTCCTTTTGCTTCAGCACCTTTACTGTCAGAAACTGTATACTCAATAAAATCAACACCTTCAAAACCTGCTTTGGGCTGGTAATTCAATGTGCCATCGTTATTTATAGTGACTGTGCCTTGCGTAGCTTGCGCGCTTATTAAACTAAGTGCGTCGCCATCCGCATCGCTATCATTGGAGAGCACATCAATAACTATTTGCGTGCGGTCATTGGTGCTTGCAGTATCACCAATAGTTGTTGGGGCACTGTTTACTACCACACTAACAGTCGCTGTACCAAATGCTGTTCCACCTTTACCATCAGACACACTGTAGTTGATCGTTGCAGTACCAATAAAATCAAGTAATGGTTGATAACTAAGTTGATTATTAACGATTGCTACCTCACCAAAATCAACACTTGCACTGGTGAGCGTCAGTACATCATTATCTGCATCGCTATCATTACTAAGCACATCAATAACAATACTATTACCTAGTGCAATAGTTACTTGATCTGATTGTGTAACAGGCGCGCTGTTATTACTACTCATAACGCTAACGCCGCCTGGATCAACAATTTGACCATTCGCTACGCCATCAGCATCATTGATACCACCATCAGTTATGCGTAATTGTACACACCAGTCACCTTCTTTAAGCCCTTCTTGCCACAGCTGACTATTTGGTGAAGGGCAATACCCTTGCTCACCTTGAGTAGAATAGACCTTATCGCCGTTGCTGGTATTAAAGTCAATCCACTCATTATTGATAAGCTTTCTATAAATCGCCCCCGCTGGTATTGGCATTCTTTGCGGAAGCACTATGTGGTAGTTTTCACCTTTTTGCTCCATGGCGGTTACTATAAAGCTAAAGTAACCACCAGAGTTATCCATCCCAACATCTGCAGGCAATTCATTTTCAAACAATTGTGCTGCGCCACTGCTATTTTGTATGCTTGAGAATGCTTTTCTTAAACATGCTCCCGCATCCCCCTCGACAAGAAACTGCGCTGACTCATTTACTTGCTCAGGTAATACATTACATTCATTAATATTATCCAAATAATCAGGAATACCATCACGGTCATTATCTTGTAGACCTTCGATATTGTCTGGTATTAAGTCATTATCAGTATCGGCAGTTGTTAACTCAGGTAACTGAGCTACCACTTCAACATAACTGGTCACTGTAGTTGATAAGCTATCCACAGCGTCATCTGTTGCGGTTACTGCTATTTCATAAATACCAATATCGAGTTCAGCTGTAGAGAACACAAATGTATCAGCCGCATTACCTAGATCAACAATCCGTTCATCTGCTGCTTGCCAACTAAATGAAATATTATCTCCAGGGTTATTATCTGTTGCCAACGCTGTAATTGTTACGAGATCGTCACTAGCTAAAACAAATGGCCGAGGCTGATTATTTTGCTCCGTTATCGTAACTAAGCTTGGTGCTATATTACTCTCTGAAATAGTCATAATATTAGAGGCTTGCGCGCCAGTATTAAGGCTATCGTCAAGCGTTATAACAATTGTTTCATCCGCTTCAATCTCACTATCTGCAAAGACTCTAAAGTTGATCTCACCAACGAGGCCTTGTTCAATAACCACTTCACCGCTGATTAAATCATGATCATCTGATGTTGCGGTTCCAGATACGCTGTAAGGTACAGTGACAGGATAACTTGCCGCTGGTCCATTCAAGTAAACCCGAGTGGTATAACTTTGATCCTCAGCAACAACTTTATTTTTACCTAGTGATATTTGCGGGTGAACCATTACTTGCTGGCTAGCAGTTGTGGTTTTACCATTACTGTCTATCGCTTGCCAATACACTTGATGTACGCCTGGCGTAAACAACATACTTTGATTGATAGTAGTAACAGGTAGAGGGTTTTGCTCGCTATCAAACGCAAGAGCTGTACCCAACTTAACTCGAGTAAACAATCCTGTTGCATCAACATTCACAGCAGCTGGAGGTGTAATGGTTGGTGCATCCGCTTGGCTATCAGTAAAGTTAATATAAGCAAACCCTGTGCTTTGTGCTTGCGCTGGGTCGGCAATAATATACTCAACTTTAATAGTGCCTTGGGTACTTGCGCTAAATTGATAGACAAGCTGCTGGTCAACAATACTCACTGTACCCACTGACGCCCTAGCACCAATAATTGTTATTACATCACCATCAACATCAGTGTCATTCGCCAATACATCAAGTATATAACGGCCGCTTTCAGTTCGCGCTAAGTCAAAGGTATCTTCCACAGCGACCGGTTGATCGTTTACTGACTCAACAGTAATTAACGCCATAGCTACAGCTGAACTTGCTTTACCATCAGTCACTAAATAGCTAAAGGTGTCGCTACCATGATAATCAGCCTGTGGCTGATAACTAAATACCGTTCCTTGCACCGTTAAGCTACCAAACTGTGGTTGAGTGACCACTTCTATAACTAAATTGTCGTTATCACTGTCGCTAACCTGAGCACTAACACTGAGGTTATTATCTTCTTTAACGCGCATTACCATATCATTAGCAACAGGCGGCGCATTTACATACGTTACATCAATACTAAATGGGTTAAGCGTACTGCTTAACTGCCCATCGCTTACGGTGATCAAAATATTACTATATAGACCAACGTCATCTCGTGTCGGTATACCACTTAATGTACCACTTGTGCTATCAAACGTTGCCCAACTCGGCTTGTTCGAAATCGTCAATGATAAACTGGTATTATCAATATCTGACACAATTGGCGTAAATGAGTAACCTGTATCTTGCGCGATTGATGTTGCAGGTGAACCGCTGATTGTTGGTGCATCGTTAACATTCACTACTGTCAGTGTAAATGGGGTTAAACTTTGGCTTGCAATCCCATCCGTTACACTCACCGTGATGCCTGCATAACTTCCTACATCTGCATTGCTTGGTCTGCCTGATAGCTCCCCTGTGGTGGTATCAAAATTCAACCAACTTGGTTTATTTTCAATACTGAAGCTGAGGTTATCGCCATCATTATCTGTCGCTAGTGGTACAAAGCTATATAAGTCATTTTCATTAATAGCTAAGCTTGGTACTCCAGTAATCACTGGCAAATCGTTAATACTATTAATCGTTACTGACACTGTGCTTGGTGCTGAATCAAGTAATCCATCATTCGCTATATAGCTAAACTGATCGTCACCAAAGTAATTTGCACTGCCTTGATAAGTAACTTGCTCACCTGAGATAGTCGCAGCGCCATGAGTTGGTTGACTAACGATTGTATAAGTTAATCTATCACCATCAACATCACTACCGAGTAAGTTCATAACGACTGGCATGTCTTCATCAGTAACGCCAGTTTGTAGACCCACAATTGGCGCGTCATTAACTGCGGTGATAACTAACGATACCGGGGTTGTTGTTGAATCTAACTGTCCATCATTAACAACAAAACTAAAGCCATCACTGCCGTTATAATTAGCGTTTGGCGTATATAACCAACTATCATTACTTTGCTGCACAAGCGAGCCATGTAATGCGCCTTCATCAAGACGATAGCTTAGATCATCGTTCTCAATATCTGAGCCAACTAAGGTGATCAAGACGCTATTATCTTCAGCAAGTATTAAACTTTGCGGAATACCTAAAGGTGCATCATTGACTGGGTTCACGGTCATGGTGACAGTAGCAAGGTTAGATATCGCGCCATTGCTGTCTTTAACTGTGTAAGTAAAGCTGTCGTCACCATAGTAATCTGCATTGGCGGTGTAAATGAT
>NZ_JACJEQ010000045.1:0-21450 GCF_014164125.1 Pseudoalteromonas sp. SG44-8 | reverse complement strand
TAAACTCAAGTTTTACTCGACTAACTGATTAACTCTTGCCTCGCTAAGCGTTGCTGTCTGCCGTCTCAGTGGGGTCGCATTATAGGGCGCGGCGAATTTTACGCAAGCGTTTTTTAAAGAAAACTATAAAAAACATGCCTTACGCTTACTTTTTAGCCAAGATGCTTAAAAACACATCTAAAAAATAGATAATCGCTATTGTTCAATCCTTCTAAAATAGGGTTTCACATTCATATACGTTGATATTAATAACACTAGTATTGTATATATGAAATTTCATATATACACTTAATGGATATTGTCAGTCAGAATATTTAATTTACATGTCCCAAAGTAATAGCTCAAAGCAAAGTGTGCTCTTTCTGTGCACTGAGAATTCAGCCCGTTCACAAATGGCAGAAGTATTACTGAGAAATAAAGCGGGAGAGATTTTTGATGTTTATAGTGCTGGGATCGCTCCTAAAGATATTGATCCTAGAACAATTAATTGTTTGCAAAAGTTTAACTTGCCGATAACTGAGCTCAGCGCAAAACATATAGCTGAGTTTACAGATAAGACTTTTGATTATGTTATTACGCTATGTGAAAGAGCAAACAATGAATGCAGAGCTTATAAAGGCGCACTGTTGCAACTTGCGTGGGATATTGCAGATCCAAAAGTAATGGTAGGTTTAGAGCCCTTTGTCGCAACCCTCTATGAACTTGATAAACGACTGGATATGTTTATTGACGTACACGGTAATATTAATAACCTGCAATCACATCAGTATGTGCCACTATGTAGTAGTACCATCTCAGATCAAGATAACGAGTTATCGATAGATCCAAGCATATTTTATAAATGCTTAACTGATCAGATCCGATTAAAAACTTTAATGTTAACCAACTACTATGGCGAGTTATGTGTTTGCGAATTAATGGTAGCACTGCAAGAGCAAAGCCAACCAAAGGTATCGCGTAACTTAGCCGTATTAAAGAAAGCCGGCATCATTACAGATAGAAAGCACGGACAATGGGTGTTTTACCAAATTAATCCAAGATTGCCACAATGGAGCAAGACGATTATTAGTACAACCACTGAAAGTAATCTCCATCTGATCATCAACAGCCTTAAGCGATTAGCGACTATGCATAAACGACCTAATAAAGTGAGCTTTTGCAGTTAACGATAACTTTAATAAACACAGCACAATTTAACATTGGCTAACGTAATGAAGCGCTAGCTTTACCGCACTTACAACCCAACAATTAATCAGGATGTAATTATGACAGTAAAAGTAGGTATAAATGGTTTTGGCCGTATGGGCCGATTATCAATGCGCGCAGCATTTGATTGGCATGATATAGAAATTGTCCATATTAACGATCCAGGCGGTAATGCTGAAACATTCGCTCATTTAATGACGTTTGATTCAGTACACGGTAAATGGCATCACGAAGCAAGTCATACTGAAGATACTATTATAATTAATGGTAAAACAATTGCTTTTACGCAAAACACTAAAACAGAACAGACTGATTGGTCAAACTGTGATGTCGTTATTGAAGCGTCGGGTAAAATTAAAACCAAGACACTACTGCAAGCTTACCTAGATCAAGGTGTAAAACGCGTTGTTGTTACAGCACCAGTAAAAGAAGAGGGTATTTTAAATGTAGTAATAGGTGTAAACGACCACCTTTATAATAAAGAGATTTACCCAATCATTACCGCTGCATCATGCACAACTAACTGCTTAGCACCAGTAGTAAAAGTTATTCATGAAAAGATTGGCATCAAGCATGGCTCAATCACCACCATTCATGACATAACCAACACCCAAACAATTATTGATGCGCCGCATAAAGACTTACGCCGTGCACGTTCATGCGGCACAAGTTTGATCCCCACTACAACTGGTTCAGCTACTGCAATAACGCATATATTTCCAGAGTTAAAAGGTAAACTAAATGGCCATGCTATTCGCGTACCGCTAACTAACGCATCAATTACTGACTGTGTATTTGAACTTGAGCGCGGTACCACCGTTGCTGAAGTAAATAAATTACTTAAGGATGCTGCTGAAAATGAACTAAAAGGCATTATGGGCTACGAAGAACGCCCACTGGTATCTATTGACTACAAAACCGATCCTCGTTCCAGCATCATTGATGCGCTATCAACCATGGTGATCAACGACACTCAAGTAAAACTTTATGTGTGGTACGACAATGAATGGGGCTACGCGAACCGAACTGCGGAACTGGTACGTAAAGTTGGTCTAGCTGACAAGGAATAATTAACCGTGGATCGATTCACAGCACTCTCCCCACAAATAAAACAATATTTGATCATTACCGGTAATTACTGGGCATTTACTTTAACTGATGGCGCACTGCGGATGCTCGTGGTGCTGTATTTTTATCAATTAGGTTACAGCCCACTTAGTATTGCTATGTTGTTTTTGTTTTATGAAATTTTTGGTGTGATCACCAATTTAGTGGGCGGATGGCTGGGAGCTCGATTCGGCCTGAATAAAACCATGAACATTGGCTTAGCATTACAAATTGTGTCTTTGGCAATGCTTATGGCACCTGTAGATACACTCACCGTAATTTATGTGATGGCTGCGCAGGCGCTTTCAGGGATCGCAAAAGATCTGAATAAAATGAGCGCCAAAAGCGCTATTAAGTTACTAGTACCAAAAGACGCGCAAGGCCAGCTTTTCAAATGGGTGGCTATTTTAACGGGTTCTAAAAATGCGTTAAAAGGTGTTGGCTTCTTTTTAGGTGGTGTACTGCTGACTTTGCTAGAGTTTCATGGCGCAATGCTAATCATGATCTGCATGCTCACTATGGTTTGGCTATTTAGTGTATTCGCATTAAAAGAAGATTTAGGCAAAGCTAAAAATAAAGCCAAATTTAGTGAGCTATTCTCTAAGAGCAAAGCAATTAATGTACTTTCTGCGGCACGACTATTTTTGTTTGCCGCCAGAGATGTTTGGTTTGTTGTGGCGCTACCGGTATTTTTGGCGGCTACATTTGCTTGGGATCACTGGTGGGTTGGCGGCTTTATGGCATGCTGGATTATTGGTTATGGCATAGTGCAGTCTTTTGCGCCTTATATTACAAACATAATGAGTACAGGAAAAAAATCAGTTCAGGTGCCCTGTGGCCGTAGCGCTTTTTTATGGGCCAGTTACTTAACAGCTATACCGGCCATTATTGCCTTAGCTCTGCATTTTGACTTTTATATACAAGCATCCGTTATTATCGGTTTACTGATATTTGGTGCGGTGTTTGCGATTAACTCATCATTGCATAGCTATTTAATTGTAAGCCTTGCTGATAGTGATGGCGTGTCACTTGATGTGGGCTTTTACTATATGGCAAATGCCATGGGCAGATTATTAGGCACAGTGCTTTCGGGCTGGGTATATCAACAACACGGGCTAGAAGCTTGCTTGTGGATCTCAAGCTGCTTTATTGCCCTAGCAGCATTGTTATCGCTCGCGTTACCAAAGAGTAATCAATAGTCATTAAAATCAATCGTTGGTAAACTCTCAAAACCTGGTTTTGCAAATAAATAGCCTTGCATTAATTCTATGCCCGCTGCTTTTAGCCAAGTATATTCCTGAAGAGTCTCTATCCCTTCAGCTAGCGGAGTGATATTTAGATCACGAAACATATTTAAGCTATGGGTCACAATTGCTTGGCGTACTTTATCTGAATCTATATTGCGAATAAGCTCCATATCTAACTTAATAATATCAGTCTGAAAATCGGCTAATAAATTAAGTCCTGAATAACCAGATCCAAAATCATCCGTGGCTGTTGTAAAACCTAACGACTGGTAATACTCAACCACTCGCTTTATATGAGCACTATCTTCTATTTTCTCAACTTCAGTAAACTCAAACATAATACGTTGAGTAGGAAAATTATATTTTTTAGCGGCTTCTAATGTAGTACGAATACAGCGTTCTGGCTTATAAATAGCATTAGGTAAGAAATTAATGCTTAACATCGAATCAACGCCTAGTTTTGCGGCTAATGCAATTGCCTTAATGCGACATAGCTGGTCAAAAGTATAACGATTAGCATCATTCACTTTAGAAATAACTGAATACGCAGATTCATTATTTAAACCACGAACAAGTGCCTCATAACCAAAAATAGAGTTAGTTTGGCAATTTATAATTGGTTGAAATGCCATTGTAAAATCAAAACCAAGGCTTTCTTCATCCGTGCAATTGCTACACAACACTCTATCGCATTCCATTGATTTATCATTCACTAATTAAACCTCCCCAATCTTTTATCTTAAGGTTAGTTGTTATTTTACAACACCGCAATCAATCTTACAGAATTACAGCAAGGAGTAATTCTTCGAGAACTTTTAAAACAAACAGCTTGTTTGTCAACAGCTAAACTGATGAGAATATTTTTTACAAAAAAGTATCCAAAATATTGAGGCAAATTATCACACCTTTAAGGAAATAGCATTAAATGCCATTAACATAACCTTTAATTAGTAATATTTAATCTTAAAAATACAGACCCTATTTTTGGAACGAAAAGTGCATAAAAATATTTATTCAGACCTGAACTAAAATCAGTCAATTTTTTATCACGTAGAGGACTTTATGAAGTTGAATGCTTTTCATCCACAAATACAAATTGAATCACATAATATAAAGCAAAATAATTTAAATACACAATCGACTACAAGCAACGTAGATGTAAAGTCTCAGAATGATAAAACAAGCACTTCTGAAAACAGAAATATTGCGAACACTGACAGTAAAGAAGATGATGAAACCAAACAGCCTGAGGAAACTTCGCAGGAACAAACTCTAAAGAACATAGATCAACTACAGAATAAAATAAAAACGGTAAAAAATGACGAAACATTATCTAAAACACAGCAACAACAGCAATTAACGGAGCTAAATAAGCAATTAGATGATGAATTAAGTTTTATACAGTTAACGGTTAGAAAAAATGTCTCAACCTTAGTCAATAGCTTATTTACATCTGCAGGTAATACAAGTTCAGGATTGTTATTTAATAACAAAGCGTAAATATCGTATTGATAAAACGAACAACTGAGTAATTTTGTTTATTAGGAATTTACTTGGAAATCGTGTAAAAGTGGTGGCCCCTCCCAGACTCGAACTGGGGACCTAACGATTATGAGTCGTGTGCTCTAACCAACTGAGCTAAGGGGCCATTTTGTATTAGCTTATGTTTTTAAAAAACAAAGCTAAATTTTTGAAGCGTTTAACCACCTAAGCGACTAAAGCGGGTTGCAGTATAAAAAGTTTTTACTGGCTTGTCACTAGCAAAAACCTTTATTTTAACAATCAATAAGCTAACTGCTTAAATAGTAGTCGCAAAAAGCTTTTATTGGTGACTAAAGCCATTCACACGAGTACTTGTATCATGTAGGAACGACTTTAGTCGCGAATGTTTTATCTTGTTCGTACCGACTCACAAACAAGATAAAAAACGCTACACTAAAGTTAGTGCTAAATAGCTGCCAACGCTTTGTTTTATAATACTTACTAACTCGTTATCCATATATTGGTATTCATCAGCAATATCTAATACTTGAATATCTTTATACGTTAATAAATCTCCAAATTGCGCTTTTAGTCTATTTTTGTGTTTTTGCTCCATAACAAATATGACATCAGCCCATTGCATCATTTTGGCATTCACTGTTCTCTTTGCATTAGGGCTGGTGCCTGCTGAGCTAACAGCAAGCTCTGGGTGATTTTTCCATACTTGCTCACCCGTTGGGCTTCGCCACTGATTGCGACTACAAATGAAAAGTACATTTGTCACTTTATGTTCCTTCATTAATTATGTACTCCTTTATTAACTGAGCAGTCACGGTTTAAAACAAACTTTTCACCAGTGAATGTTTTTACAGGGTTACCACGCTCAACTTCCCAGTGCTGCTGCCAACGTGCTGTTTCTTGCTGAGTCATTTTATCCAACGCTACTTGCTCTAGTTTTTGAAACAACAACACACTTGCTAAACGCTTATTGGCATGTTGACTGCGCTCACTCTCAACACGTACCGAAGTCCCCGTTGCTGTGTGAGTTGCTCTTACCGCTGAATCAGTAGTATTAACATGTTGACCGCCAGCGCCAGACGCGCGGCATGTTTGAAAAGTTACGCCTTTATCAAGCTTACTTTCATCAATATCGAACAGTTGCCCGCTAAAAAACCAGTTTTTACGTTTATGCTTAAGCCGATACTGACTTTGACACACCCACAACATAGTACCTTGCCATGACTGAGCCAATTGCTTAACTTGGCTTTCCTTTTCTGAATAAAATTTTGTTAAATAAGCTGTTGTTGAATCTAGCTGCCCTGAACCAACTTGTAATAGTACCGATTTAAAACAGTCCAGCTCTTTAGTAGCAACGGTTTCAACAATATCGAGCCTTATGCCCTTTTCTCGACATTGCTTTTCAATCGTTTTCAGCGCCAAACCAACAGCTTTGCAACACTCGATAGGGCCCTGCCCAGCAGATAGTTGTAGTAATATCATGATGAACAATCTCCATTTGTTTTAAAGGTTAGTATCGGGCGTAACTTAGCCACAACTTCAATTAACCCTGCATCGACCATATCGCTGATCACCGTTTCGCACTTTTTGTATGCTTGTGGTGCTTCGTCGTATAGCAATTCTTTATTACCACAAACAACTCTGCTGCCTAACGCTGTACGATATAAATCTTCGCGCTTGTATTTATGACCTAATCGGCCATGGCACTCACCACGCTGCCATTTTCGCCCCGCGCCGTGTGCAAGTGAAAATAAACTGGTATTGATACTTTCCTGCACTGTTAGATCATTACCAATAAACTCTGTAAATACAGGTTTTACAAGATAACTGTAATCGCCACGAGAGCCTGGGATCACTACATAGCCTTTATCACTCGGTGTAGCACCTTTTCTGTGTAACCAGCCATCACAACCGTCAATGTTTTTAGCCGATACTAAATTATGGTTAATATCTAAGGTACACTCACCATTTGCTCGTATAGCCTCTAAAAACCGCTTAGCGATCAGCTCACGATTAAGTTCAGCAAAGCGCACAGCTTCATCATGCTTGCTCATGTAATCTTTAAAGTCAGCATCACTTTCACATAAGCCATCGTGATTATGACCCGCTATATGTTCAACCAATATTGATTGCCCTAACCCACGCGAGCCTGAATGAACCAATAATTGAAGATGCTTTTTACTTAGCCCTAACTCATCTAAGGCACTTTGATTGTATATCTCATCAATAGCTTGAAACTCAGCAAAATGATTACCTCCACCAATGGTACCCAAGGCACTATCATAACCCTTGGTAGTAATATTTTTTGCCGCTTTGTTACTTTCTATGATTGAGAACCAACTTTCATCAAGTGGCAGCTCAATATGTGTAAATTTTTTGGCAAGTTTATCTAGATTTACTTTTGCTACTTTGGCTGTGGTTTGCCACAGCGCCATACCACAGCCAATATCGTTACCCACTAATGCAGGGTAAATTTTGTTGGTAGTGAAAAATGCAGCCCCGATAGGATACCCTCTACCTGGGTGTAAATCAGGCATGCCCGCAACGCGTTGCATACCATTTAGCTCTGATGTTTTGATCAGTTGCTGTATCGCCAGCCCCTCAATCCACGTATCAGCAGACGCAATAAGGCTAACTTTATCAGTTATTTTTTGGACGGATTTGCCCATAATACCAATTCCTTTTTCTTTGTTAGAAAAATAGGATTAAAACGAAATACGAATTGGCAGGTCTGGATCTATTTTGAAATCAAACGAAAGGAACGCGTTTAAACGCAATGCTTACCTAAATGTACTTAATATATAAAAGCGTGTTTAAGTAACAAGTTTCTTATCGGATAAGACCTGCAAAGGATGTTGATGTAATTGTCATAGTATTTTCTCCTTCACAGTTAGTTGATGAATCCAACACTTAGGGTAAGTGCTGAACAATTGAACGAGCTCATGTTAATCAGTTTTTGAACATAAAGCAAACAAAAATTATGGCGTGTTTTATGTGCTTCTATATTTTATATATATGTTGTTACACGAGTATTTGCCCGAAGTAGGTATTTTAACTTACATACATGTTCTGTAAAACGAAGTGATTGAACAAGAAAACAAGGATAAAAGTAACCATTAACTAGTTAGTAGGAAATTTTGCGATTAACTCAGGTACTATGTTGAGGTAAGGGTATAAGTTCTTCTTTGAGCTGAATTGGTTAACTCCATGTTTGTCAAAATAGCTGTCTTAACAAAATTTGTACCAGCTCTTTTTTATTTCTAATAACTTCCACACCGTAGTCACTTTTTATCTAACCATTTGTTCATAGCTTGATCGTAGGCGTCGGTTACTTTTGTTTTAGCACAAGTGGTGCCTACTAAGTAACTATCTGGTAGGTCACTTTTTGGCATTACACCAGCTCCTATCGATACCTTTTTAAAGCAGTTATCTCCGAGGCGATAGATAGTTAATTGCATGCTTTGCTTTTCAACTTTTAATGGGTCTATGCTGGTTTGCTGGTACTCCTTTGGCACTGTAATACGCTGTGGTTGTGCTAAAGCTTGTGACGTTGGAGGTGTTGATCGGAATGTATTTTGCTGTTGCTTTAGTATGCTCTTTAAACCTAATTTAAGGTCTATTTTTTTATAGCTGTTAGAGTCTGTTTGTGCCTTGGGCGTTACAGGCTTTATTGTTTTTTTAATTTTTACAATCGTATTTGCAGCAGGAATAATTGGTTTTTCAAGCTTTTTCAACAGCGTGGCTTCGTCGTGCTGGTTGCTCTTCTTTTCTATTCTAGGCAATGACTTAGGCAACGCCATACTAACCATGTATGCTTTAATTGGGGGAGTGTCTATCGCTACAAATTTTGGGGTTTTAACACTCATTAATATTGAAAAAATTATCCCGTGGAGCAGTAATGAAATAATAAAAGGCCAGCGCCACGTTGTCACAATATTTGTTCCCTAAACAATAAGTGTTCCCTATAACACTAATTTAATATGACCACATAGACGCTGCAAAGTTCCAAATATGAACATTTTGTTATTATTTGACTTGGCATTAAAAAATATTCAAACACTTGTTTTAAAATGACTTTCATATTTTTTATGTTTGCTTCAACTCAAGATACGTCTTTAGACGAAGTAGCTAATTGGAAGCAGGTTAGAACTGATGAGGTTCTTTTTTGATTTGCAAAAGAACACAAAATAGGTGTAATAAGAATTGTGTAACTGCTCATTATCTATAACCTTAAATCAGCTAGAGAAATGAGCATGTTGTAGCATATCTCACTACGGGCAAACTTTATTGTCTCTACACAAAGCTAACAATACTGCCCTGCTGCGAAGCCGCAGCTCCAAGCATATTGGAAGTTATAGCCTCCTAGCCAACCGGTTACGTCGGTTACTTCACCAATAAAGTACAGCCCTTGGGCTTTTTTCGCTTCAAAGGTTTTTGAGCTAAGTTCGTCGGTGTCTATACCGCCTAGAGTTACTTCCGCTGTGCGGTAACCTTCGGTGCCGTTGGGTTTAATTTGCCAGTTATGAATGTAATTAGCTAGATCGTCAATTTGGCTATGGGTGAGCTGATTTACATTGCAATCTGGAATAGCTTTACTCTCATGCAGTATTTCAATAAAGCGTTTTGGCAAAATAGTCGCTAGGCTATTTTTTAATGATTTTTGTGCTTGGGTTTCTCGCCATGTTGCTAATTGCTCTGTTAAATCAAGCTCTGGTAACAGGTTTATAGTCACTGCTTGCCCTGCTCGCCAAAATGAGCTGATTTGTAATATAGCGGGGCCTGATAAACCACGGTGAGTAAATAGGATGTTTTCTTTAAAACTTGTGCCATCTTCACTGCTGACGATACATGGCACGCTAATACCCGATAACCCTTCAAAGCGGTCCTTATCATGTTGGTGCAAGGTAAATGGTACAAGTGCTGCCATGGTCGGTAATACTTTTAAGCCAAATTGCTCAGCAATTTTATACCCTATTGGTGTTGCGCCTAGTTTTGGCATGGTTAAGCCACCAGCGGCAACAACGAGTGACTCACAGCTGTATGACTGTTGTTCTGTGATCACGAGATAGCCAGTAGCGGTTTTTTCAACGCTAAGCACTTCGTTACGCAGCGCAACATTAACACCCGCCCACTCGCACTCAGTTAGCAAAATATCAACGATATCTTGTGCGCTATTGTCGCAAAATAACTGCCCAAGGGTTTTATGGTGATACGCCAAACCGTGTCTGTCCACCAGCTCAATAAAATCATGCTGGGTATAACGGCTTAAACACGATTTTACAAAGTGTGGATTACCACATAAATAGTTTTCAGGGCTGGCGTTTTCATTGGTGAAGTTACAACGTCCGCCGCCGCTGATGAGAATTTTACGACCAGGCTTTTTGCCCATATCAAGCACTGTAACACTGCGGCCACGGTATCCTGCTTGTGCTGCACACATTAAACCTGCGGCTCCGGCACCGATCACTATTACATCTACTTGGGTCATTTGTTCATCTCATGAGGAAATTTTTGCAATTGTAGCAAATTTAAAAGTACAAACTGAGCGGTATTTCACTATTTTATTATTAACAACAAAGTGTGAAAAAATAAATGTTCACCTCGCCAGTCTACAAATTAATTAATACTTTATAACCACTGTAACGGCATAATAAAAGTCATAAAATCGTATTTAGCCATATAAACATCCCGATATAACTAAAATAGAGACATTAATAATAAAACGTTATTTTAACTATTTTAACAGATCATTTACTTTTGTTCCCCTTCACGACAATTCATCGTGAAGCTTAATAACAATCTAGGGATAATTATGACAACAAGAAAAATATTTAAAAAATGCGCTGTAGCGCTTACTGTGAGCGCGATATTTGCAGCGACATCAAGCATGGCAAATCCTAGCGAAGCAATAACACCATCTATTGCTGACATAACAACAAAACTACAAAGCCAAGATCCTCTCGGTACACGCTTTATCATCAAGTATAAAAATAATAGTAATGATATGGCAACATTTTCGATTGCTGATACTAGCCCACAAATGATGAATAAAAAGGCCCAAGGCTTTGTTAAAAACTTTACCAGTAAAAAAGGAAAAGTTAAGGCGCAATATATCCGTGCAATGGCATTGGACAATCATCATGTTATGCGTGCAAATAAAAAACTAAGCGCTGACGAAGCCCAACAATATATGCAAGAAGTAATGGCTTCAGGCAATGTTGAATACATTGAAATCGACCAGATGTTAAAACCATTTGCAACTCCTAACGACCCTCGTTATGACGACCAATGGCATTACTATGAGCAAGCTGGCGGGTTAAACCTTCCAACTGCATGGAATACCGCAACAGGTAGCGGTGTAACAGTGGCAGTATTAGATACTGGTTATCGTCCACACATTGATCTTAATGCCAATATTTTACCTGGCTACGATATGATTTCGGATACATTTGTCGCAAATGACGGCGGCGCACGCGATAGTGATGCACGCGATCCAGGTGATGCAGTATCTGCCGGTGAGTGTGGTAATAATAACAGTGCACAAGGTTCAAGCTGGCACGGAACCCATGTTGCAGGTACTGTTGCAGCCGTTACGAATAATGGCGAAGGTGTTGCTGGTGTTGCTTATGATGCTAAAGTTGTTCCGGTACGCGTACTTGGTAAATGTGGTGGTTTAACATCTGATATTGCCGACGGTATTATTTGGGCTTCAGGCGGGTCAGTGTCTGGCGTACCTGCTAATGCTAACCCTGCTGATGTCATCAATATGAGTTTAGGTGGCAGCGGCTCTTGTAGCTCAACAACACAAAACGCGATTAACCAAGCACGTAATAACGGCACTGTAATTGTCATTGCCGCAGGTAATGATAACGACAATGCTAACAACTATAACCCTGGTAACTGTAATGGCGTAGTAAATGTTGCATCGGTTGGTCGTAATGGTGGGCGAGCTTACTACTCAAACTATGGTACATCTATCGATGTTGCAGCACCTGGTGGTGCGCAAAGCTTTGCTAATGATTCAGAAGGTGTTTTATCTACACATAACTCAGGTTCATCAAGCCCTTCTAGTGACAGCTATCATTACTCACAAGGTACATCGATGGCAGCACCTCATGTTGCTGGTGTTGCTGCTCTTATTAAACAAGCAAAGCCAACTGCAACGCCTGATGAAATTGAAAGCATATTAAAATCAAGCACTCGCTCATTCCCTGCCACATGCAATAACTGTGGTACTGGTATTGTTGACGCTGCAGCCGCAGTTGCTGCTGCAAGCGGTGGTACTACACCACCCGTTGGCGGCAATGAGTTACTTGATGGCCAAGCTCAAACGGGCCTAAGTGGCGCTGCGAGTAGTGATACTTTTTATACAATGACTGTACCAAGTGGCGCAACTAATGTGACTTTCACTATGAGTGGCGGAACGGGTGATGCAGATTTATATGTACGCTCAGGTAGTAAACCCACTACATCAACTTATGATTGTCGTCCGTATAAAGGGGGTAACAGCGAAGAGTGCTCTATAGACAGCCCAACTGCTGGTACATATCATGTGATGGTACGTGGTTACTCGGCTTACTCAGGCGTGAGTTTAGTTGGTAATTTAACAACCTCTGGTAACACAGGTAATCCACAAGCAGGTGGTGGAACTGTGTCTGATATTTCAGCTAATGCAGGGCAATGGAAACATTATACCCTTGATGTTCCAGCAGGAATGGCAAGCTTTACCGTAACAACGTCTGGTGGCTCAGGTGATGCAGATTTATTTGTTAAGTTTGGCAGCCAACCAACAGGCTCTAGCTATGATTGCCGCCCATATAAAAACGGTAACGCAGAGACATGTACGTTTAGCAATCCTCAAGCAGGAACTTGGCACATGAGTGTGAATGCTTATAAAACCTTTGCCGGTTTAACGCTTGACGCACAATACCAGCCTTAATTAGCAATAAGGCATAGGGTTTGTATTAAACTCTATGCCTATAAGTGCTATTTGCCAGTTCCCTTGGTAACTTTGGCCGAATGAAAGTTCGGCTTTTTTAGCTCTTTTTTAAAGCTTTTCAAGTACCGCTTCTGCGCGACTTACTGCAAACTCTTTATCTTGTTCAACAAATAAACCTGTGACTTGCTGATCTTCAACAATCATTGCATAACGCGTTGAGCGTACACCACCAAATGCAGCAGTGTCTTTATCTAAACCAAGTGCTTTGGTAAAGCTAGCATCGCCATCGGCAAGCATCTCGATTGCTTGAGCATTATGTTGCTCACCCCATGCTTTCATTACAAACGCATCGTTTACTGATACACAGTAAATAGCGTCAACGCCTTTGGCTTTTATTTTATCTGCTAGAGTAATAAATTCAGGTAAATGTGCATTTGAACACGTAGGTGTAAACGCGCCTGGCACTGCAAATAACACCACTTTTTTACCTGCAAAAAGTGTTTCATTGGTAAGTGTTTGCATACCGTCGTCAGTAAGCTGTGTAAGACTAACGGCTGGTAATGTTTGACCTTGAGAAATCATGATATTTCCTTTTAAAGTGATGGGTTTTGAACAACACCAAAATAGCACAAAAGCGCAACCAACCCTAACATCGAGTTGCGAGTAATTGTGCCTTTGCAAGCAAAGTTACAATCCTAAACTACTGCGAATAGTATGCATTTGCTGCTGTAAACGCTGATGAATATCAGCCACTAATAAACTAGATTCACTCACCTGCCCTTTCATACTTTGCATTGACTGGCTGAAGTTCTCTAACAATGAGTTTTGCTGCTTTGCCAACTCCATGGCATCAAAAACGACTTTATTAGCATCCTGTGCATTATGAGCTACCCCTTCGGAGTTTCGTTTCAGCTCTTGGGCATTATCGGTTTGCAATTGAGCATCATCAGCTAATGCTGATATTTGCGTTGACACCATAGTTGAGTTTTCACTCAATAGATTGAGCTGGTTATTAATATCACTCAGCGAACCTTGTGTTTGCCGAGCTAACTTGCGTACTTCATCTGCAACCACAGCAAAACCACGGCCATGTTCACCTGCGCGCGCTGATTCGATCGCAGCATTGAGTGCCAGCAAATTAGTTTGATCTGCAATATTGCGGATCACTTCAATAACTTTCCCTACATCTTGTACACCACTGAGCAACTCTTGCAAGCTATGTAAACCTTGCTCCACCCGCTGTTGTGTATTTGAGCTAGCACTGAGCATGTTTTGGGCAAACCCTAAACTTTGCTCCATTGCTGAAAACGTATGCTTGGCGTTATCTGCTACTTTGCCGTTTATATCGTTTACTTGCTCACCAATATGTTGAATATCAGCCAATAATTCTTGATTTTGTTCAACTTGATGATGACTGGCATCTGTTTGCTGACTTATCGTATGTAGATGCTCGCTCATTTCTTGCATAAAATCGTTAATCACCTTGAGCATTTGTGCACGCTCTTCAGCCTCTAACCGTTGACGCTCAATTAACTGGTTAAAGTAACTAGCTATTTCACCAACTTCTGTTTTTGAGTTACTACTTTCAATATTTTTTAATTCGTTACTTTCGATTAAAAATGCAAAGCCATCACGTAATTGACGAAGCGGGGTTAATACTTGATTTCGCTGTACAAAGTAAACACCAACAGCCAATACAACCAACATGCCAATGGCAATACAAAACACTACAAATACTCGCTGCTTTAACGTACCTTGCTGAATTTTAAGTTGCTGCTCAGCATTTATCACCGTGTCAGAAAGTGTACTGATCTGTTTGCGCAGAGCCTGTATGCCTGTTTGACGCTGCTGAGCTTGTGCAATGGTGTTCTCTAAATCACGTGGGTAGCGGTTCGGCCAGCTTCTTAGCTCAGCCTTAATTTCACCTGCTAAATCTTCGGCTTCTTCATCTATAAACAAACTATCTTCATCAACTTCACTCATAACGCCCAAGTTTTCAAGCTCGTCAATCTGCTTTGCTAAACGGTTTAAGTTAGCAATACTTTGTTGTAAGTTGGTTTGTGTGTCTTGATCAAAACTAAGCATTAGCTGATAAGTAAACAACGACAAATTTGTCACTTCGCGGTAGTAATCACTGCCAAGCTGATAATAAGCCTGAGCGTTAGTATTTTGTTGCCCTGCTTTGTTAGCATAACCAATTAAAGAAGAAGCTGAGCCCGCCATTTGCCTAAGTGCATTATCAAGTAATGCTGTTTCATTACCTGACAGTTTACCTAAAGCACGATACTTACCTTTTATATCAGTATCGAGTTGGCTTAATTGCAGATCTAACTGTTGTTTTAAATCAATTGGTAAAATAGCAAGTTGGGTGTCTTTTACTTGGCTAATTAAATCCGACGCTTTCCCTAAATACTGACTATCGCCCTGTGCTAAGTAATCTTCTAGTAAGCCTTTTAAATCAACGAGTATTTTATTTTTTAATTGATTATAAGATTGGTCTTGTTGTTCGAGTTTAACTAAGGTTTGACTTGCCCAGTACAAGGTTCCGCCTAACAGCAGGCTAGCCAATGCCAGCAAAATAGCCAGCAACCGAGTGAATGATGACACGCGCATGAAATTAAATTCCTTTGGGTAACTGCGCGTACACTATTAACTATTTATGACAGTTTAATGAAAATCGATATGAAACTCTTATAACTTTATGGGAACAAAAATAAAAAATACGAATAAAGCCTCACACCATGGCGGCTTTGACATACACATCAAAGCGATTCTTTTTGGTTTTAATCTGCATGCTAGGCGTCTGATTATTTAAAAATGGTGCGTAATCAGGCCGCTTAACAACCACTCGCTTACTAGCCAGTGGGTAGGCAAATGCGAGTAAGTCATCAGCATCATTATCTGCGCCAACCAAGTCTTGAAACACCCGCATTTCTTTTTTAACCAGTGCTGACTTTTCACGGTGTGGAAACATTGGATCCAAATAAACTACATCTGGCATACTTTCGCATTGCGCGAGTAAGGTATGACTTGAGCCAAACACTAGGCTCATGTTTTGCTTCATCCACGGACCAATTTCATTATCGCTATAAGCACGTTGCAAACCATCATAAAGTAATGCTGCAACAACCGGATGGCGCTCATGTAAAATCACTTTACAACCCAGTGATGCTAACACAAAACCATCACGGCCAAGCCCTGCGGTCGCATCTAGAACAACGGGGGTCGCTCCTTTATTTAAACCCACCGCTTTAGCAATTGATTGCCCTTTACCGCCACCGAATTTACGCCGATGAGCAACAGCCCCAGTTACAAAGTCAACGCTAATAGCGCCAAGTTTTGGTTCATCGGTTTTTCGTAAGCTTAAGCCTTGATCATCATAATGAAGTGAAAAGCCTTCGCTTTGTGCCGCCCACTCAGCGAGCCCAAAACGCAGCTCAATTTCATTAAGATAAGGACGTACTTCTTTAAAAGGACACTGTATAACCAAAATAAACTCCGACCGTAAATAGCTTGCGAAGTATATCAATTGCTTAACGCTATAGCACTAAAATAGCTCAATATCAGTTTGCGAAGTAACGTCTTGAGAGTGCTCTGACGCGGCTGTGTTGCTCAAGCTTTCTATCAATTCGCTGCGCGATTCAATAATGTGATTGAGCTGATGCTTAATAAAAGCCAAGTCATCATTCAAGATAATTAACTGTAATTGTGTTTGCTCTAATTGCTCAACCTGCAATGCCAACGCTTGGTTCGCAGCAAAAGCGGGATCTTGCTGCATAAGTGCACGTAATTCAGATAACTGAGTTGTCAATTTAGCTACGGCTTCTTCACGCGCCTCGCTACTGACAAATAATTGCGAAGAAAGCTCATTGAAAGCATTACCAACCGCATGCGCTTGGGCTAGCGCCATTTCCTTTACTTCCATATCTTGAATTTTGGCATTGGTCACCTCCAAAATATGCGGGAATAAATCTTTATAGCGACCATACAGCACAACATCATCTAAAGGCATATTTTTAATTAAAATAGACACTTTAGGATAATTAACAATAGTACGACTACTAAAATCAACAAAGCGATTAGAGTAACGGTGCTTTTCTAATAACTCTTGCTCTAACGGACAAACACCACCGTCATCAGTACACACAACTCCTACATCTTGATACCAAAATGCCACAACCACATCGAGATTCAGCGGTCGGAAGAATTCAAAAAAATAGGCCGATAATGATTGCACATCATGGGCGTGATAGGTTTGCCCAACATAACGCATTATGCGCCCCATATCGCCGGAGTCAGTCATGGCGATTTCAGCAGTGCTCTGCGCGCGCGCAACATCATTTTTTAACTTAATAGAATGCTGACGATATTGATACAACACCCGAATACGCGCCATTAATTCTTCTGCATTAAAGGGCTTTACAATGTAATCGGCAGCACCGGCATTATAACCTTTAACACGTTCTGGTAATTCGCTTTTACCCGACAAAAACATCACTGGGGTATCTTTGGTTTGCTCATTACTTTTCAGCTCACGACACACTTCGTAGCCTGTTTTACCCGGCATTTCAACATCCAATAAAATAATGTCAGGGCTATATTTATAAGCTTGCCTTAAACCTTCTTCGCCATTTTTAGCATGAATTAACTGACAAAACCCCGCTAATGATTCCTCTATTACACGATGAACATATTTATCATCATCAATCGCCAGTACCAGTTTTGTCATGCCCAATTCCTTTTTATTAATTACTTAAAAAAGCATAGTACGGAGCCCTGATTTTGCGACAATTTATTACTCTAAATAGTAAAAAAGCGCCAAACGGCGCTTTTCAAGATTAAATATACGTAGTGCTTAAGCTGCAATACCACTGTGGCGCAATAGTGCATCGACACTTGGCTCACGACCACGGAAGTTTTTAAACAACTCCATTGGCTCTTCACTGCCGCCTTTTTCTAAAATATGCTGCATAAAGGCTTGCCCAGTTTCTGGGTTAAAAATACCTTCTTCTTCAAATTTGGAAAACGCATCAGCTGAGAGCACTTCGGCCCATTTATACGAATAATAACCTGCGCTATAACCACCAGCAAAGATATGGCTAAAACCATGTTGAAAACGGTTAAACTCTGGTGCTTTAACAACTGATGTATGGCTACGTACTTCATCTAAACGCGCTTGAATTTGGCATTCTTCACCCGCTTGATAATCGTTGTGAATTCTAAAATCAAATAACGAGAACTCGATTTGACGCAGCATTTGCATGCCTGAGTTATAGTTTTTAGCTGCTAGTAGTTTATCCAATAACTCTTTAGGCAATGACTCGCCCGTTTCATAGTGACCTGAAATAAAGTTAAGTGCTTCTTCTTCATAACACCAGTTTTCTAAAAACTGACTTGGCAGCTCAACGGCATCCCATGCAACACCATTAATACCCGCAACTGGCGCGGCATCAACTTGGGTTAGCATATGGTGAATACCATGGCCAAACTCATGGAATAAAGTGGTGACTTCATTATGAGTAAACAGTGCAGGCTTATCGCCTACCGCTTTATTAAAGTTACACACTAAATACGCTACAGGCGTTTGTAACTCACCATTGGCGCGTACTTTGCGACCCATGCAGTCATCCATCCACGCGCCACCGCGTTTGTGATCACGCGCGTATAAATCAAGATAAAAACGGCCACGCAGGGTATTGCTACTGTCGTAAATTTCAAAAAAGCGTACATCTTTATGGTAACTATCAATGTCTTTTAACTCTTTAACACTAATACCAAATAAACGATTTACTGTTTCAAACAAGCCGCTTAGTACTTTATCTGCGGGGAAATACGGGCGCAGTACTTCGTCTGATATTGCGTATTTCTCTTGCTTAAGCTTTTCACCGTAATAACCATAATCCCACGCAGCGAGTTGCTCAATGCCATGTTTTTCTTTAGCGTAAGCTTGTAGCTCAGCGAGCTCTTGCTCAGCTTGTGGTTTAGATTTAGCGGCTAAGTCTTCTAAAAATGAGAATACTTGCTCTGGCGTTTCAGCCATTTTAGTGGCTAATGATTTTTCAGCATAACTGGCAAAACCTAATAGTTGCGCAATTTCATGACGCAGCGCGAGTTCTTCACTCATAATCTCAGAGTTATCAAACTGACCAGCGTGTGGGCCTTGATCAGATGCGCGTGTTGCAAATGCCGTATACGTCTCTTCGCGTAATTCACGGTTATCAGCATAAGTCATGATCGGTAAGTAAGACGGGAAATCAAGGGTAAATACCCAGCCGTCCAATTCTTTGCTTGCTGCTGTATCTGCCGCTAACGCTAACGCCGACTCAGGTAAACCTGCGAGTTCGCTTTCATCAGTAATGTGCTTTTGCCAAGCCAATGTGGCATCCATCACGTTATTGCCAAATTTAGCCGCAAGTTCTGATAAACGTGCGCTGATCTCGCCGTAGCGCTTTTGCTGCTCAGGCGCCAAGGCGATGCCCGATAATTCAAAGCTACGCAATGCATTAGTAATAGTTTTTTGTTCAGCCGTACTTAACGTTTTAAACTCATCGCTGTTGTGCAGTGCGTTGTAGGCTTCATACAACCCTTGGTGTTGACCAACAAAGGTTGAATACTCTGAGATAAGTGGTAAACATTGTTCGTACGCTTCACGTAATTCATCGCTATTAACTACGGAGTTCATATGCGATACCGGAGAAAACATTCGCGATAATTTATCGTCAACTTCTTCAAGAGGTAACACTAAGTCCTGCCAAGTGAATGATTTATTAGCCAGCACTTCGTCTATTTTAGCGCGGCATTCGCTAATACCCGCTTTTAGCGCCGGCACAACATGCTCTGGCTTAATTTTTGAAAACGGTGGTAAGCCTTCAAGGCCTATTAGTGGGTTATTTTGTAAATCGCTCATGTTAGCTCTCAAATCGTTTCGAATATGATTTTTAAGTTGGGGCGTACGTCTCGAAATACAAGGGGCTTTTAACGGGTCTGCCATGTGTTATTATCAGAGAAATACGTTTTATATAAACTTGAGGACTAAAGATGGCTCAGCATTTTGATTACATTGCGATTGGCGGCGGCAGCGGCGGGATAGCGTCAGCTAACCGTGCAGCAATGCGTGGCGCGAAAGTGGCACTAATTGAAGCAAAACATATGGGTGGAACCTGTGTAAATGTAGGTTGTGTACCAAAAAAAGTAATGTGGCATGGCGCTCAAGTTGCTGAAGCAATTAACTTATACGCCCCTGATTACGGCTTTAATGTTGAAGTAAAAGAATTCAACTGGAGTAAACTAGTAGAAAGCCGTGAAGCCTATATTGGCCGCATTCATAAAGGTTACGATAATGGCCTTGCTAAAAACGGCGTAACAGTTATTAAAGGCTTCGCTAAATTTGTTGACAGTAAAACAATCGAAGTAGACGGCGAGCACTACACCGCCGATCATATTTTAGTGGCCGTAGGCGGTCGCCCTAGCATTCCAAATATCCCAGGTGCTGAACACGGCATCGATTCAAATGGCTTTTTTGAGCTGAATGAACAACCAAAACGCGTTGCCGTTGTTGGTGCCGGTTATATCGCGGTAGAGATTGCCGGTGTACTACATAGCCTAGGTACAGAAACCCATTTATTTGTTCGTAAAAATAAACCATTGCGCACCTTTGACCCATACATCATCGACACCCTTGTTGATATTATGGCCAAAGAAGGCCCGACGCTGCATACCGAATGCTCACCAAAAGAAGTAGTTAAAGAAAGCGATGGCAGCTTAACTATCCACTTTGAAAATGGCTACAGTCAAAATGTTGATCAAGTCATTTGGGCCATTGGCCGTACACCGACGACTGATAAGATTAACCTAGTCGCAGCGGGTGTTGAAGTAAACGAAGGCGGTTACGTTAAGGTAGACGAGTACCAAAATACCACGGCTAAAAATGTTTATGCTGTGGGTGATATCATCGAAGGCGGTATAGAGCTTACCCCTGTTGCAGTAAAAGCAGGCCGTACTTTATCAGAGCGTTTGTTCAATAAAGACCTGCCAGATGATTTAAAAATGGATTACAGCTTAGTTCCTACCGTGGTATTTAGCCACCCGCCAATTGGTACCATTGGTTTAACTGAGCAAGAAGCAATTTCGCAGTACGGCAACGAGAACGTAAAAGTGTATAAATCAAGCTTTGCAGCTATGTACACTGCGGTTACTCAGCATCGCCAAGCATGTAACATGATGCTAGTGTGCGCAGGCCCTGACGAGAAAGTTGTAGGCTTACACGGCTTAGGTTTTGCTGTTGATGAAATGATCCAAGGCTTTGCCGTGGCCATGAAAATGGGCGCAACCAAAGCAGATTTTGATGCCGTTGTTGCGCTGCACCCAACTGGCTCAGAAGAGTTTGTTACTATGCGCTAGCTAAAGGCTAAAGGCTAAAGGCTAAAGGCTAAAGGCTAAAGGCTAAAGGCT
>NZ_JACJEQ010000044.1:0-23862 GCF_014164125.1 Pseudoalteromonas sp. SG44-8 | reverse complement strand
CCTGGCGCCTAGATCCTAAAACCTAGCATTTAGCACCTTTCCTTTCACGTACTATGGTTTAGCAGTGCTTTTAATGTCCCCGGCTTGATTGGTTTATACAAGTAATGAATATCAGCGGCTTTAGTCGCTTGTTTTAGCTCTACGTCGCGTACTGCGGTGATTAAAATTGCCGGTACGTTGGTTTGCCAAATTTCCCGCAGGGCTTTAATTAATGTAATACCATCGTGTTCATGGCCTAACTGATAATCCATTAATATCACATCCGGTGCGCTGTGTTCATTTGCGTATGCGAGTACGCCTTCAACTTGATCAAACAACTGATAATTAGCTTGCCACTTTTGTAATAAACTGGCCATGGCGTTTAGGTTTTCAGGGTCGTCATCAACGGCAACGATATTCATTGCAGAGCGCTCTTCAAACAAGCTATTGGTAACGTGTTTTTGCTGAACAAATTGGCTTTCGCCATAAGGGACTTCAATACTAAAGCAGCTACCTCTTTGCGGGGTTGAGCGCACATCTAAGCGAATCGACAGTAAATCTACCATACGCTTTACTACGCTAAGGCCAAGGCCAACGCCTTTATTGTCAGAGGCCTCTACGCGGTAGAAGTCGTTAAATATTTTTGCTTGCTCTACCTCGCTAATGCCAGGGCCGGTGTCCCACACTTCAATGCGCAGGTGATGTTTGCGTTTACGACACGCTACTAATACTTTGCCCGTATTGGTGTATTTAACTGCATTTGATACTAAGTTCTGCACAATTCGCCGTAGATAGGTGATATCACTGTGGACAATATACTGTCCGCTGCGCACTGTGAGCTTGAGGCCTTTTTCGCTTGTTAAAATGGCGTATTCATTGCGCAGTGGTGCGAGGATATCATCAATACTAAAGTGGCGAGGGGTGGGGGTCATCGCACCTTGTTCAAGTTTGGCAATTTCTAATAGGGCTGACATTAAATGCACTGTTGAATCGAGGCTGGCACCGAGCTTTTCGAAGTTATTGATATTATTATCAGCGAGGGATTTTTCATCTATCGCAGCAAGGTATAAACGGGCGGCGTTGAGCGGTTGCAAAATATCGTGACTTGCTAAAGCTAAAAAGCGGGTTTTACTGTCATTGGCTTGCTCTGCTTCTCGTTTTGCTAAAGTGAGTGCTTGCTCTGTTTGTACGCGGCTTTCTATTTGTGCTTCGAGATCTTTATTGATAGTTCGAATTTCTTGGGTACGCGCTTCAATACGATTTTCCAAATCCATATTCACTTCTTCAAGTGCATTTTGTGTGGCAATGTGAGTGGTAATATCTGAAAAGCTAGTAACAAAGCCGCCATCAGGCAGTGGGTTACCGGTCATTTCGTACACTAGGCCGTTACGACGGTGACGGATAAAGTGATGCGAACTACCATTTTTTAAATGTTGTACGCGCTTTTCTACTTGGCGTTCTATTTCACCAGGGCCACATTCGCCGCGCTCCGCATTGTAACGAATAATTTGCTCAATCGGTTGACCTACTTCTAAAAATCCTTCGGGGTAATTAAACATCTCTGCGTAGCGCTTATTCCACGCAACAAGATTAAGCTCTTTATCAACAACTGAAATACCATGACTGAGATTCTCTAAAGAGGTGAACAACAGGTTTTGGTTAAACTGTAGTGCTTGCGTTGTTTCATCAAAAAAGTTAACCACTTCTTCAAATGCCATTCGCTTGCCCGACGCTACAGTGTGGATCAAAGCTTGCGCTGAAGAGGCGCCTAATACACCGGTCAAGGCGCGTTCGCAGTAAGCTATAAACTCAGGATCTGGGTGAGTGTTATTTTCTCCGAGTTGGTGAGTCAGTGAAAAATGCGTCAATACTTGTTGGCTACGCTGGACTCCTAAAAAGGTTTGTAACAGTACTTTAAAATCGTATACCGTGGCTTTCACGTTTTTGTTTAAACGTCTTGCAAGTACTGCTTGCTCCTTGGGATTAACGAATGCTGCTGCTTGAATTTTATCAATTAACCGCTCATCAGCTCCCAGTGAAAAACTAATATAACAGCCAATATTGGCAAATAAAGCGATCAGTGTGCCGCGGGTAATAAGGGTTTGTTGTAGTTCGGTGTCAAGTGTATTACCTGCATCTAAAATAGGTAACATTAAAAACAATATCCAACAAATCAACCCCGCTAATAAACCAGCATAAACACCGTAGGCATGGCCTTTGCGCCAGTATAGGCCGCCCACAATGGCGGGTAATAATTGCGTTACCAAAGAAAATGCAACTAACCCCATGCTGGCTAGTGCTTTGCCATGACCAAACCATTGCTGATAAAAATACGATAAGATCAAAATACCGGCGATGGTAAAACGCCTTACCAGTAATATTTGTGGCTTATAACTGCTGGTGATCAGGTTGCGTTTGAATTTACGTCGCAGCATTAGTGGTAATACCACATCGTTTGAGATCATGGTACTCAGGGTCAAAGTGGCAACCACAATCATCGCAGTCGCTGCGGATATTCCGCCAATAAATACAAAGGTGGTAAGTAATACATTGTCATTCATTAATGGCAGCGCCAATACAAAACTATCAGGGGAGAAGCTATTGCCGATCTGTGGATGAATAGCTGCGGTGGCTATTGGTAAAATCATTGCTGCCGTCAGCAGTAAATAAAGTGGAAATGCCCAACGAGCGGTAAATAGGTGACGTTTGTCTTGGTTATCAACCACTGTAACGTGAAATTGTCTTGGCAAACAGATGATTGCAGCAGCGGCCATCAGTGATTGACCAATAAAGTTAAAGCTTAAAAAGTTAAAGTTATTCCAATGTTGCCATAAAGATTCTTTTATTTGTTCTTCATTAGCACTGGGTAAATTATACAAGGTGTACACTGCCAAAGCCGCTACTGCTACTAATGCCAGTAGTTTGATCATTGATTCAAATGCGACTGCCAACATTAATCCTGAACGGTATTCGGTTACATCAACTTTACGGGTGCCAAAAAATATTGCGAACATAGCCATGATCAGGGTGGCAGAAAGCGCGACCATAGATCCCGATATTTTATTGTCACTTTGCAGTAGTAAGAAGCTATTGCTCAGTGCTTTTAATTGCAAGGCGATATAAGGAATGGTTGCTAGTAGGGCAATCATAGTCACCATAATGGCGGTGGTTTGACGTTTGCCATAACGGGCAGAGATAAAATCGGCAATGGTGGTGATATTTTGTTTTTTACTCACCAGTACCAGTTTGCGCAAAAATCCTTGTCCGAAAAAAAACAATAGTGCAGGGCCAAGTAGAATGGGTAAATAGCTCCAACTACTGGTAGCCGCAGTACCAACAGAGCCGTAATAAGTCCACGAAGTACAGTAAATACCCAGCGAAAAGGAGTAAACAAAAGGGTGATGGCTAATTCGTTTTGCCAGCGGTGTGGTTTTATCGCCCCAGTTTGCTAGCCAAAACAATATGCCAATGTACGCTAAAGCGACAAAAATTAGTGCAGCAGTCATGTTTTTATTCAATTTTTATTATGTTATTGCACACCATACCAGAAGTTTTCACTATTTTGAGCTGTCAATTTTTGTAAGTATTCTTAAAATAAACATATTTATTTGATATATATAAGGAATTTAATGTTTTGTTGATATATTAGACTAATGTCGCAAGTGTGCAATATAGCTTAGGTGAATAGTTAAAATCACCGAGTGGAAATACTTAACATTATGATAAAAAACGCTTTTTACTTTTTTGTAACAAGCGCCGCATTGCAGTTTACGTAAACGTTAATCTGTTGTTACGACTATGGTCTCAATTCAATATTGTTCAGGCATTGCTAAGTTTATAACCGAGAATAAATCGAACACATCACTTTTTACAGATGTTAAAGAGGAAATAAAAATGGCTTTTAAAGATGAAGAACAAGCAAAAGCTTATTGGGCGGAAAACATTTCACTGCTGTTTAAATTATTAGCAGTTTGGTTTGTCGTGTCGTTTGGCTTTGGCATAATACTGGTTGATGTACTTAATGAAGTGCGTTTTTTTGGGTTTAAACTTGGCTTCTGGTTCTCCCAGCAAGGCGCGATTTACACCTTTGTTGCTTTGATTTTTGTGTACGTTTTCAAAATGAATACGTTAGATAAAAAATACGGCGTAGACGAATAGGAGCTAAGCAATGGATGTTCAAACACTCACGTTTATAATTGTCGGGTTGAGCTTCGCGCTTTATATCGGCATTGCAATTTGGGCCCGAGCTGGTTCAACAAAAGAGTTTTATGTAGCAGGTGGTGGGGTTCCGCCTCTGGCTAATGGTATGGCAACAGCCGCAGACTGGATGAGTGCAGCGTCATTTATTTCAATGGCGGGTATCATCTCTTTTGCAGGGTATGATGGCGGCGTTTACTTAATGGGGTGGACAGGTGGCTATGTACTACTTGCTATGTGTTTAGCACCTTACTTACGTAAATTCGGCAAGTTTACTGTGCCAGACTTTATCGGCGACCGTTACTATTCACGCACCGCGCGTTTAGTGGCAATCTTATGTGCCATCTTCATTTGTTTTACATACATTGCAGGGCAAATGCGCGGTGTAGGGGTTGTATTCTCACGTTTCTTAGAAGTTGAAATTGAAACTGGCGTTTACATTGGTATGGTTATCGTATTCTTTTATGCGGTACTCGGTGGTATGAAGGGCATTACTTATACCCAAGTTGCACAGTACTGTGTACTGGTATTTGCTTACCTTGTTCCTGCCATCTTTATCTCTATGATGATGACGGGTCACTTCTTCCCACAAACAGGCTTTGGCGCGACATTAATTGGCAGCGATGGTGTATACGTACTTGATAAACTGGACGGTTTAAGTGCTGAACTTGGCTTTGCACAATACACTGAAGGCTCTAAGAGCATGATTGATGTGTTTGCTATTACTGGTGCCTTAATGGTGGGTACTGCCGGTCTTCCTCATGTAATTGTACGCTTTTTCACTGTACCTCGCGTTAAAGATACGCGTATTTCAGCGGCATGGACTTTAGTATTCATTGCGATAGTTTACACAACCGCGCCAGCCGTTGCGGCATTTGCCCGCGTAAACATGATTGATACCATAAATGGTAAAGACGGAAGTGGTACTGAATACGCTGAAGCACCAGTATGGGTAAAAAATTGGGAAAGAACGGGCTTAATCACTTTTAATGATAAAAATGGTGATGGCAAAATGTTCTACACAGCAGGTAAGATCAGTGATCCAAATAGCGCTAACGAAGTTAACGTTGACCGCGACATCATGGTACTTGCTAACCCTGAAATTGCTAACTTACCAGCATGGGTCGTGGCACTTGTGGCCGCCGGTGGTATTGCAGCTGCATTATCAACAACCGCAGGCTTATTATTAGTTATTTCGACTTCGGTATCGCATGATTTGCTTAAGCGGACCTTAAAACCAGACATTAGCGATAAACAAGAGTTACTCGCAGCGAGGTTGGCAGCCATGGTTGCGATTGTTATCTCCGCTTACTTTGGTATTAATCCGCCTGGATTCGTGGCGTCGGTAGTGGCATTTGCATTCGGCTTGGCCGCAGCAAGTTTCTTCCCGGCGATCATTATGGGTATCTTCTCTAAGAAGATGAATAAAGAAGGTGCGGTTCTAGGTATGGTTACAGGTATTACCTTTACTGCAGCATATATCATCTTCTTCAAGTTTATCAGCCCAGAACTAAATAGCCCTGAGCATTGGTTCTTAGGTATTTCACCGGAAGGTATTGGTTTAGTAGGTATGATTATTAATTTCTCAGTTGCAGCAATCGTACTTAAATTTACTGCCGATACACCGCTTGAAATTCAAGAAATGGTTGAAAGCATTCGTAATCCTAAAGGTTCTAGTGAAGCTCACGCTCACTAATAACGCTGATACTCTATTAATTAATATTGATAGATCCAAAAGCCCGACTTAAGTCGGGCTTTTTATTTACCGTTGATAGCAGTACAGTGATTGTACGATTGTTTTTTGCGAGTAGACAAATGAATAATGAGCAACAGGAAGTAGCCCAGTTTGTGCTAGCACAAACTCCTTTTAGTCACCTTAATAGCAGTGCTACGGATTATTTTGTAAAGCACCTAGATGTTATTTATCTGACTCGTGAAAACCAAACACAATGGCTGCAATCAGAATCACCTAAACTGTTTTTAATTCGTTCTGGTTTGTATGACTTAGTGGATGCTAAAGGTGATGTGATCACACGGTTAGCGCAAGGAGAGTATTTTGGTTTTCCTTCGTTATTAACCGGAGAAGCAATTCAAAATCATTTAGCAGTGCAAAAAGAGGGCATTGTTTATATGCTTAACCAAGATGCTTTCGACTACTTGCGCCGTGAATATAAAACGTTTGAGCAGTATTTTGTGCGCGCGCATGCAAATCGGCTGCTTTCTTCACATTATAAAAGCCAAAACGATAGTTGGTCTGAACGTAAAATATCTGAACTGATGTCACGTAAAGCGGTCACATTATCGCCCGATGCAAGTATTCGTCAAGCAGCTAAAAAAATGAAAGAGCACGGCGTGTCTTCGATTATGGTGACAGAATTTGAACGCTTAGTTGGTGTGGTTACAGATCGCGATTTACGTAACCGAGTATTGGCAGATGAAATCGATCCCAAACAAGCGGTTAGCATTATCATGAGTGTCAAACCCAAGTTTATTTTTGAAAATAACCGTGTTTTTTCAGCTCTGCATTTAATGCTCAAACATAACATTCATCATTTACCAGTGTTGGATGAACACCATAAAGCGTTGGGTATGATCACCAGCACAGACTTATTACGTCAGCAAAAGAGCGACCCCGTACAATTGATTGGCCGTATTTATAAAGCTCGCAGTGTCGCCGATTTAAAGCGTTATGCGGCAGAAGTACCAGAATTACTGCGTAGTTTTTCTCATAATATTGATGATATATCTTTAATAGGTAAATTACTCAGTGGCTTAACTGATGCGTTAACCTCACGACTAATATATTTATTCCAAGAAGATAACGGTGCCGCTCCTACTAGCTTTAGTTTTATTTGTTTTGGCTCTCAAGCGCGTGAAGAGCAAACCTTACATTCTGATCAAGATAACGGCTTATTACTACCTGATGACTTAAGCGAGCAACATCAAGATTACTATCGCCGCATGGGGGAGTTTGTTTGCGAACAGTTGGTTGAGTGCGGTATTAAACGCTGCCCAGGTAATATTATGGCAAGCAGCGAATTATGCAGAATGAGTATATCGGATTGGTGTGAGCGCTTTTTTAACTGGATCAAAAGCCCGACACCTGAAGCAATGCTCAACTGTAAAATATTTTTTGATTTACGTTTTATTGAAGGCTCAACGGCACTTTACACTGCATTTTGTGAGCAACTAACCCGAATTTCTCGCAACGAATTATTTTACGCCGCAATGGCAACGGATATTAAATCGAATTCTGTGCCGATAGGGTTATTTAATCAATTCAAGTTAGAAAAAGATGCTAAGCAACATAGATACATTGATTTGAAAAAGCGTGGTGTGGTTATCATCAATGACATTGTGCGCTTGTATGCGTTAAAAGCAGGGATCCGCAGAGCGAACACCCAAGAGCGCTTAGATGCATTGCTGAAACACTCATTGTTAAGTAATCACGATGTATATAATTTGAAAGACTGCTGGCGATTTTTAACTCAATTACGTTTACGTACACAAATAAATGAAGAAGGACTACCGAGTAACTGTATTAATCCAGATAAGTTAAACTCGCTAGAGCGCCATCAATTAAAAGAAGCGTTTTATTTACTCAAGCTCGCACAACAAGCTGCGGCATTTAAGTTTGCTCGTGGAAGTTTATAAATATGTGTTTTGCTATGAATAAGGTGACAAGCTAAGTGGTTAAACGTTGGTTGAGTCGTTATTTAGCACGTAAGCGATTACTTGCTCAAAACGCACTAGTACAGCGCTATATAGTGATTGATTTAGAGTTGACTGGACTGGATCCAAAACTGCATGAAATCGTCTCGATTGCGTGGGTGTTGATAGAAAAGCAATGCATTAAATTGAGCCAAGCTCAGCACGCCATAAATAAAGAAGTGCTGCGCCTTGAGCAAAGTCCTGTTTATCATGGAATTGCCCAGCAAGATGTCGCTAATGGAAAAAGCTTAGCGGCTATTTTAGCTAAGCTAAGCGCTCATTTTTCGGATGCTATTTTGGTGTTTCATAATGCTACTTTAGATTGGGGATTTTTAAAGCAGGCATTTCAAGCACATAATATTGATGTGCAGCCTTTATTGATTATTGATACTTTTCAGATTGAAAAAAAGCGCCTGCACCAACAAGGCCATGAAATAGGCTTAGACGATTTAACTCTCAGTGCCTGCAGGGCGCGGTATGAGCTACCTCATTATGGTTGCCATCATGCACTTACCGATGCCATGGCTACCGCTGAATTACTGTTAGCACAATGCCATCAAATTAGCCGTGTCAATGAACTAAAGTTGGCTGAGTTGGTTTAAACCTAACGCTGATTAATTACACTCTACCGTTCTCATTATTATTAATATATATCCTAGCTGAACAACTGTTTTAATTGTTAACTATATCGCGCCGTAAGTATTAATTTTTATTCTTAAAAACAGGCTTTTATCGTAATCTTTTTAGGTACTTTATTTGCTATTGTAGAGCACTAACATTTACTTTCTCGTTTGGTTTTTATCTATGAAAAATAATTTACTGCCATCTTTAGCTGGCGTTTTAGTGAGCTTGTTCGCCGTATGGTGGTTACATGGGTTTTTATTGGTTGACCGCTGTTTAGATAGTGGTGGGGCTATTAATCATAAAACAAACTTATGCGTGGGCGCAAACGAGCAAATAATAGAACTTGCTACACCGTCAGGTATGTTAGTTATTTATGGTGTGGTGATTATGGCTTTGTCGCTATCAGTCAGTGTACTGCTGAAAAAGCTAGGTAAGCGCTAAGTTTTGAATTGAAGAGCGAACACGGCAGTTCGCTCTTAACTTTGAATGCTAACTGATAAAGCTCGCTGGCATTTTCACAGCAATTACGCTGCCTTTAACACAGATCACGTTGTTCGCTGATAGCGTGATGTCGACAATCACTTTGTTGGGTTTTACTTCAATGAAGCTACCTATTAGCTGCAGCTCTACCCCCATTGGAGTCGGCGCTAAAAAGTTAACATTTAAAGCCCCTGTAACAAAACGAAATGCAGGTTGAGTCCCCATCTCTCGCTCTGCATATCGATAAGCTATAGCAGCGGCACTGCCTGTACCATGGCAGTCAATCAGGGACGCAAGCAGCCCACCATAAACAAAGCCAGGGATTGCTGTATGGCAAGGTTGCGGCGTAAAGTGGGCGATAGTTTTATCGATATTGCCTTGATTTTGCTCATCCTGATACCAATAACTTTTTAATTGGTGACCCTGCTCATTGTTTTTGCCACAGCCATAACAATGGCTGAGCTCATCGGGGTAATAATCTTGAAAGGCTATATTGTTCATTAAAACTCCTAGTTCTAATTGGGTTATCCGATGACTCGTTGATCATCAATCACTTTGCCATCATCAGCTAAGCTGCCTAGCTCGACCAACTCAACACTGCCATTTAATTTTGTGTATTGTTTTAAGTTATCTAGCAATACGCCGGTGAGTTCCAGTTTAGTTAGCTCTGATTGGTCTTGATCGTATTCACACAATAGCTGCATTTTGTCTTGATGATCTTGTAGCTTGACCACTAAGCGCATTTTCTTTATCCCCTTAACACTGAGCCTAATTCGCTCTATTTGTTGAGGATGAACAAACATACCTTTTATTTTCGTGGTTTGATCGGCTCTACCTAACCAACCTTGAATGCGCATGTTAGTCCGACCACACGCACTTTGCCCTGGCTTGATAGCCGATAAGTCACCGGTTGCAAAACGGATTAACGGATAATCAGTATTGAAACTGGTAATAACCACTTCACCAATCTCACCATCTGCGACTGGAGTGAGGCTGCCTGGGCGCACAATTTCGACAATTAAATCTTCAGCGATAATTAACCCATCGTCAGCAATGGTTTCATAGCCAATTAAGCCTACATCGGCACTTGCGTAAGCCTGTAAGGTGTTGATACCTTGTTGTTTAAATAACTCGCGCAGTTCATGAGATAATGCTTCTCCAGTCACCAGTGCTTTTTTGAGGCTGCTAACGTCACGTTTAGTTGCCTGCGCTTTATCCAGTAATATTTTTAAAAAAGAGGGAGTGCCACAATAACCTTGCGGGTGTAAATCTTCTATTACGTCAAGTTGTTGATCTGTTTGCCCTGGGCCTGCGGGTATAACCACACAGCCACACGCACGCGCCCCTGAATCAAGAATAAAACCGCCAGGAGTCAAATGGTATGACAAACAATTTTGTACTAACTCACCTGCTCTAAACCCCGCAGCATAAAAGGCTTGGCCCATTCGCCACCAATCTTGCTGGCAATTTTCAGGGTCATAAATAGGCCCCGGTGATTGAAAAATTCGATTTATATGGCCACTTTTAGATGCGAGACCGCCAAGCGGAGGCTGTTGCTTTTGTATGTCTAAAAGGTCAGATTTTCTGGTGATCGGCAAAGTCGCTAGTTGTGAGCGAGTAGTGATATTCGTGGCATCAATGTTCGCTAATATAGCCTGATAATAGGGGCTGTTATTTTTTGCATAGGTAATAAAGTCAGCTAAACGGGACAATAAATTTTGTTCTCTGGTTTCAGAGTGTTGATGTTCATTGGCATGATAAAAATGGCTCATAATAGCTCCAGTAACATAGAAAAAGTAGAGAGATAGATAGGTTGATTACAACCAGCGTTTGCGACGTTTATATGACTTAAGATCTTTAAAGCTTTTACGTTCTTCGTTACCTCCACCGAGGTAAAACTCTTTTACATCTTCGTTGTTTAAAAGCTGCTCTTGTGTGCCATCTAATACAACTTTCCCTGATTCAATGATGTAACCATAATTAGCCGCTCTCAGTGCATAGTTGGCATTTTGTTCTACCAACAGCATAGTAATACCTTGATCTTGGTTAATCTTTTTTATGATTCCGAACACTTCTTTAACCAATAATGGCGATAACCCCATCGATGGCTCATCGAGGCAAATCATCTTTGGACGTGCCATTAATGCACGGCCAATTGCCAGCATTTGTTGTTCGCCACCTGATAAATACCCAGCTAAGCCTGTGCGTTCTTTTAAGCGAGGGAAATAGTGGTACACCATTTCAATGTCTTGATTTATTTGTGCGTCTTTGCGGGTAAAGGCGCCGAGTTTTAAGTTTTCTAGAGAGGTCATATCTTCGATGATACGACGCCCTTCCATAACCTGAAACAATCCACTGCGCACCACATCTTCGGCATTTTTATTGTCTATTCGTTCGCCCATAAAGGTAATGTCGCCTTTAGTGACTTCGCCATTTTCAGTTTTTAATAAGCCAGAAATGGCTTTTAAGGTGGTTGATTTTCCTGCGCCATTTGGCCCAAGTAGGGTGACTATTTCACCCTCTGGCACATCTAAACTAACACCACGTAAAACTTGGATGACTTCATCGTAAACAACTTCAATATTGTTAACGCTTAGAATTGGTGATGCAGGTTGTATTTTTATAGCTGCTTGTGACATAGCTAACTCCGTGAAAAATTAATAATTTATCAGCGGATGAAAATAACGAGATGCTTCATCCGCTGCTATGTTTAACGAGCTATTAAAAACCTAACCACGCATCACGGCGCTCAATGGTTACCAGTGATAACTCTTCAACGACGACATTGCCTTCGTTATAGTTGCCTTTGTAAATGTAAACTTGGTTAGTGCCACGGTGATCTTGTTCACTCCAGTTGCCCGCAAGGCATACGCCTTCAAGTCCTGCTGGTACCCAATCTTTACGGGCATACATGGCTTTTTTAATATTTTCACCGGTTATTCCGCCGTTATCTTTTGCCCATTCCATAGCCTCTTTCATAAAGAATGTTGAGCACACGCCACGAATGTAATGATGAACACGCTCTTCTTGGCCTGAAGGGTCTGATTGTTTTGAAATCTCCCTAACGAGTTTCATGCCAGGTACTTGATCAGTCCAAAACGGCGTCATAGCTGGAAATACATAATCTTTAATGCCTTCGCCCGCAGCTTGGAATATTTTTTTATCGCCCCCCCATATATTCGACATAAACTGAATATCGGTACCAACGGTGTTACATGATTTAACTAAAGACAATACTGAACCACCTAGATTGCCTATATATCCGTAATTTGAGCCTGAGCTTTTTAAGCTTAAACATTGCGCTTTAAAATCACCTGGTTTCATCGAAATAACAACCGCAGGCTGTACATCAAAGCCTAATTCGGTGGCGTACTCTGCACAGGCTTCTTTCGGTGCATTAGGGAAGGGGTGATTTGCACCAATATGAGTAAACTTAGGTTTGCCTTTGCCCCCCTTTTTTTGCCAGTCCTCAGCTGCCCACTGGACTAAACCGCGGCACGCATCTGAATAGGATGCGCCGTAAAAAAAGTTATAAGGAGCTGGTTTCTTTGTATGTGGGTTTTTACCCATAGGATCCGTTAAGTGGCCAGAGTAAGACGCTGAAAATACTGGTAGTTTATCTTTGGCTACAAATGAGATCAGTGCTTCGGTATCAGCGGTGCCCCAGCCTTGCATGGCAACCATGTTTTTACGCGAATGCCACTTTTTATAAGCGGCAATCGCTTGCGGCACTTTGTAAGCGTAATCAATTGTTTCATATTCGAGTTTAGTGCCATTGATGCCACCATTTTCGTTAATGTAAGCTAGGGAATCACGCACGCCGTCAGCGTAATTTTTACCAACAAAAGCTGTCGGGCCACTCATATCAGCTAGATGACCAACAAAGACTGAGTCTTCAGCGAATGTTTGTTTGCTGGTGCACAGCGCGCTTACTATTAATAGAGACGTTAATTTTGCCTTATGATTGTGCATAACTATTTCCTTTTTCTTTTTATGGCTAGATTGCCAATTATTTACGCATTAATGATGCTCATGTGTGTTGTATATGCTTAAGTTAGTGTCTATTGATTAGTACGAGAACGGGTAAAACTTCCAATAGTTTTTAATTTGTGCCCAGCGGTGTGCCATGCCTTGCGGCTCAAAAATAAGGAATAAGATAATCACTAAGCCAATGGCCATTTCTTTGATATAGGCCAGGCCATCAACCACCATAGGAATATTGCCCCAGTCGGTCATCTTCATTAAACCAACGCCGCTTTCGAGCACTTCAGGTAAAAACACCATAAATACCACACCCATTAAGGTGCCTTTAATTGAACCCAAGCCGCCGATGATGATCATGGCTAAAAATTGAATCGACATAAATAAGGTGAAGCCTTCGGCAGAAACATAGCCTAAGTAATGGGCATATAAGGCACCGCCAATACCGGCATAAAAAGACGATATACCAAAAGAGAGTAAGCGATATTTATTGAGCTTGATGCCCATGATCTCAGCTGATAGATAATGGTCACGTACTGCAACAAAGGCGCGACCATCACGACTGCGCATCAGATTACAGCCCCAAATATACATAATAACTAAGGCTGCTAAGGCGATATAAAAGAAGCTTTCATCGCTATTAAAAACAAAGCCAAATATACTAATTGGGTCGGCAGATGAGCCGGCAGAACCACCAGAAAACCAGTCAGCACGGGCAAAGAAGTCTTCTAAAATAAACTGCGCAGCCAGTGTGGCAATAGCTAAGTACAAGCCTTTAATTCTTGAGGCCGGTAAACCAAACATCATGCCTACAGCCATTGTTAAAAAACCAGCCAGTGGAATACACAGCAATACAGGAATACCAAAGGAGATATTGAGCCATGCTGATGCAAAAGCACCAAAGCCAAAAAATGCGCCATGACCTAATGAAATTTGTCCGGTGTAACCGACCAAAATATTGAGCCCTAGTGCGGCTATCCCTAAATATGAAATTTGAATAAATAGGGTTAAGTAATATGCATCGACTAAGTATGGCGCTGCACATAATAGGGCAATTGCGAAAATTGCCACATTTTTGATGGTTGTTGTTTCAAAAATTGTATTATCTTGTTTATAACTGGTGCGGAAATCGCCGCAGGGTCTCATGGTTAAACTGGACATAATAAACTCCTAAAATTTACCTTTATCTGCACTTGTTAGGCGCTATTGATGCACCTAAATCGGCTTGTTTAAATACGTTCAATATCTTTTGTGCCGAACAAACCGTATGGTTTGAACCAAAGGATGACGAGCAACACGTAAAATGGTGCGATGTCATACATATTGCCAACATGCAGATATTGGCTGTCGAAAAACTCAGCGACATTCTCTAATACACCAATGATCAAACCACCGACAATAGCGCCGATGATAGAATCTAAACCGCCAAGAATAACTGCAGGGAAAACTTTGATACCAATTAATGACAGTGAATTTGAAACCCCGTTTACCATGCCAATAACAATTCCAGCTGTGGCTGAAACCGTAGCAGCAATACCCCAGCTCATAGCAAAAACTTGTTTTACCGAAATACCTAAGCTTTGTGCAATCTGTTGATCAAAGGCTGTGGCTCGCATTGCTAAACCGTATTTTGAATGTTTAAAGAATAGATAGAAGGCAACCATAATTATTAAGGCGATTACGGTGCTCATTAAGTAAGCGGCTTCAATGTTCAAGCCAAATATTTGGATGCTATTAGTGGTAAATACTTGCGGGTAACTTTGCGCTGAAACACCAAAAATCCATTTCATCAAGGCTTGAAAAAAGATTGATAAGCCAATGGTGATCATGATCACTGAGATAATAGGTTCACCTATCATCGGGCGTAAAACAATCATTTGCAGCAGCACACCAAAGATTGCCATAAAGGCCATTGTCAGTAAAAAGCCCACTACAAAAGGCAGCTCTAAATAAATCAGTACTGCCCAGCATACCCAGGCACCCACTAATAAAAACTCACCTTGGGCAAAGTTTACAATTTGCGTTGATTTGTACACTAATACAAAGCACATCCCAACGACGCCATAGAGTAAGCCGACAATTAAACCATTGACGATTAGTTGAATTAGCAATTCAAAATTCATGAGACTCTCCGTGTTATGTTGATAGTGTTATCAGCAGCCGTGCAGGCTGTTTCGATCAGCGAAGTGACTTTAAGCTGGGTTTGAATACGGGTTTTAGTACCATCTTGAAATACCACCATGGTATCAATATCAACATTTTCCTTGTTGTCATAAATGGATGAAATAATGTCGCCATATTTATCCGCAATAACACTACGGCGAACTTTACGGGTTCGTGTTAATTCGCCATCATCGGCATCAAGTTCTTTGTAAAGTAATAAAAATTTATGGATTTTTTGTGATTCAGGAAGTGACTCATTGACGCGCATTATTTCTTCGCCAATTTTTTCGTACACTTCAGGCAGGGTTGATAAGTTGGTGTAGTTGGTAAACGACAGCCCTTGTTGCTCAGCCCATTTCGCAACAATACTAAAACGAATACAAATGATGGCTGATAGATAAGGCTTTGCTTTACCTAAAATAACGGCTTCGCCAATAAATGAAGAAAACTTAAGTTTGTTTTCTATATATTGAGGAGAATATTGTGCGCCGTCGCTGGTGCAAGCGAGATCTTTGATCCGATCAATCACCACTAAATGGCCAGACGGTTTAAAGTAACCGGCATCACCTGTTTGCATCCAGCCGTCAATCACGTCTTCATCATAGGCTTGTTGATTATTAAGGTAGCCACTAAACATTCCGACTGTTTTAGCAATAACTTCGCCAATACCGGCTTTATCGGGATTAATGACTTTAATTTGTGCATTATCAAACGCGACGCCAACACTGTCGTAGTCAACATCGGCTTCATGATGGATGGTGTAAGCTCCGCACATTTCTGTTTGGCCGTAGAGTTGGCGTAAAGGCACACCAATGGTTTGGAAAAACTTAAAGGTGTCAGGCCCCATCGCAGCTCCGCCGGTGGCAGCCGATTTTAAGAATGAAAAACCGAGTCGATCACGAAGTGCTTTTAGCAGTAGAATTTCAGCTAGCCATGATTTTTTGCCTGTTACTTGGCTTTGCTCAGCCAGCTTCATGGCAAAATTAAATAGCTTTCTTTTAAAAGGTGTTGAATCCATCATACGGGTTTGTACGTCAGCTAAAATGCCTTCCCATACCCGTGGTGCTAATAGTACAAAGCTGGGGCCAATTTCTCGTAGGTCAGCCATGAGTGTTTCTTGTTCTTCAACAAAATTTACAATTTGACGGGCGATCAGTGCTTGGCCAATTGCATAGACTTGCTCCATGATCCAAGGTAAGGGCAATACAGATACATAGTTGTCGCCAGCTTGACGCGGGTCAGCACGTAAATATGAACTACAGTGCTTAATAAAATTGCCACCATTGAGTAGGGCAATTTTGGGTTTTGATGTGGTACCTGAAGTGGTGCAGTAAATAGCAATGTCGTCAGGGGCTGAGGCATCTATCATGGCTTGATAACGATCAGGGTATGCTTGTTCGAGTTCTTGGCCCAGTGTGTATAGGGTATTGATATCTATAAGTCGCGAGTCGTTGTATTTGCGCATACCTCTTGGGTCGCAATAAACAATGAATTTTACTTGCTCTATGCCATCACCTAAATCAAGTAATTTATCGCATTGCTCTTCGTTTTCAGCAATCACAACGGTTGCGCCACTGCTAGCGAGTAAATAGATTACTTCGTCATGCATTGAATCTTGATAAATACCTAATGAATGGCAACGTAAAGCGTGAGCAGCAATTTCGCCCCATATCCATTCTGGGCGGTTATCACCAAGTAAGGCAATGGTATCATCTGTATTCACGCCTTTGTTACTCAACGCGAGCGACAACCACTTTACTTTATTGTTATATTCGGCCCAGCTGAACTCGTTCCAAATACCAAACTCTTTTTCTCGCATCGCCACCATATCAGGCCAATGCGTGGCATTGTGTTGTAGGATTTTGGGGAAGGTATTCAGTTCACCCATCTCAAAATCTTGATTGATTTGGCTAGTCATTAACTTACCTCCTCTAAGGTGGCTGGCTCTGCGTCGTCTTCAAGACCAAGGTAGGCACGTTTAACATAGGGGTCAGCCATGACTTCGTGTGGTAAACCAGAAATTAATTTTTTACCAAAATCCAGCACCATAACTTCATGAGAAATATCCATTACAACTCCCATATCATGTTCAATCATAACGACCGTAATACCGAATTCTTCATTTAAATCGAGGATGTATCTGGCCATGTCTTCTTTTTCTTCCAGATTCATTCCAGCCATTGGTTCGTCAAGTAAAATCAGTTTTGGGTTTAGAGCCATTGCACGAGCTAATTCAACGCGTTTACGAAGCCCGTAAGACAAGGTGCCAGCGATGGATTTTCTGATATGAGAGATCTCAAGGAAGTCGATCACTTCTTCTACTTTTCTACGGTGAGCGAGTTCTTCTTTTTGCGCCCCAGAAGCCCAATATAACGGCCCTGTTAACCAATTGTTTTTTAATAAGTGATGGCGACCAACCATAATATTATCGAGCACTGACATATGGCCAAATAAGGCTAAGTTTTGAAAAGTACGGCCCATACCTAAGTCTGCGCGGTCATTGGGTTTTAAGTGGGTAACATCTTGATCTGCAAAGGTGATTTTTCCACTGTTAGGTTGATAGCGGCCAGAAATGCAATTGAGCATTGATGTTTTACCAGCCCCATTTGGGCCAATAATTGAAAATACAGAGCCTTTAGTCACCGAAAAACTAACATCTGTTAAGGCTTTAACACCACCAAAGGCTAGCGATATTTGCTCTATATTGAGTATCGATGTTGTCATACTCATACTCCTAAATTTAACTGAGAATAAAAATGAATAACGAATGCGTTGAAAAATAAGAGGGGGTGAACCCTCTTTAAAATGTATTAACGGTTGGGGTCGTTATTACACACAACAAACATTAGAAAGTGTTCTGTCAGCTAGAGGATGTATCTCATTGTGGCTTGTAGGTAATTTGAATCTTTATCTAACTCATCAATTGAAAAGTTACCGACTTCAATACCCACTTCGAGTTCTTTAGTTAAGTTTTGAAAGAGGTTTATACCCCATTGCGTACGCTCACGATTGGATACATCTCCATCAACTTTGCCGTACAGCACGCTTGAACGCAGTGAATCATTCCAAAAATGACGATAGGCAACTAATACAGAGGTAATATCTTCAACTTCTTCACCATAGAGATCTTTAACAGCCGCAGCCCCTACATAGCGGCCTAAATCACCTTTATGAATTTGTAGGCGTAAGTCATCTTTTCCTGTTGTTTTAATTCGTGCCGCAACAGATGCGCCAAAGGCGCTTTCAGTGTTACCTGATAAGGTATGTAATTGCCGTGCTAAGCCAGAAATAGAGACATTGCCCCAATCACCTTTGATGTTATAGCGTGCGATTAAATCAGGAATATTATCGTTTGCGGTATCGCCCCCCCAGCTCTCAGGATTTTCAATGGATACTTGGAAGTTGCCCATGTTATAACGTACTTGTCCTTGACGAATAAATACTAGACCTGTTGTTGCGCCAGCAAAATCGGCAGTTTCAGGAATTGCGCTAGTATTCATAAAGGTTGACCAAGTTTGGCCAACAGTGAGATCTTTGTAGTTTATAAAAGCATGTCGGATGCGCGGGTTAGCTGAGTTAGAGACAATTTCATTACCGCCGCCGCCCCAAAAATCCATTTCGATGAAGCCTGTTATCTCGCCGTGTTGGTATTTAGTATTGAAACGGGTTTCGTTAGCAAAGATACGAAACTGGGATGCGTCTTCTTCTAAAGCAATGCCATCACCAATCCAGTAATCACGATAGGCAATGTCACCGTCAACGTATCGTGCATCAATTTTAATGTAGCCACCGAAGGTTAATTTATCGTTTTCAGTTATGTTGATCTCGTAGCCTGCCAGTGCGGATGTACTGGCAGTAAGAAAAGCAGATGTAAGCAGTAATTTTTTATATTGTGTGTTGAACATCGACCAAATTCCTTTGTTATTATGTGTGATTCATACTAGGTGAGTCGAAAAAATCAACAATTGTAAATAAGGGCTAGTACCTTGCGCTTAGTCCTTTAGTCCAATGTTATATGCTGTGTTTTACGGGCAAAGTAAGCATTGAAAATAAGAATAAATACAATTTGATACAAAGAAGAGCGCGATGTTTTCTAATTGGTTGTTGGTTAGTGTAAGTATTGGTTACATTAGTTTGTTATTTCTAATTGCCCACCTTGGGGGCAAGTATCGACATAAGCTAGTTGCCAAACAGCATGCTATTATTTATGCCTTATCATTAGGGGTTTACTGTACGTCTTGGGGGTTTCTAGGTACTTCAGCGCAGGCGGCAAATAGCTCTTTTTCTTATATTTCGGTTTATTTAGCCCCTATTTTATTATTTATATTTGCTTGGCCTTTTATTCAGCGGATCATAAAAACCTGCCTCAAACTCAAAAGTACTTCCATTGCTGATTTACTTTCGGCTCGGTTTGGTAAATCACAAAGCTTAGCCTTGTTGGTAACGTTAGTGGCCATGATTGGCACCTTGCCTTATATTGCTTTGCAGCTTAAAGCGATTGTTTACTCTTATAAAATTTTACAGCAAAGCCAAGATTTTCCGATTTGGCAATTAGGTTTAATCGTTAGCCTGATTTTAGCTGGATTCACCATTATCTTTGGCATTCGAACTATCGATGTAACAGAGCGTCATCCCGGCGTTATGATAGCGATTGCCTTTGAATCGTTAGTTAAACTGATCGCTTTTTTACTTGTTGGCTTATTTGTATCATTTGTTATTTATGATTCCCCCGCTGATATTTGGCAAAAGTCACAAGATTACGTGTCCTTATCGCAGCAGTTTGAAAGCTATAACCTAGTAGGTATGGTGGGTTTATTGATCATCGTTATGTCGGCTTTTTTATGTTTACCAAGGCAATTTCAAGTTATGTTTGTTGAGATTAAAGAACAAAAAACCAGTAATTTAGCGCGCTGGTTATTACCTCTTTATATTTTGGTATTCGCTTTTTTTGCAGGTCCCATAGGCCTTGCTGGCACATTAAATTATGGCCAGTCTTTAGACCCTGATGCTTATGTTTTATTTTTGCCCGCCTACAACGGCCAACAGTGGCTGTCGTTATTTGCGTTTTTAGGGGCGGTTTCTGCGGCAAGTTCAATGGTGATTGTATCGACCATTGCATTGAGTACTATGCTCAGTAACGAAATTGTTTTTCCGTTAATTTTTAAATTAGCGCCTCGTAAGCACCATGACTTTTTACACTTTCAATCCCGATTATTATTGATCCGTAAAATCTTAGTCGTTGTAGTTATTGCGCTTAGTTATTGTATGTTATTAGTTTCTCCACCTGATACGCTGGCATCACTTGGTGAGGTTGCGTTTGGCGCGATTGCGCAAATAGGGCCTGCATTGGTTGCTGCTTTTTTTTGGCGAAGAGCGACTCAAAAGGGCGTTTTTTGGGGCATGTTTTGTGGTTTCTCTATTTGGGCACTGTTTAATTTATTACCACAGCTTGGGTTTTATGCACACCCGTTAAGCAATACAAATTGGCCTGCTACAACGGTGGCTACCTTGTTTGGCTTGGCTATTAACCTTATTGTGCTGTTTATTGTTTCACAGCTTACTCGGCAAAATATTCGCGAAGAAATGCAGAGTAAATATTTCTATGAAACCGATAATAAACAAGATTCACATCTGCCTAAACAACCAAAAATAGATCGTCAGGAACTCGAGCTGTTAATTGCTCGCTTTATTGGTCAAGACAAAGCAGCCGAGTGCTTTGCTGAATTTAATCAATCAAATAAAATTAAAAAGCATAAAACCTATAATGAGGCTTTATTACTGCATGCAGAGCAGACATTAGCGAGTGTAATGGGCTCGGCATCAGCCAAATTGGTGATTTCTTTTGCTTTGGCTGGTCGTGATATCGCATTTGATCAAGTTGCTAAAATTGTTGAGGATAACTCTACTCAACAACTTGAATTTAGTCGTTCAGTATTGCAAGGAGCGATTGAAAATACCAGTGAAGGGATCTCTGTGATAGATGCTAATTTGAATTTAGTAGCATGGAATAAGCAGTATCTAGATATTTTTAATTACCCTAAAAATTTAATCTATATTGGTTGCCCAATTAGCCAGTTGATCCGCTTCAACCTTAGCAATCAAAATCGCTATATACATAATATTGAGGGGCAGGTTAATAAACGTCTTGAGTACTTAAAAGCCGGTAGTAAGCATAAATCAGAGCGAAAGTTAGCCAATGGTAAGGTGCTGTTAATTGAAGGGAACCCAATACCTGGTGGAGGATTTGTGATGATTTTCTCAGATATTACGGAGTTTCGCCGAGCAGAAAATTATTTAAAAGAAGAAAATACCGATCTTGAAAGTCGTGTTCTTGCGCGCACGACAGAATTAGAACTAGCAAACTTAGAGCTTGAAAAAGCCAATCGAGAACTCGCTGATGCAAGGTTAAAAGCAGAGCAGGCTCATTTGAAAAAGAGTCAATATTTAAGAGCCTGTAGTCATGATCTTTTGCAACCATTGTCGGCTGCTAGGTTGTTTTCTTCTGCGGTTTGTTTGAGCCCTAGAGTGTCAATACAAGAGCGTGAGCAAATTAAGAAAATTGATAATTCGTTAGAGATAGCAAATAACCTATTACTTGATTTAAATGAAATTGCGCGGATTGAAAGTGGCAATATCATCCCTGTTTTCAATGACATTGCACTGGAGCGGGTATTTAGTATGTTGCATTCGGAGTTTTCTGCCTTGAGTAAAGATTATCAAATTGATTTTCGCTGTCACTCAAGTCAATTATTTATCCGCACAGATCTAACTTTGCTAACGCGGATTGTGCAAAACTTTTTAAGTAATGCATTTCGCTATGCAAATAAAGGTAAAGTATTGCTGGGTTGTCGTCGTAAGGGCAATTACTTAAGTATTCAAGTGATTGATAACGGACCTGGCATCCCCGAAGATAAGCAGCAAGAAGTATTTGAACAATTTACACAATTATCGACGCAATTGATTGGCCCTAAAGGCTTGGGGTTGGGTTTAAATATTGCACAAAGCCTGGCTAATATTCTTGAGCATAAGGTTGGCTTGGTATCAGAGCCTGAGCATGGCTGCTTGTTTAGCGTTGAAGTACCGATTGTAAACCGTGTACAGCAAACAAAGCCGACACTTGCCCCTAAGAATATGACTTTGCAAGGAGTTGGGGTGCTATGTATTGATAACGAAAAAGATGTTATTGCAGGTATGACCGAGCTTTTAACAGCCTGGAAATGTCGTGTATTTACCGCGACAACCGCAGCCGAGGCGTCTGCACTTTATAAAACACATGAAGATGAAATTGATATTCTCTTAGTTGATTATCAACTTAGTGCTGAACCAATGTTCCCCGCTAACCCTTTGCATATTGTAACAGTAGACTACTCTGAGCGACAGGAGCAAAAGCCTCACTCGGAGCATCTTGATGCCTGTAATGGCATTGAATTAATCAAGCGTATTCGAGCAATCAGCCAGTATCCATTACCTGCGATTTTAATTACCGCAACAACTGATGAGTTAGTGCAAGTACAGGCAAAGCAAGCCGATATTGGCTATTTGCGGAAAATCATCAAGCCCGTCGCATTACGGGCGTTGATGAGTGCTTTATTAACTAAACAGCTAGAAAAAAATTATAATAGTTAATGGCGATGAAAAGGTGAAAGTGATGCTTGTGCCAGTTGCTGCTCGTTTAATAAAATCACGGCTTGAGTACGACTTTTTACCCCAAGTTTTAAGTATATTGTGCTGGCATGGCTTTTGATTGTAGATTCAGACAAGCTAAGTTCGTAGGCGATTTGTTTATTTAACAAACCATCGGCAAACATGTGTAATATTTTATGCTGTTGGGGCGTTAATGTTGCTAACTTTTCTGCTTGCTGTTGCTCTGGCGTATTTTTATTGTGATCATCGGTGGGTGTCCATAGTTTGCCTTGTAGCACATCTTCTATTGCTTTTATCATCTCAGGGACGGGAGTTGATTTAGGTATAAAGCCTGCTGCACCCAGGCTCATCGCTTTGCGTATGGTATCAGGCTCTTCAAAACCTGATACTACAATCACCCCTATTTCAGGATACAGCTCACGTATATTACTCAGCGTATTAAAACCCTGTGCACCCGGAATATCAAGATCGAGTAAGATCAGATCAACATCTGTGGTGTTTGCTAATTTGTGCTCTAATTCGGGAATTGTTTCGGCTTCAAGTAGGCAAGCATTATTAAAGCTTGATTCCAGCATAAGTAATAGTGCTTGTCGAAACAGCGGGTGATCATCTGCAATTAAGATTTTTGTGTGTGTTGTCATTTTATTTCTAACCTAATGTTTAGATTAATGATCTTTTAGTTTCATCAATTGTTTTTTGATTGAATAGTGTTCGTTGTCTTGAATAAAGTAACGCTATTATAAAATAATTCAATAATAATAAACCTAAATAGCATAAATTGACTAAAATTCACTCGTGAAAATGAACCTATAAGCGCTGTTTTATTCTATGTTATGAGTAGATATCAGGAAGAAAGGAGAGGGAGTAAACATTTATTTAATCTTGCCTTTTATATTCAGATTAAAGGTCGATTACCAAAATTGCAGCATCAAAAGCGGGCTTAACACATTTATTTAACTTTCCCTCTTATAATCAAGACAAAGGTCGATTACCAAAATCGCATCATAAAAACAGGGCATAAAACATTTATTTAACTTTCACACTTTTAATCAAGACAAAGGTCGATTACAAAAATTGCAACAA
>NZ_JACJEQ010000043.1:0-26403 GCF_014164125.1 Pseudoalteromonas sp. SG44-8 | reverse complement strand
TGCTTGGTAACAATAGCGTTTTGGACCCACCTGACCCCATGCCGAACTCAGTAGTGAAACGAAACAGCGCCGATGATAGTGTAGCATTTGCTATGTGAAAGTAGGACATTGCCAGGCTCCAAATTTAGTCGAAGGACTTAAAACTTAATAATTAAAATAAGAAAATTGAAAAGAATTTTCTTGGTAACAATAGCGTTTTGGACCCACCTGACCCCATGCCGAACTCAGTAGTGAAACGAAACAGCGCCGATGATAGTGTAGCATTTGCTATGTGAAAGTAGGACATTGCCAGGATCTAATTAAAGAAAGCCCGACTAGAAATAGTCGGGCTTTTTTACGTTTGCAGGAAAGTGATTTAGCAGTGAGATTATGCTGGCGGGCAAAGACAGCGCCAATCATTAAGATCATTTTATTGTTTTGAAAAACTCGCAAACTCACTATAAAACTTGCGTTCAGGCCTCTACCTATGCGATAAAACCATTATATTTATCATACAAATGGTGGAGCTTCATGGTACGTAAAAAAACAACTAAATCAAAAGGTTCATCAGGACTCAATCGTAAAAACAGTGAAAGCTTCATAGTTAAATTTAGTCGTCATGCTGATACTCAACTGTGTGCTTCTGGTTTGATGTATAAAGTAATAGATGAGATCTCTGGTGAGCGAGTAACTGACACAGATACCGTGGTCATAAATCAGCGTATTATGCTTGCTGATGGCAGCGTAATAGCTGATAGTTATAAAGCTGGAATGCCTGAAGTATTTACCTTAGATGAGGCAATCGAAGGATTACGAGAAGGTATTTTATTGATGTCGGTTGGTTCTCGCTATGAATTTGTAATTCCTGCATAGCTGGCGTGGGGACGCAAGGGGAATGGTGGGAAAATAGGAGCTAATGCCGTTCTACATTTTGATGTGCGCTTAATCCGTTTAGGATGACCATTATGCTATTGTTAAAAGTACTTTTCTTTAATGTAAGAGGGTTTTATGCCGCCATTTTCTAGTCGCGTTTACTTATTACGCCATGGCGAATTGATTGAGCAAGGAGTCTTGGCCGGACAGACAGATTTTTTACTCAGTGAACTTGGCCGTGCGCAATTACATCAAGCGTGCAATGAGCTAACTAATATTGAGCTTGTACAAAGTTCGACTTTGAAACGTTGTAGCGAATTTGCCAGATCTTTTAGCCATGCCCAGCAAATACCACTTTTTCTGACTGATCAGCTCCGAGAGTTTAATTTTGGCGATTGGGATGGCTGTAAATATGATGATTTGTGGCAACAGACGGATTCTCCTGGTCTTGGCGATTTTTGGCAAAGCCCTTGGCAAGTAACCCCCCCTCATGGCGAAAGTATGAGAGATTTTTATCAGCGAATAGCAACGTGGTGGCAAACGTTACTAATTGATATTGCAAGTAATCACACTCAAGCACAATTAGTTTTAACGCATGCCGGAGTGATCAAGCAACTATTAGGTATTATTTGTCAGTTACCAAAAGAGTCGAATCAGCAAAACATATTTTCAATCGGTTATGGGAAGCTTATTTGTATTGATATTTACATAGATGATAGCGATAAAGCATGGCCCAGAATTGTGTTTTAAAAGACTATTTTTAGCCGTCTAGAAAGATATTAATTGAAATATTTACTCACCCGCCCATAATAGAGCCTTATGTATTTTGGAATGGGGTGTAACTCCTCAACTGTTCCCGCAACTGTAAGTCGCAAGCGCGATAAGTCAGATACAAAATACGTTAATTTATTACCTATTGAGCGGGCTAACTCTTCTATTATCACCATGATCATAATGGTTTGTAGTGTATTGGGTTTAGCTATTGCTAGAGAGATAACACATTGCAAATACCAGCAGTAATTGATCCCCCTTTACTTGAAGTAGCTAATTTATCGTGGTCGGTGGCAAATACCGCCATTTTGCACGATATTAATTTTGCAATAAAACCAGGCCAATTTATTGGTTTGTTAGGGCCTAATGGCGCAGGTAAATCAAGTTTATTGCGTTGTTTATACCGTTACACTAAACCAGTGTGCGGTGAGGTTATATTTGCAGGGAAAAATATTTGGCAGCTAAGTGCGGATGAATATGCCAAGCAGGTTGCTGTGGTGCTGCAAGAAACACCTTCGCAATTTAACCTATCGCTTTATGATGTAGTGAGTCTTGGCCTTACGCCGCATAAAAGCTTATTTAGTTCGACAACTAAAAATGATCAACAAATTATTTTTCAGGCGATTGAGCAAGTTGGCTTGAGCCATCATTTACAGCAATCGTTTGATTCTCTTTCAGGTGGCGAGAAGCAACGCGCATTGATAGCACGTTCAATTGTACAAAGCCCTCAATTATTAATTATGGACGAGCCTACCAGCCACTTAGATATTAAATATCAAATTCAATTAATGGAGTTGGCTAAATCGCTAAATGTAACGGTATTAGCGTCGTTCCATGATCTTAATCTTGCAGCAAGTATGTGTGATGAACTACTGGTGATAAAGCAAGGTAAGTTAGTTGCAACGGGTAGCCCAGAATACGTCATCACGGAAGAAATGCTTAGCGAAGTATTTGGTGTCTGTGCCGAAGTCTCGGCGCATCCACAGAGTAAACAATTAAATAAGGTCATTCCGCGTATTACCTATTTTTACGGTTATCAAGGTGGTGGCGTTGATGCAAAAAAATAATTATTTTGCAGTCAGCGTGGCGTTATTCTTTGCCTTGTCGAGCATTTTTATAGCACTTAGCTTTGGTGCTGCGGCCAGTAAATTTATTGATGTATACCACAGTATTATAGGTCAGGGAGATGACTCCTTTATAGCGCGGATCATATGGCAACTGCGAATGCCACGAACATTGTTGGCGTTTTTAGCTGGCTCTGGTCTAGCTATTGCTGGTTTAATTTTACAAACCGTAACCCGTAACCCGTTAGCCGATCCTTACTTATTTGGTATTTCATCGGGAGCCTCATTTGGTGTGGTATGTTTTATGACACTAACAGGAGTCAGCGCGGGAATAACAATGTCGGCCGCGGCATTTGTTGGTAGTTTATTGACTATGTTATTACTGGTTTTTATTGCCGGACGAGCAGGTCGCGGACAAGTTGAAAGCATGCTCTTGGCTGGGGTCGCTTTATCCTTTTTATTCAGTGCCTTTACCAGCTTACTTTTGTATTTTAGTGATCCACAGGCGATCACGGCTATTTTATTTTGGACGCTAGGCAGCTTTGCTCGCGCACAATGGTCAACGTTATGGTTACCCGCTTTAGTTATTATTAGTTGCACAGTGCTGATGATGGGTTTTCGTCGGCAACTAAATGCAATGTTACTAGGTGATGAAAGTGCTGCAACTTTAGGAATACCGGTACAGCGGTTTCGGTTATTAATGTTGGTATTGAGCTCATTGATCACTGCAGTGTTAGTGGCGATGTGTGGTGGTATTGGTTTTGTTGGTTTGATGATCCCGCATATAGTACGGTTTTTTGTGTCGCAAGGCACTATTACTGGTTTGATCATGACGGCTTTAGTTGGCGGTATATTTATGGTGTGGGTTGATGTGCTATCGCGTGTTTTACTTGCAAATCAAGAATTGCCAATCGGTGTTATTACTTCTGCAATAGGCAGTATTTTCTTTTTATCGTTACTTTATTTTCGCAAGCGAGAGAGTTAGTCAGATGTTTAATATACCCACAGTAACTAATCAATTTGGTCACCTCATCATTGATAAGATTAACCAAAAAACTAAACCGCTTGGTGCACTTGGACAGTTAGAACAATGTGCAATACAACTGGTTACTTTGTTTAGCCAAAAAGTGGCAAGCGAAGATGCTTTTAAAACCTTTGCACCTGCAATCAATAAGCCTACTTTGCTGGTATTTGCAGGAGATCATGGTGTTGCTGCACAAGGGGTATCGATAGCGCCCAGTGATGTCACCTCACAAATGGTAGCTAATTTTGTCAGCGGTGGTGCCGCTATTAATGTCTTTTGCCAACAGTTAGGTTGGCAATTAGAAGTGATTGATTGTGGTATTTTGCATCCAGTCACAGCGCCAAGTGTCCATAATTGCCGTCTAGGAAGTATAACAAAGCCATTTAATACAGACATGGCAATGAATACCGCGCAGGTACAGCAAGGCTTTAATAATGCTAAACAGCTGGTGCAGCAGCTCAGTCATAGTGGTTGTAATACAATTGCCTTTGGCGAAATGGGCATAGGTAATACCACCAGTGCAGCAGCGATTATGGCAGCTATGCTGAATTTACCTGCACAGCAGTGTGTTGGCAAAGGCACGGGTGTTAGTGATGATATTGTTACGCGTAAAATAACAGTTGTAGAGCAAGCGCTGGTATTGCATCAGTTACATTTAGCAGATCCTATTTCACTACTTGCAGCGTTAGGTGGCTTTGAAATTGTGCATATTACGGGAGCTATGTTGGCTGCGGCTGAGCAAGGCATGGCTGTAGTAGTTGATGGCTTTATTTGTAGTGCTGCGGCAATGGCCGCAATTAATATTAACCCAGCAGTGAAAGATTATTTAATTTTTGCACATTGCTCAAATGAGCAAGGCCATCGACTGATGTTAAACGCACTCGATGTTAAGCCACTGCTGCAACTTGATTTACGCTTGGGTGAAGGCACTGGCGCTGCGTTAAGTTTACCATTATTGCAAGCCGCACTTGGTTTTTATAATCAGATGGCTAGTTTTGCTGATGCTGGTGTTAAGCAGGTTGTCAGTTAATGCCTAACCCAGAGGCAAATAAAGTAACGCAATGGCAGTTACTGTTATTAGCAATTAGCTTTTTAACCCGGCTACCGGTGCAGTTGCGCTTTAATGTAACCGGTGCTCATTTAAATCAAGCAAGTCGCTATTTTGCTTTAGTGGGTTTACTGCTTGGTGGATTATTAGCACTCAGCTACGGCGTTTTTCAATTACTGTTACCAGCATCAATAAGTGTATTACTAATGATGGCGGTCGGGTTGTTATTAACAGGCGCATTTCATGAAGATGGCTGGGCCGATGTATGGGATGGTTTTGGCGGTGGTTGGCAGGTGTCGCAAAAGCTTGCCATTATGAAAGACAGTCGTCTTGGTACTTATGGTGCAGCGGCATTATTGATTATGCTGCTGGTTAAATTTCAAAGCCTACTCTTTCTTAGTGAGTCATTGATTACTGTATTGAGTGCAATTGTTATCGGGCAATGTGTAAGCCGAGTAGTGGCAACCAGTTTAATTATGGGGATGGAGTATGTAAGTGAGGATGCGACTTCAAAAGTAAAGCCGCTTGCTATGCACCTATCGGTCACTAGTTTAGTTACGTTACTTGTAACCGCCGCTACTTTACTGGTTAGCTTGATTGCTGTTGGTGTATTGTTATGGCAAACCGTATTCATTCTTGTAGCAGTATTACTGATCCTAAGAGTCATTTTGATCCGCTGGTTTAAACAGCAGTTAGGTGGTTACACTGGCGATTGTTTAGGTGCGGCGCAGCAGCTAAGTGAAATTGCCATTTACTTAACTTTCGTGAGTATATTATGAACGCTAACCACACATTTATTTTAGGCGGCGCACGCAGTGGAAAAAGCCGCTTTGCTGAACAGCTTGCACAGCAAAGCAATAAAAGCGTTATTTACCTCGCAACGGCGCAAGCCCACGATACTGAAATGCAAGATCGTATAGTCCATCATCAACAACAGCGCCCTATAGATTGGCCGTTAGTTGAGGAGCCAATTGCATTGGCTGAAGCGTTACAAACACACAGCAGCAAAGATAACTGTATTTTAGTTGATTGCTTAACCTTATGGTTAAGTAACTGTTTATGTCACGCCACAAGTGATTGTTGGGATGAACAGAAATCAGCACTACTAAATACCCTTGAAAATTTACCGGGGCAAGTGATTTTTGTCAGTAACGAAGTTGGCCACGGCATTGTGCCTCTGGGCGAGCTAAGCCGCCGGTTTGTAGATGAATCAGGCTGGTTACATCAAGCCATTGCCGCAAAAGCTGCGCGAGTTGAATTTATAATGGCAGGTCTTGCCTTAACACTGAAAGGGCAGTCATGATGAAAACATTAATGGTACAAGGTACGACTTCTGATGCAGGGAAAAGTACTTTAGTTGCAGCATTGTGCCGGGTATTTGTTGAACGCGGGATCAAAGTTGCTCCATTCAAACCGCAAAATATGGCCTTAAACAGCGCTGTAACAGAAGATGGCGGCGAAATAGGTCGTGCGCAAGCACTTCAAGCGATTGCAGCTAAAGTGGCGCCACGGGGTGATTTTAACCCCATTTTACTCAAGCCCAATAGTGATACTGGCGCTCAAGTGATAATTCACGGTAAAGCCATTAGTAATATGGAAGCAGGTGCTTATCATGATTATAAAAAAGTCGCGATGGATGCGGTACTGGCTTCGCAACAGCGTTTAAGCGAAGAGTTTGAGCTACTGGTAGTTGAAGGGGCGGGCAGCCCGGCTGAAATTAATCTACGTGCGGGTGATATTGCTAATATGGGTTACGCCGAAGCGGTTGATTGCCCCGTGATCATTATTGCAGATATAGATAAAGGCGGTGTGTTTGCGCATTTGGTCGGTACTCTTGCGCTATTAAGCGAGTCAGAACAAGCACGAGTAAAAGGCTTTGTGATCAACCGTTTTCGTGGCGATATAGGCTTATTGCAAGGTGGCCTTGATTGGCTTGAAGAGTACACCGGTAAACCAGTTTTAGGGGTGTTGCCGTATTTACATGATCTCGCCCTCGATGCTGAAGACGCGGTAGCGATAGATAATCAAGTAAGCCAAGCAAAAATAAAAATCGCAGTATTGCTACTTCCTCATATTAGTAACCACACTGATTTTGATGCGCTGCGTTTAAACCCGCAAATTGACATTAATTACATTCGCCATACTCAAGCAATTCCACACGTTGATCTGATCATCATTCCTGGCAGTAAAAATGTTATTAATGATTTAGCCTTTTTAAACAATGAAGGCTGGGGCGAGCAGATTCAGCGTCACTTGCGTTATGGCGGTAAGTTATTAGGTATTTGCGGAGGTTTGCAAATGCTCGGCACAGATATTTATGACCCTGAGGGTGTGGAATCAAGTAAAACACACTGTAAAGCTTTAGGGCTTGCTGATTTTGCCACTCACTTAGGGCAGCATAAAGTACTAACTCAAGCTGCTGGTGTGATCCATCTTGGCGGTCAACAAGCAAAAGTCGCAGGCTATGAAATACACGCTGGTTGTAGCGCAGGCCCAGCATTTAAAAAGCCTTTTTTACAATTTACTCAGCATCCACAGCATGTTGTGCAAGATGGTTTTATATCAGATGATGATTGTATTGCAGGTACTTACTTACATGGCTTATTTGATAGCAGTGCAGCTACGCAACTAATACTGGATTGGGTATTGCCAAATAGTGGTATTACCCAATTAATAGATATAGACACACATCGCGAGCAGCAATTAACGCGCTTAGCCACGATGTGTAAAGAACATTTAGATTTAGACAAAATAACGCAAATTTACCAAAACTGGGAAGGAGTTAATCATGAGCGACACACATAACGACAAGCACCAACAACGCCAACAAAAAGTAAAAGATAAAGTTGATGAGCGTATAGCCGCAGCACAAACTGAGAAAGGCGTTTTTCAGGTGATCACCGGTAACGGTAAAGGTAAATCAACCTCAGGGTTTGGCACGGTAACACGTTGTGTAGGCCATGGCATGAAAGCTGCTGTGTGCCAGTTTATTAAAGGTACTTGGCCGTGTGGTGAGCGTAATGTATTGCAAGGCGCAGGGGTTGAATTTGCCATTATGAACACAGGTTTTACCTGGGAGACGCAAAATAAAGAATCAGATACCGCAGCGGCGCAAGCGACTTGGCAAGAAGCAAAACGTATGTTGGCTGACGAATCAATTAATTTAGTATTACTTGATGAAATTACTTATATGATCACCTACGGCTACATTGATTTAGACGAAGCACTCGAAGTGATCGCTAATCGTCCGCCAATGCAATCTTTAATTATTACTGGCCGTGGTGCGCATCGCAAGTTAACTGACTTAGCTGATACTGTTAGTGAAGTGCGCAATGTTAAGCATGCATTTGATGCTGGTGTTAAAGCGCAAATAGGATTTGATTATTAATGGCTACGCTTAGGCTTGTACTCGTTTTATCGCTGGCTCTGTGCTGCTTTAAGCTCGTGGCTGATCCTAACAAGCAGCAATTAAGAATTATCGCCTTGGCCCCGCATATTGTTGAAAACCTGTATACCATCGGCGCTGGTGAGCAAATCGTGGGAACCGTGGAATATGCTGATTTCCCTGCTGCGGCCAATGATATCCCACGTATCGGTGGTCACCAAGGTATTCAAATAGAAAAGCTACTGGCCCTCAAACCTGATTTAGTTTTAGCATGGAAAACGGGTAGCAAAGCTGAGGATTTAGCACGTATTAAAAGTTTTGGTATTGATATAATTTACAGTGACGCCAGTGAAGTAGATAAAGTACCCAATGAACTGCGCCGTTTAGGTGAGCTTACTGGACGTGAGCAATCAGCCGAGCAAGCCGCACTTGAATTTGAGCAAAAAATTGCTGTAATCAAAGCCAAGCAGCAAGGTAAAAGTAAGGTCGCGGTATTTTACCAGCTATGGGCAGAACCGATGATGACGGTGGGTAAAAATACCTGGATCAATCAGTTAATCGAAATTTGCCAAGGTCGTAATGTATTTGCTAGCAGCCGAACTGATTACCCTCTGATAAGTATTGAAAATGTGATCGTGGCAAAACCAGAGATCATTATATTGCCTAATGAAAAGTCACAAGCGCAGCAAACGGTGATTGATTGGACACAATGGCCCGAAGTACCCGCGGTAAAGCACCATCAGTTTATTAGCGTCAATGCTGATTTACTACACCGTTTTACCACGCGTATGTTGGATGGTCTTGCTGATATGTGTACTAAAATAGATGATTCACGCGTTGCAATTAAGGAGGCACAATGAGTGATTGGCAAGACTTTTTAAAAACCGAATGTGCAAAAACTTATATGCAGCAGACGTTGGATACAGTTGCTCAAAAGCGCAGCGAAGGTATTGCTGTATATCCGCCAGAGCAGTATGTATTTAGTGCATTTGATGCAACACCGTTAAGTAATATAAAAGTGGTTATTTTAGGACAAGATCCTTACCACGGCGAAGGACAAGCACATGGTTTGTGTTTTTCGGTATTACCAGAGGTTGTTAAACTTCCCCCCTCATTAAAAAATATCTATAAAGAGCTGGCTACAGATATCGATGGTTTTCGCGTGCCTATGCACGGTTATTTACAACGCTGGGCAGAGCAAGGGGTGTTTTTACTTAATACCGTACTGACTGTTGAGCAAGGCCAAGCCCATTCCCATAAACACTTCGGTTGGGAGCAGTTTACCGATAAGGTTATTGCCCATATTAATCAACACTGTGAAGGTGTGGTATTTATTTTATGGGGTGCTCACGCACAAAAGAAAGGTAAAGGCATTGATAGTACGCGTCACCATATTTTAAATGGCCCGCACCCATCGCCGTTGTCTGCGCATCGTGGCTTCTTTGGTTGCCAGCATTTTTCCGCAACCAATCAGTTATTAACACAGCAAGGGCAAACAGCGATCGATTGGCAAGTTTAGGAATTGTAGGTGCTAGGTTATCCTGCGCAGAATATACGTTAACTGATATAAACAAAGGCCCTTACTTTATCGGTAAGGGCCTTTTAGTTGGTTAGTAGCTATTGCGAAATTAAAAATCTAATTCATCAATCGCAATATTGTCTGTAAAAAAGTCTAGTTCCTGTAGTTCTTTACGTAAACGTTGCTTGTCTTTTAAAGCTTCGATTTCGCGCCATTTTCTCTTTTTATTTTTCTGAGAGGTCTTTCTTGTTGTATCAGGACCTTCTAATATCTCTAAAATATCGTCTAGGCTATCCATGAACTTCTCCTATTGAATTTTTTGAACCTCGAAAATACCTATACCACAGGCCACACTAAAATAGAATAAAAAAGTGACATTTATGTTACAGGTAAGTGATAAATTAATGAATAGAGATTATTTTCAGGCATAAAAAAACGCCGCAAATGCGACGTTTAATTTAAACGATAAAAGCGATTACATTGCTTTAAAACGCGCTTCTAGTTGCTCTTGTGCATCAGCAAAAGAACGAATACCTTCAGCTAGTTTTTCTGTCGCCATGGCATCTTGATTATGTAACCAACGGAACTGAGCTTCAGTTAGTGGTGCAGGTTTAGGCTCTTTAGTAATATCACTTTCAAGTAAATACTCCTGTGCACCTTCAAGGTTGCCTAGCTCTTCTAAAAGGTTAGGACTGATGGTTAGTTTATCGCAACCAGTTAGTGCGATGATTTCACCGGTGTTACGGAAACTTGCGCCCATAACAACCGTTTTATAATCATGACGCTTATAAAATTCAAAAATACTGCGTACTGATTGCACGCCTGGATCTTGTAATGGATCAGTTGGTTTTTCTAAGCCGTTAGCAACGTGCCAATCTAAAATACGGCCAACAAATGGTGAAATCAAAAATACGTTAGCATCTGCACAAGCACGGGCTTGAGCATCACTAAATAGCAGCGTTAAGTTACACTTAGTACCTTCTTTTTCAAGTTGCTCTGCGGCTTTAATACCTTCCCACGTTGAGGCAACTTTGATTAAGATTTTATCTTTGCTCACACCTTCTTTTTCATAAAGGCTTAGTAATGTGTGTGCTTTAGCGATTGTTGCTTGAGTATCAAATGATAAACGTGCATCAACTTCGGTTGAAATATAACCCGGCACAATGTCACTGATCTCTTTACCTAGTAATACAGCAAAGTAGTCACAGGCTAGTTCTAATTGTTTAGCAGCGTCTTGCTCGGTTTCTTTAGCATAACTCCACGCTTTATCTAAATACGGCTTATAGGCTTCAATTTCACTGGCTTTTAATAGCAATGAAGGGTTAGTTGTTGCATCTTCCGGTTGGTGTTTTTTAATCGCTTCAATATCACCAGTGTCGGCCACGATAGATGAATGTTGTTTGAGCCTTTGTAGAGCTGAAGTCATTTGCTTTCCTCATTCCAAGCAAGTTAAAAGAAAATCTACTGTAACTACCTTATACTGCAGCACTGTGACAGCGCTTAATAGGTCTTATGTCCGTATCAGTGAAGAACGAAGGTGCATAGCATAATTTGCTGTGCGAATAAGGTAGGTATCATACCAATCAATTCTAACTAATTGATATAAACAAAACGTGCTTTTCGTTTCATTTAATGTTGAAATTGACATTAAATAATTTCCAAGTCAATAGCTAACTATGATCACTGTTATTTCACCTGCAAAAAATTTAGATTTCGAGAGCCAAGCAAGCACTGATAAATTCACGCAACCTGAGTTACTTGAGCACAGCGAAGAGTTGATGACGGTGTGCCGCGAATTAACGCCGGCACAAATTGGCAGTTTAATGAAAATTAGCGATAAGCTTGCAGGCCTTAATGCTGCGCGCTTTAGTGAATGGTCGCAACCGTTTACTACCGACAACGCTAAACAAGCCGTGATGGCTTTTAATGGCGATGTATATGGTGGTTTAGATGCAAACAGCTTAACTGCCGGGCAACTTGATTACGCGCAAAGTCACCTACGTATTTTGTCAGGCCTTTACGGGTTATTAAAACCACTTGATTTAATGCAAGCGTATCGCTTAGAAATGGGCACTAAGCTTGATAACAGCCGTGGTAAAAACCTCTATGAATTTTGGGGCAGTATTATTGCTGATAAACTAAATAGCGTACTCGCTGAGCAAGATAGCCAATATCTAGTAAATCTAGCATCAAACGAGTATTTTAAAGCGGTTGATAAAAAAGCCTTAAACGCGCAAATCATTACTCCACACTTTAAAGACTGTAAAAACGGCCAATATAAAATTATCAGCTTTTATGCTAAAAAAGCTCGCGGCTTGATGGCTCGCTACATTATTGAGAATAAAGTTACCCAGTTAAGCGATTTAAAAAAGTTTACTGTTGATGGTTACTACTACAGTAGCGAAGCGACCCAAAAAGAGCTGGAGCCAGTATTTCTAAGAGATGAACAAAACTAGTTATTAATCTGTTTAAAAGCCATGCAATGCATGGCTTTTTAGTTTTGGCGCTTATTTTGCAATAACCTGACACTATTTATAAAATAATCAAGGTTAAGCAATGCTAAAAATACCTTCTATCAGCGATGCCGAAAAACTTATTGAAGAAAAACTCGGTGGCTGGTTTGATGTCGTAATAAGTCATATACCTAATTTTATAGTGGCGGTGATCATCGCCATTGTTTTCTCAATTCTCGCGCGTTTTTTAGGTTCGATGATGCGCAATGTTTTACGCCGCTCGTTAGACTCCCAACAAATTGCAGACTTAATGGCATCGATATTCAAGATGATAGTACTGTGTGTTGGGTTATTTGTTGCCCTCGATTTTATAGGGCTAAAAGGCACTGTAACGTCATTACTGGCTGGTGCTGGGATTGTTGGTCTAGCAATTGGTTTTGCCTTTCAAGATATGACAGAGAACTTAATCGCTGGTATTGCTATGGGTATTCGCAAACCCTTTAAAACAGGCGATGTTATAAAAACCGATGATGTGTTTGGCAATGTGCGCTCAATAAATTTGCGCAACACGCTTATCGAAAACTTTTATGGGCAATTGATTTTAGTGCCTAACAAAATACTTTTTCGTAATGTATTACGTAATTACAGTACCTTAGGTGTACGCCGCATTGAAGTGCCGGTGGGCATTTCATATGGTGATGACCCAGAGCTGGCTGGCGAGGTGATAGTTAAAAAAATCAATGAATTTGATTTTGTAATTAAACAAGACGAAACCGCTGTTTATGCCGAAGGGTTTGGCGACAGTAGTGTCAACTTACTGGTGTGGTTTTGGATAAAATATCCCGGCGAGGCAGACTTTATGAGCGTACGCCATAAAGCAATTGTGGCAGTTAAACAAGCGCTAAGTGACGCTGATATTAGTATTCCATTCCCAATTCGTACCCTTGATTTTGGTATTAAAGGCGGTGAAAAACTCGATGCGATGATCACTGAAAAGCGCCAGCACTCAGAACAATAAATGGTTCTATCAACAGGTAATATTTACCTGTTGATAGTGCTAATTTACACAAATTTACAGCTGGTAATACAGTTGTTGATTTGCGCATATTTACCAGTATTAAGTTTTCTACTGATAGACAGCAACAATAAGAGTAAGATAAGTGCATGTTTATTTATCCCTGTATAAGGAAATTACAATGAAAAAACTCCTATCAATATGTGCGTTTTCACTATTAATATTAACCAACCTCAGTTATGCAGAAGAGCAAGCAACCCAGTTGAAAGAATGTTCTCAGTAATGGACATGGATAAGCAGATGACCGGTGGTTTTGAAGCTATGTTGCCGGTTATTGAGCAAATGGCGGCACAGTTAAAATTGGATGCAGCGGCGAAAGAAGAGCTGAAAAATATTTACCGAGATTGGTTTAAGTATGATTTTGATCAGCAAGCAATTTTAGCTGAATTGGTTGAAGTCTACTCAGAGAATTTCACTGACAAAGAAATCAATGAGTTAACCGCCTTTTATGAAACACCCACAGGGCAAAAGTTTCTAGCTAAATCACCAGAATTGATGCAAATAGGTGCGCAGTTAGGTATGCAAGAAGGGCAGTTAAAACAAGGCCTACTGCTTGAAAGACTGCAACCATTTATGGCGAAGCATCAAAACAAGTAAAAGGCAGTGGTCATAGTTTAGTTATCGCTAGCCGATTATCTACTTTACTTATTAGACACGAGCTAAAACTAAGGCTAGTGTCTAATAAGTAAAGTCGAAGGTAAAATTAATGAATAACATTAAAGTGAGCAATGAAGAACCAAGTAGCCCATGTATTCGGCATTGTTGTTTGGATAAAAACGATACCTGTATCGGTTGCTTTAGAACCCTTGATGAAATTCTCGCGTGGCACAGTGCAAGTCCTGCACAAAAGCTGCAGGTTCTTAATGAATGCCAAAATCGCAAAAACGCGCAACATAAATAATCACTTTGTAGAGCAAACTGCAGTCTGAAAAAGCTAACCCCAAATTTCAAGATTAGTATAAAAACCGTATACTAGTTTTTACTGCTCTGTACTGCCCGTTAATAAACACTCCAACACACACAAAGAATAAGTTAGCGATATACTCGTGCCACTGCATTTGGCTAAGCATTCATAATCGATGGTGTTTTTGAATTTTTGATTGCATACGTATTCAATTTTCATTTTGTGAGAACCTCTCTATTGTTAATTCTTTGTAAATGTAGAATGCCTATTACTTGACAATACAACGGAACACACAATGAAAATTAAAAAAATAGTAACCACTATTGGGCTAAGCATTGCCCTAAGTGCTACGTCGATTGCAAATGCAACACCAACAACATTCGTCCATCTATTTGAATGGAACTGGCAAGATGTAGCCCTCGAATGTGAACAATACCTAGGACCTAAAGGCTATGCAGCGGTACAGGTATCGCCGCCTAATGAACATATACAAGGCAGCCAATGGTGGACGCGTTATCAACCTGTCAGTTACCTATTGCAAAGCCGAGGCGGTAACCGCGAGCAGTTTATTGATATGGTTAATCGCTGTAATGCCGCTGGCGTTGATATTTATGTAGATACTTTAATCAATCATATGGCTGCAGGCAGTGGTACAGGTACCGCTGGTAATACCTATGGTAATAAACAATACCCAATTTATAGCCCACAAGACTTTCACACCAGTTGCGCCATTAATGGCTCTGACTACGGCAACGATCGTTACCGAGTACAAAACTGTGAGTTAGTTGGACTAGCAGATTTAGATACCGCTGCAACGTATGTCCAAAACACATTAGCGGCTTACATTAATGAATTACAAGCCATTGGTGTTAAGGGGTTTCGGTTTGATGCCTCTAAACATGTTGCAGCCAGTGATATTCAAAGTTTAATGGCGAAAGTGAATGGCTCGCCAGTGGTCTTTCAAGAAGTAATTGATCAAGGTGGCGAGGCTGTTGGTGCCTCTGAGTATTTAGCGTCAGGTTTAGTTACGGAGTTTAAATACAGCACTGAACTTGGCAATACCTTTAGAAATGGCTCGCTCGCATGGTTAAGTAATTTTGGTGAAGGGTGGGGGTTTATGCCAAGTGCATCAGCTGTAGTATTTGTAGATAATCATGATAATCAACGCGGTCATGGTGGTGCCGGTAATGTAATTACCTTTGAAGATGGCCGCTTGTACGACTTAGCAAACGTATTTATGTTGGCTTACCCGTATGGTTATCCAAAAGTAATGTCTAGTTACGACTATCATGGTGACACAGATGCTGGTGGTCCAAGCGTACCTGTGCATAACAACGGTAATTTAGAATGCTTTGCGAGTAATTGGCAATGTGAGCATCGTTGGGCATACATTGCAGGTGGCGTAGATTTTAGAAATAATACGGCTGATAACTGGGCAACAACCAATTGGTGGGATAATACTAACAATCAAATAGCATTTGGTAGAGGAAGTTCAGGGCATGTTGCCATTAATAAAGAAGGCTCAACACTCAATACCACCGTGCAAACAGATATGGCTCCAGGGCAATACTGTAACGTGCTCAAAGGAGCGCTGACTAATGATGCAACAAGTTGTACTGGTGAAGTTATTACTGTTAATGCAAATGGCACTATAAACTTAAATGTAGCCGCGTGGGATGCAATGGCTATTCATAAAAATGCCAAGTTAAACACTAACTCAACCCCTGATCCTCAGAGTGATTGGCAGCGAACTGTGATATTTATTAACGCACAAACGCAAACTGGCCAAGATATGTTTATTCGCGGCGGGATTGACCATGTTTATGCAAACACAAACCTTGGGCGTAACTGCCAAACAAGCAACTTTGAATGTGCTATGCCAATTCGCCATAATAATTTGCAAAGTGCCACTACCAGTCCTTGGAAAGCAAACGATAATTACCTAGATTGGTATGGTATTGAAACGGGCCAAAGTAGTGAGGCGCAAGGGACCGCAACCGATTGGACAACTAATATTTGGCCAGCAACTTGGGGAGCAGAAAAAACCGTTGCTAATGATGGCTTTGGTGTTACACCACTGAATATTTGGGGTGAACATTATTGGCTGCTTGATGTTGATATGGATTGCAGCAAAGCGGTTAATGGATGGTTTGAGGTAAAAGCGTTTATTAAAAATGGTCAGGGCTGGGAGGGCAATATCGCGCAAGCAAACCCCCCTTATGCTAGTACTAATCATGTTGCTCAATGCGGCAAAATTAATAAATTTGAGTTTAATAATTCAACGGTAGAAATACGCAATTTCTAATTTTATTACAGATAAATCCCAGCTAAACCATAAGTATGCGTTTAGCTGGGATTTGTAAGTCGCTATTATTGCCAAAATGAATTTTGAGCTTTATGGTCATTAGTAACTTTGCGTATCTGCAAATTAGATAAACAGTTATCTAATTACGATTTACTATTAATGCTTGATTAAGTGATTGAATGTAAATAAAGTTAGTTCTTTTTTGATGTTTGAATAGAAAGAGTAATTCTAAATACTCGTTAGCTTTTAAATAATGTATAAGTGCTATAAGTTGAGTGGTTTAATATAACTTACTTAGGCATTATTAAATTGTATACAATGAGTTAGTTAACTATGTCATTTGGGCTAGACAATCACTCCTCTGCGTAGATTTGTTCGCTGTTGCGCGCGGCAATATATTTTAAAGGGAATTAAGGTATCTGGATGAAAGAAATCATGGTTTATGGAACAGTTATCCTTTGTTTCTTTTGTTATGGTCTTTGGCCTTTTATCGCATCAGCTTTACTGGTGTTTATTTCTGATGACCCAACTTTAGGTATTATCAGTTTAGTTATTTGGTCAATTGCTGTTACGATCCAAATAATTGCTATGTGGCAAATATTTAAAAGAAATTCAAAAGGATTACATTTGTTTTTCTCTGTAGTTTTTCTTTACGTATTTTTATATGCGGGTGATTCACTTATCGTTTCATTAGAAAGTAACGCTGTTTTTTCATTTTCAAATATTATAAATAAAGCTATATATCCATTGTTCGCTGCATGGGCTTTGTATTTTAGCGATGCCAAAGATTTCTTTATTAAACCAACTGAGAGTTAGTAATGAGTAAGTGTAATAATTGTAGTGCCAGTATTTCTTTTATGGCAGTTTTAAACACCATGAATCCCTTGAAAGTAAAGTGCTCAAATTGTAAGGAGCCAGTGCGAATTGATAAGGTTAGTGGCGGTATTGCAGCCCTAATTATTTCATCTATTGCAGTGACTATACTGGCGATGTTTTACGGTTCACCAAACTATTGGTTAAAAATAGTTCTGCCTGTAGTGGTAGTTGCCGAGATCGGATATTTTGGCCTCATTAAGTTTGGTATCGTTAAAATTAAAGCAGTTGAGTAAATCATAAAAATTCATCTGTAGATTAGTGTTTCTCACATTTGTGTTAAACGCATAAAATTGCCAATTAAACTCAGCAGTGAGTTTAATTGCACTAGCGATAACACAACAAAGCAGTTCTATTTCTATTAAATACCTTATTGTGCATTGCGGTGTGTTGGTGATGTTTTTATATGTTGAGCAAGCACAGTAATGCTTATCTTGTCTTTAAATAGTAGAGCCTTGCAAATCAATTTTTAATCTTCTATCTAGCTACTTTAACCTGCATTTTATTTTCAATAATTGCCACACCTTGGGTATTTTCTAAAAACTTTTGTGCCAGTGCGCGTTCAAAGCCGGTTTCGGTTATACCGTACAGGGCTACTTTGTTGCCATTAACGTGCACTTGTAGTTGCGAGAGGTGTAGGTTTGGATTGCTGCGCAGTTTATGAGTTATAGTCTGTTGTAATGTCGGTTGAGGAGAAACGCTGCTGATCATAATTGTGCTGGTGGCCGCACTGACTTGTATTGTGCAGGCGAGTGAAAATATACAGCATACTAATGACATAGTTAATTTGAAGCGATTCATGATTCCTCCCATAACGTCTATTATATTTATTTAGTGACTAGTAACCCTAGTGTTACAATATTCATTCCAAGATTAAGTCATTGAAATATATTGATAATTTAAAATTGTTGTAAACTATTTAGGAGTTTTTTACATTCAACTGAGTAAAAAATACGGTAATTTTTAATTACTTTAGATTTATTTGTTCCTTTTTTTTGTTTTTTTAGAACAATATGATATAAAATTAACTGTAACATTTATTTTACAAAAATCATTGAACTCAAGTAAATCAAAGGCATGTGGTTTAGTTACTGTATAGCCATCTAATTAAAAATATTTTCTTTAATTACAATAGATTAATTGCTCTACTTTCTATGGGTAAACAACTGTACTCGGTTTATTGACAGCGTTGTCTTTAGGTGTTTTTATTAAATTGATGTGAATTATTTGTTAATTCAGTTCTCTTTAAACTAACATCCAAGGATTTTTAAATGAAAGCGTCGAAAACCCCAACATTCAAAATAACGGCATTAGCGAGTGCTATTTTGTTATCAACAGCTGGTTCTGCAATCGCTGAGCAAGTAGAGTCAGAGCGTTTTATTGTGCATTTATCTGAGCAAACGACTGCTCTACATACTGCGTTTGCTCAAAGTAAAGCGCAGATTAATAATATTAAAGTAAGCTTGATGAGCGATGTTGCTACTCAAGCTAATGTTGAAGTACTACAAAGCTTGCCTGATATTAACGCAATGGCGGTGGTTTTAACGGCGGATCAAAAAGCTCGTTTATTACAAAGTAGCGATGTAGCCAGTATAGAAGTGGATCCAAAGCGTTATTTAATGGCCGAAAGCACCCCATATGGTATTACTATGGTTCAAGCTCAACAACTTTCAGATAACCTAACTGGCAGTCAAAAAGTATGTATTATGGATACTGGCTACACACTAAATCATCCTGACTTACCAAATACAGGCGTCACTGGCAGTGATGGTTATGGCGCTAATGATACAGGTAATTGGTATAACGATGGTAACGGCCATGGTACACATGTTGCGGGTACTATTGCAGCGTTAGGTGGAAATGGTCAGGGTGTTGTTGGGGTTAATTCTTCGGGCCAATTGGGTTTACACATTGTTAAGGTATTTAACGACCAAGGAAGATGGGCATATGGTTCTGACCTTGTTGCAGCTATCAGTCAATGTCAAGCCGCTGGGGCAACAGTGACCAGTATGAGTTTGGGGGGGCCTCAATCATCTAATGCTGAGCGCCAAGCTTTTGCTAATAGCTATTCGCAAGGTATGTTGCATATTGCAGCTGCAGGTAATGATGCGAATAGCTCGTTAAGTTACCCTGCATCTTATGATGCGGTTATATCTGTGGCGGCAGTTGATAGAAATGGTAATAAGGCATCGTTCTCACAATATAATTCACAGGTTGAAATTGCAGCGCCAGGCGTTGGTACTAACTCAACATGGAATAATGGCGGGTATAAGAGTATAAGTGGTACTTCCATGGCAACACCGCATGTATCTGGTGTAGCTGCATTAGTCTGGAGTCACTTTCCAAACTGTAGTAATCAACAAATTCGTGATGCTTTAAATACCACTGCGCAAGATCGTGGCGCACAAGGGCGGGATACCTCATACGGTTTTGGTATTGTTAAAGCAAAAGATGCCTATGATTATTTAGCACAATCTGACTGCGGTGGTAGTGGCATGGATAATGCGCCAGTTGCAAGTTTTAGTGCAACCGTAAATGATAAACAGGTTACTTTCAATAATACCTCTACGGATGATAAAGGGATCAGCAGTTATAGTTGGAGTTTTGGCGATGGCAATTCATCGAATACTAAAAACCCTATTCATACTTATACTGCAGAAGGTAATTATACAGTCCTTTTAGAAGTAACTGACACCATAGGACAAACAAATCAGCGTAGTCAAACTGTGACTATCTCATCGAATCCTCCAGGCGGTTGTGATGGTTTAGCTAGTTGGGATGCAGCAAAGTCATACCGTGTTGGTGATTTGGTTGAGTTTAACCAAGTTAAATATAAAGCAACTTGGTGGTCAACGGGGGCAAGTCCAGCGATTTATTCTAATGTTTGGTCGCGTCAAGGTAATTGTCAAAATGACGGTGATGTTAATCAAGCACCTAAAGCGAACTTTGATTTTAGTGTCAATGGGTTGGCTGTCAGTTTCACTAATGCATCGACTGATGATGTGGCTGTTACAGCCTATAATTGGACTTTTGGTGATGGCAGTGTCGCTAATACCGTAACACCCAATCATACTTATCAAGCCGCAGGTTCCTATGATGTAGCACTTACGGTAAGTGACGCCCAAGGACTTAATCATACCTTAACTAAAACAGTAACTGTTACAGATGGCACACAAACTGGCTGTACAGACTTATCGAACTGGAGTGCAAGTGCTGTATACACGGCTGGCGAAGAGGTGGCCTATAATGGTAAGCGCTACAGTGCGAAATGGTGGACACGCGGTGCAAACCCTGCTGATAATTCCAGCGCATGGGCCGTTTGGAAAGACCTAGGAGTTTGTCAGTAGCTGCTGGTAATTAAACTAAAAAGCCGAGACTATGAATATGAAGTAACCCCATAAGTCTCGGCTTTTTATGTAGCGTCAAAGCAGATGAATTATTTCTTTTTCTTAGCTTTTGCTTTGGCCTTTTTACGGGCTTTGATTTTTACCGGATCTTTATGTTTTTTGATTGGCGCTTTAGCTTCTTTATGACGCGGCTCAAATCCTTTAACAACACGGCGTTTAAGGCGCAGCTCAATGTAGCGTTCAATTTTTGCTAATACTGCAATGTCATGAGCTTCTACTAACGAAATTGCAATGCCTTTCTTACCTGCGCGAGCAGTGCGGCCAATACGGTGAACATACACGTCTGCTGTGCGTGGCATATCAAAGTTGATCACATGACTAATATCAGCCACATCAATACCGCGGGCGGCAACATCAGTCGCAACTAATATTCTTGTACGGCCACTGTGGAAATTTTCCATTGCCTTCATGCGTTTGTCTTGTGGCATCTCGCCACGTAACCAGGCTGCGCGAACCCCAGCATTGGTCAGCTCGCCGACTAATGTTTCTAGGCGATCACGGGTTTTAACAAACACAATAGCTTTGCTTAAGTCTTCACTGTTTAGTATTTCAACCAACATCGCTAATTTATGGTTGTAATCATCAGCAATGTGTACCCATTGGTGGATTTTAGCTTTTTCTTTACGTGAAGATTCAGCTTCTAATAGGGCTGGATCTTTTAAAATTTGCTCTGCAAATCGTTCAACGCTATCGCCTTCAAGAGTGGCTGAGAATAAAAAGCACTGACGACGATTTTTTGCTTCTTCGCAAATACGCATCATTTCTTTACGAAAGCCCATATCTAACATGCGGTCTGCTTCGTCTAAAATAAGCATCTCGACGTTTTCGGCATGGAAGTTTTCGGTTTCTAAATATTCCATTAATCGCCCTGGTGTGGCGATTAATATATCGTTATTTTTTTCAAAAATTTCTTTATGCGTACCGTAGTTAATACCGCCAGTAACAACACCAATTTTAAGGTTAGTGCCTTTAGCAAGTAGTTCACACTGTTCATGAATTTGATAAGCTAACTCGCGCGTTGGAGTCATGATCAAAACACGGGCAAAACCAGGCTCGCGACGCGGGAAATCAAGTAAGTATTGAATCGCCGGGATCAAAAATGCCGCTGTTTTACCAGTACCGGTTGGTGCGGAGGCTAAAATATCACGGCCTTGCAGCGCTTCAGGGATCGCTTGTTGTTGAATGCTAGTTGGGGTTTCGTAACCCATTTTAGCAACGGCTTGTAGTATCTTGTTATCAATATCAAAATCAGAAAATTGCATAGAGTGTCAAAAATAGAGGACAATTGCTGGTAATTATACGCGCTATCCGCCAGTTGGTGAATGAAAAGGTGAAAAAATGTCAGGCTTTGTGTTTAAACAATTTAAAGTAGCGCAAACGCGCAGTGCGATGAAGGTCTCGACGGATGGAATTTTACTCGGTGCATGGGCTGACTTAACTACTTCACAGCGGTTACTTGATATTGGCACAGGTACTGGGTTGTTGGCATTAATGTGCAAGCAACGCAAACCAACTATGCAGGTTAATGCTGTTGAAATTGATGCCAATGCATGTGCTGATGCGCAGCAAAATTTTACAAATAGCCCATGGCCAGATATTACACTGATGCAAAAAGCTATTCAGCAAGTAACCACCACAACTGAGTTTGATGTTGTGATCAGTAACCCTCCGTATTTTAATGCCAGTTTAAAAGGGCAGGACTTAGCTCGTAATACCGCACGTCATACAGATAGCTTAAGTTTTAGTGAGTTAATCACTGCATTCAAACACCTTAGTCACCAAAATGCTTTTTTAAATGTGATTCTACCTTGCCCAGAAGCGCAGTTGTTTATTGCACAAGCGCAATTACAAGGTTTGTATTTAGTGCGCCATTGTTTAGTACAAACTACTGCCACTAAAGCGCCGAGCAGGAGCTTAATGTGCTTTGCTTATCAGATGCAAGAATGCGAGCTGACCAGCTTAACGATTCATGGCCAAGGGGCTCAATATAGCGATGAGTATATAGCTTTATGTAAAGACTTTTACTTGAAAATGTAATCATCATTGAATAAAAGGTACATTTATCGCACACTGATGAAAAACCTGAGTGATAGATATGGATAATCAACTACCTAAACCTTTTATTTTTGTACTTTCCTTAGTGCAAGGCATTATTCTTACTTTGTTATATCGCAGTGTTGAAAATCAGCTATGGCCTGCGACAGAGCCAGTTTGGTTGTTTTCTTTAGTTACTTTTACCCTTAGTTTTGTGCTACTGACTTTACTTGCTGTAGAGCAAGCTAATATTAAAAAACTGCTTAGTTACTTGTTACCATTTAGTCTGTTGTTATCACTCCTTGGTGCTTATATTGGTGCTCAGCAATACCCTATTGCGCTGGTTAATAACGATGCTTTAACGGCCATTTTTATATTCACAGCCTTAATTGCCAGCTTTAAAGCACTTATGTATATCCAACAACTGATTGGTAATGAAGCAATTAGTTATAGCCAATTAGTCAAGCTCTCATGGCGTAACTTTATTTTGTTTGCAGAGTGTTGGTTATTCGTTTTAATTTTCTGGGGAATTTTGCAGTTAGGAGCGGCGCTATTTAATGCGTTAGAGATTACATTTTTCTCTGAGCTACTCAAAAAAGACTGGTTTTGGATCCCAACTTTAACCTTAGCGTTCGGTTTTGCCACGGTGATCTTTAGAGGGGTTATGCATATAGAAGATAACATCTCATTTTTATTGCAAACCTTGATTAAGTTTTTACTGCCAGTACTTACGGTTATTTCTTTAGGCTTTTTAGCGACGCTACCGTTTACGGGGCTAGATAAATTATGGCAAACAGGCAGTGGTAGCTCGTTAGTTTTATGGTTACAGGTACTCACTTTATTTTTTGTGAATACGGTTTATCAATACGCTGCTGATCAGCGACCTTATAAAATTGTAATACACAGGTTAGTATTTTTTGGTATTGCTTTATTACCAATTTACAGTGTGATTGCCGCTTATGGCATTTGGCTTAGAGTTGAACAATACGGGATCACGGTGGGTCGCTGCTGGGCTATTTTAGTGTGTCTTTTACTTGCGTGTTTTTCATTCGGGTATTTAGTCGGGATCGTTAAAAAGCGCGATGCATGGCAACAAGTGCAAAGCAAAGTTAATATTGTGATGGGGGTAGTGATTTTAATATTCATGCTACTAGTGAACTCGCCAATTTTGAATTTTCAGCGTTTATCTACCGAGAGTCAAATCGCGCGCTTAAATGAAGGTGACGTGAGTATTGAAGAATTTGATTATTATTACTTCTCAAGTAATTTAGGACGCCAAGGCTATCTTGCAATGCAAAAGTTACAAGCGCAAATTCAGAGTACTCATCCAGAGCAAGCAATGATCATTGAGCGAATGTATGTCAACCCAGATAATCCAGAGTTTGAGGCTTTAGCCGAGCAAACATCAATAACAGAGTTTGTTACGCACTCGACGTTTTGGCCTAGGCAGCAGGTGTTTTCGGATGAGTTAATTCAGGCTGTATTCGAGAGCTTACATTTCAACCGCTGGACACCGCTTAAAAGTCATTCATTTTATTTTATCGCCATAGATTTAAACCAAGATGAACAACTCGATTATGTATTTATAGATGAATCGAATCACTCTACTGAAGCTAATCTGTGGTTGCATGATGGCACTCAATGGCAATCAAAATACATGACTATCGATAATCCCGAGCAAATTAAATTACTAAAAACACTGATTGATGCAGATAACATTGAGGTTGCACAACCCAAATATAATGATTTGAAAATTGGCGATGTGCTGTTTAAAGTCAGGAGTAATATTGATTACTAAACAGGGTTTAAGGTCAGAGTGTTCAAAATATTAGTTAGTAATTCAATATAAAGTTCAACGCAATAACGTTTAGCGTAATACATTGAATCACCAAACTAATAAATATTGTTAGGATAAGTAACAGCAGGAGCATACAGAAAATTATTCTGCTATAGCTCCTGGTATTTCTGTAATTACAGCCAGATACTGGCTTTAATTGGCATCAAATAACTCAAATATTCGGTTGTCACCAGGAGCCGTTTTTACCACTTGCAACAAGGCATTTGCCACGTTTTCACGGCTGACTTTTGCATCTTTACGTTCACTTGGCCGTTGCGTGGTGATTTGCAATGAAGCACTGTCGTTGGTAAGTGAACCTGGGCGTACAATGGTATAATTTAGGCCGCTATTGATTAGATGTTCGTCAGCCATATGTTTAGCAACTAAGTAAGGTTTTAAATCGCTTTCTGTTGCATCAGGATCATCTGCGCCAATCGAACTGACCATAATAAAGTTTTTTACATCATATTGCTTTGCATAATTTACGGCTTTAACCGCAGCCCATAAATCAATTAATAATGTTTTATCATCGTCGGTACTTCCGCCAGAACCGGCAACAAAAATCACCTGTTCGCAGCCTGCAAATGCTTGGCTAAAGTCACCCTCGAGATCTTGCTCGGTCACGCTGAGGTAGGGACTGCTTAAATCGCTTAACTTATTTTTATCACGTACGAGAGCAACAACCTGATGCTGATCATTAAGTAGTAACTGTGTCGTTATTTTACCAATCTGGCCACTTGCGCCTATGATTAATGTTTTGCTCATCATTAACTCCTTCAAAAAATAGCTAAATTGCTCACTGTGTTTATAGACCTTGGGGGAGATATTTATTTTTAAAGGGCTAGAACCACTTTATTACTTAAACCAGAGTATTTAGTTTTCATTTTTGTAAAGCTGACTTTCAGCTGATATCGACTAACCTTTATTTAATAAGGTCACACATTTGGAGCGTAAAATGACGGTTTCAGCAATACCAAAGGGGTATCATGCAATTACTCCTTACTTGATAATTAACGGTGCAGCAAAAGCAATCGAGTATTATGAGAAGGTATTTAATGCCCAGCTCATTATGCAAATGCCGCTGCCAGATGGCGGCATTGCTCACGCAGAAATTAAAATTGGTGATTCGCATATTATGCTTTCAGATATGTGCCCTGAAGCGCATTTTAAAAGCCCTGATGAGCTTGGTGGCACGCCTGTGAGCTTAATGCTTTACGTTGCAGATGTAGATGCCGTATTTGCTAATGCGGTTGCCTTAGGTGGTAAAGAAATACGCCCAGTTCACGACCAATTTTACGGTGATAGGGCCGGTACATTACAAGACCCATTTGGCCATGTATGGACAATAGGCACTCATAAAGAAGACCTCAGCGATGACGAGATTAGTCAACGCATGGTTGATCTGATCAGTAAAGAAGAAGACGCATAAATTACAGTGGCTGATATCTGATCTCATAGTTTTGAAAAATAGGTTTATATTTCATCTAACAGACAGCTATGAGCGAGAAGTAGCCATTGAAAAAGTTAAATTTATTCCTGTGTTTTGAGTAGAAATCTAATTTTGTCCAATAACATTATTAAACGCCGTTTTGGGGCAAAATAACATGCTTAATTTCTAGATGTTTTAATTACTTGTTTACAAAGGTAATTATTGGTGAAATTATCATGGTATGTAACATACGCCGTTTTGGTGTGTTATAAACCACCAAGATGGTGTTCAATAAGCTGTTAGTGTTCATGGAGGAAAAATGAAAGTCCAGATAAAATCTTTCTCATCGCACCAAACTAGTAAAGTTATTGCTTTAGCGTTCGCACTATTCACAATTCCTTTTTCCATAATGGGAGTCATTGG
>NZ_JACJEQ010000042.1:0-28959 GCF_014164125.1 Pseudoalteromonas sp. SG44-8 | reverse complement strand
TTTTGGACCCACCTGACCCCATGCCGAACTCAGTAGTGAAACGAAACAGCGCCGATGATAGTGTAGCATTTGCTATGTGAAAGTAGGACATTGCCAGGCTCCAAATAAGAGAAACCCGTTACAGCGATGTAACGGATTTTTTGTTGTCTGGAATAAATTAAAAAGAAGGTTCGAGGTGAAAGGTAATAGGTTAAAGGAAAAGAATAAGATTGCTATGTGACTTTTTACCGCCGTGGGCACTACGACATCCTAAAGCGCAGCACACCATGGCTTCAAATTTAGAAAGCCCGACTAGTAATAGTCGGGCTTTTTACATCAGCAGTAAAGTGAATGAGTGAGTTGGTGAGGAAGACAGCTTTAACCTTTTGAGATGCGTGCACTGCTATTTTTAATCATGAGAAACTAGTCAACTCGCACTCTTTATAAATAGAAGGCAAACTAGTGTTTTTTATAAGTAACAGGCAAACCTGTAACCTCTATAAGTGATAGATAAATTAGCGAAAGCTTTGGAATAAAAACGCGTAGTCTTGCTGCTACGCGTTTTAGTATTTAGCTTCTAGAAAGTTGCTCGAACGCTAAGTGCAAAGCGTCGATCTGTCGTGAAGTTCAACGCCTGAGTTTTAGTGCCCGCTTGATCCATTTGATATTTAGTTTTGGTTTCAGTCTCGAGTAAATTACTCGCTTCAACACCTACTTTCCAATGATCATTAATGGTGTAGTATAAGCTGGCATCCATCATACCTGAAGCCTCAGCATAAGCTGGTACATATTCTTCAGATTCGCGTAGGGTTAATAAATATTCAGAGCGCCACGTATAGGCTAGACGAAAAGAAACCTTTTCGTATTCATACATACCGATAATATTTAAGTTTTGGTCTGAATACCCTTGCAGAGGTAGCCCACTGAACACACGGAAAGTGTTACGGTTATCAGCGATAGGGTTACCATTTTCATCGAATCCTAATGTTCCATTTGAGATTTCGTTAGGATCTTCTAAACCACTCTGGTCTATGAAGGTATAGTTTAATTGTAAACCTAAACCACCCCAAGCGCCTGGCAGCATATCGTAGAATTGAGAGTATGAAAATTCAGCACCGCGCAGTGTACCAGAGCCAGTATTGGCAGGACCATATGCAGATAAGTTGTATTCTTCAGTTCCGTATGTCACGTCAAGGTCAAATGTTCTATTGCGAATAATGTTATCTAGTTTTTTATGGAATAGCCCCAAAGTAACGTAGCCTGCTGGCGCGAAATACCATTCGGTTGTTAGATCGGTATTTATTGCTGTTTCAGGTTTAAGGTAAGGATTACCCGATAATGCGGTCAGTTCTATATCATCGATTCCTACAACAGGGTTACTCGTTTCATCATAGTCTGCGCCAGGTGTTTGGAGGCGACGATTATAGTCTAGATTGATAATACTGATGTTCCGTGCATCAACTAGGCTTGGGTAAAATAAGGCTTTTGAGATGCCAAATCTTACCACTACGTCTTCGCTAATACCCATGCTTAGGTTTAGGCTTGGTAATATTGTGCTGTAATCAGTACCATCCACTGTGCTCAGTGTTGATTCACCCCCAGCAAGATCATAATAGCGCTTGTATTCTGGCTGCTGCATTACTGTATTTAAGGATGTTCCAGGTTCACCGCGCTTACTTACCGGCGGTTGCACTAATGCGCCAGTGGAGGCTAATTTGTAGTTTACATAGCGTAAACCTACATTACCGACTATTGGAATATCTTGCGCGACAAAATCAAAGTCGCCACGTACATAAAACTCGGTGCGTTTTTCGTTTGTTGCACTGATATTATGAGCTGCATAAGGGCCTTCAACACGGTTTGGCTTATCTGTATAAGGGACGTAAGTACCCGTACAAATACCGTTGTTTGCTGCGCTGTTTGTTGCATTATGCCAACCGTCTTTACAGCCCTGGCGGAGCGAATCAGCATAATTTTTGACTAATTCCATGCGTGGAAAAAGGAAGTTATTTACATTACCTTGCAGTACTTGACCGTTGTAATAATCAGAGAAATCAACACGCTCAAATAATTCAGGTCGATTAACTGCAGAAGCTGCATTACGGTCATCTTGTACCCATGGTGTACCGATTGCAGACCAACCTTCATAAGCGGTGTCGCGAACAGTCAAGTCTTTGTCTGAGTGATAAATACCAGATTTAATGTTAGTAAATGTACCATCGAGTTCGTAATTAACATCTAATTTAAAACTATTGGCTTTGGCTGTATTATGCTCTATTTGTTCCATGCCACTACCAAGAAATAGATTTGGTACAGGACCATTCCAATCTTCATTAGGAGACCAACCTGCGGTTAAAATATTGTCACTGAGAAATTCAACAGAAGGTCTAGAGCCGCGCATATCTAGGAAGTAAGGCGAAACTACATGGACATGATTACCTCGTGTTTGACCTGACATACTGTAATTTTGTAGTGATTTTTCAGAGTCTATGTGTTGGTAATCGAAATCAACCGTCAGGCGATCAATTGGTTTTAGTGTTAGTTTGAATGAAGTATCTTTAACGGTATTTTCGTTATAGTTCCAGCGACTTCGATAGAAAAAAGGAGTTTCAGGACTTACACCTAAAGCAATACCTGATGTGACGAATCCATTCTCAGTGGTTAATGGGTAACCATTTTCAGCATCATCCATCCAATTCTGAGATGAGCCCATAAACCCTTTAAAGCCTTGAGCTGCTTGTCCAATTTGGCGTTCGTTCCACTCCAATGAGGCTCTTGAATTAATATGTTCCAAGGTGGCCACTATAGTTTCGTCGTTGTTAGCCCATTGCAATGATGATGTAAAGCCAGTGCGTTTACGATCATTAGTAGCTGTACTCATATGAATAGCAACCGGAACATGCCAAACACTCGCTGCAGGTTGACCGGGTAAAGCAGGGCCATCAACCGGCGAGCTTGGATCAACACCTATGATGCCACCCCATTGATCAGTAGTGGGAATAAATGAATCGCCACGGGAGTGGAAATTACCTAAACCAATACCATCACCTCGTGTTTTATATTCAGATTGTGATCCGGCAATAAGAAAGCCAAATTTACCTGCATCAGTTTCCCAGTTATCAGAGAACAGAGCGGAGAAAGAAGGAGTTGTCTCATCTCGAAAGTCACTGTAATTAGCTTTTGCGTTAAAAGAGATAATACGGTCTGTGGAATCAAATGGTTTGCGAGTAATTAGGTTGACTGTACCAGCAATACCTCCTGATATAAGATCCGCGGTTTGGTTCTTAACTACTTCTACAGCACCTAGTAGCTCCGCGGGGAAGTCCTCATAGCTTAGGCCACCCGATGGATTTGCGCTAAATGCATCACGGCCATTTACTTCAGAGCGGACCCGGTCCAAGCCTCGAATAAGAACACCAGTCCCCTCATCTGCATAATGCTTCGGATCACTAGAAGATGCAAAGCGTTCAATTGTGACACCAGGAACACGTTGGAGAGCCTCAGTCACTGATTTGTCAGGCAGTGCACCAATATCTGATGCCGTGATAACATCCTTTACGGTATCAGCATAGCGCTTTAAGTTTTGTGCGCTATAGATACTGCCTCGGATGCCCGTGACCTCTATAACCTCAATTGATTCATCTTTATTAATAGGTTTGACATCGCTGTCATTTTGTTGCGAAGTTTGAGCTGTAAGTAACAGTGGACAAAGACCTAGTAATGCATATGAAATCGCAAGGCTAAGCCGAGTTTTCGTTCGTCCAGTGTTGTATTTATTGCTATCGATGACTAATTTTGACATGGTTTAATCTCTTTTACTTATTTTTATAACCAGTTGTAACCTTGCATTTTAACGAGGGCAAAGTTACTCCTTTCGATCGGCATTGCTACTTAATATGCCAAGTTTTAGTTACTACTTTAAATTAATGCAATACTTTTTTAACATATTAAAAGAAATAAAGTAACATTTATTTTGTTTTTTAAGGTTACTTTTTAACAGGAGCTAAGGATTAGTCGTTCTTTTAAATGTAAGGGGGTAGTTATTCCATAATAATTGTTATATGAAAATAGCGACAGGAGATAGGGTTATTACCCCGAACTCAGGTTTAGTAGTAAGAGTGATGGATTTAATTTTCTGGTTAAAATCAAAAACGCCAACTCGAGGTTGGCGTTTTAATTATGAGGCTAAAGTAGCTTATTAAGCTTTAGGTCCTGCATTTTTGATTTCATCTGATACATCGTATTTAGCGAAGTTTTCAGTGAAGTCTGCTGCAAGTTTGGCCGCATATTCAGCGTATTTAGCTTTATCTTCCCAAGTATTGATTGGGTTAAGTAGCTCGCTGTTAACGCCTGGTACTGCAACTGGTACGTCTAGGTTTAAAACATCAATATGTTGAGTTTCAACGCCAGCCAGTTTACCTGATACGATTGCATCAACAACAGCGCGGGTAGTTGGAATATCAAAACGCTTACCAGTGCCGTAAGGACCGCCAGTCCAACCAGTGTTAACTAGGTATACCTTAGCGCCAAATTCACGTACACGCTTCATTAGAAGCTCCGCGTATACACCCGCTGGACGTGGGAAGAATGGTGCACCAAAACAGGTTGAGAATGTTGATTCGATATCGCTGGTAGAACCAATTTCAGTTGAGCCAACTTTTGCAGTGTAACCGCTTAGGAAATGAAACGCTGCAGCTTCTTCGCTAAGGATTGATACTGGTGGTAATACGCCGCTTACATCACAGGTTAAGAATACCACTGCTTTTGGCTCGCCTGCGCGGTTCTCTACTTTACGTTTTTCAACGTGTTCAAGCGGATAAGCTGCGCGGCTATTTTGCGTTAGGCTAGTATCATGAAAATCAGGAATACCTTTTTCATCAAGGACAACGTTCTCTAGGATAGTTCCAAAGCGGATTGCATCCCAGATAACAGGCTCATTCTTTTGTGAAAGGTCGATACACTTAGCATAACAACCACCTTCGATGTTGAATACACTACCAGGTGCCCAGCCGTGCTCGTCATCACCAATTAAAAAGCGAGTTGGATCTGCTGATAAAGTTGTTTTACCGGTACCAGATAGACCAAAGAATAATGCTGTATCGCCAACTTCACCTACGTTAGCTGAGCAGTGCATTGGTAGCACGCCTTTCGCTGGTAGTAGAAAGTTTTGCACTGAGAACATTGATTTTTTCATTTCACCGGCATAACGCATACCTGCAAGCAATACTTTACGTTGTGCAAAGTTGATAATTACTGTGCCATCACTGTTAGTGCCATCACGTTCTGGGTCACAAACAAATGAAGGTACATTCATTACCTGCCATTGGGGTAAATCAGATGCATTATAAGATTTAGGTTCGATAAACATATTTTTGGCAAAGATATGATGCCATGCAGTTTCCGTTGTAACAACAACAGGTAAATAGTGCTCTGGATCAGCGCCTACTTCAAGGTGAGAGATGAAGTGGTCGTTGCTCTGCACATGTGCTTCAACACGTGCCCATAAAGCGTCAAATTTATCTGCATCGAAAGGGCGATTTACATTACCCCACTGGATTTCATTTTCAGTACTTGGTTCTTGAACAATAAAACGATCTTGTGGTGAACGACCAGTACGACGACCAGTGTTAGCAACAAAAGCTCCATTGGCGGCTAAAGTCCCTTCACCGCGACGGATCGCGTGTTCGACAAGTTCAGCTGCAGTTAGATCGACAAAACGAGTAGCGCTTGAAGTCATGTTTATACCTAAATTGTGTGAGATTGAACGGGATAGCTCTGGGGTTCTTATTTCCCTTTAAGCTGTAATTATAGTAACAGATGGATTAGGGATATTCGAGCCTATGAAAGGCCTAAAAACACATATATTTGGCAAAAAACATGAATAATTTCAATGATACCGGTGTCATAAAAAATCATTAAATTCATGACACCGGTATCATCTCTACGCACAAAAAAGCCGCAAAAAATGCGGCTTGAATTCTGTTGGTTTTTTGAACGATGTTGTTAGTTGAAAATACTCTTCACATCTTGTTCATTAAAAATGTAATCTTTTAAGCAATAATGGCAGCTAATTTTTACCTCACCATTTTCAATAACGTCATCTAATAAAGCTTGTTGACCTATATTAACGAGCGCAGTGATGGTTTTTTCTCTACTACAACCACATTTAAACTGGATTGCTTGCGGCTCGTAAACACGCGGATTGTCTTCATGATAAAGTCGAGTAAGGACAGTAGCAGCATCAAGCTCTAACAACTCTTCAGCTTTAATCGTATTGCTGAGTGCTTCAAGGTGAGTAAAGTCAGTAATCGACTTTTCTTTATTTACAGGTAACACCTGTAGTAGTAAACCAGCAGCTTTCGCGTGACCTTGTGTTGTGTCAGTTGCAAACCAAAGACGTGTTTGTAGTTGCTCTGATTGTGCAAAGTAGGCTTCAAGACATGCTGCTAACGTGTCATGCTCAAGCGGAACTATACCTTGATAACGCTCACCTTTAGTTGGTGTGATTGTCAGTACCATCACACCGTTACCGATTAGTTCCTGGATGGTTGAGCCTGTTACTTCACCTTGCAGGCGGGCAATACCACGCATATTTTGTTGATGATCACCGTTGATAACCGCATATTTTACCGGGCCATCACCTTGCAGTTGTACTGCTATATCACCTTCAAACTTTAATGTAGCTGTAAGTAGGCAGGTTGCGACCAGTAACTCACCCAATAAAGCTTGCACTTGCACGGGGTAATTATGATCGGCAATCATTTCATTATAAGCTTGCTCTATTTGTACGAGTTCGCCGCGGACGTCTAGTTGATCAAATGTATAACGATGAAGTAGATCTTGTTGCATGAGTGGCTTTACCTAACTTGATTTCATTTTTAAAAGTTCGCGTCTTTGCTTTTTATCTGGTTTACGGTCCGGATGAGGAGCAAAAAAGCTATTATTCTTGCGCGCGATGCTATTAGCTTCGCGTTTTTCGATACTTGCATCAGACTCCTGATACAAAGTTTGAGCAATGGGGGCACTTAAACGTTTATCAAGCAATTTAAGTACAGTGATAACTTTTTCGTCAACTCCTTGAGCAAGTTTGATCACGGCATCTAGTTCGACTACCTTACTAGGCTTAGTGCGCTGGCCATTATAATGTACTTTGCCACCTTGCACCATGTCCCGTGCGATGGCGCGGGTTTTATAAAAGCGTGCAGCCCACAACCACTTGTCTAAACGGATACTAATAGTTTCATCTTTTGATGTGGTATTACGGGTGTTACTTTTTGACACGATTATACTCGATTAAAAGCGTGACTCTGTAAGGCAAAACTTAGCATGAAACTTACTGACAAAGAAATAGTCGAAGCTTTTTACATTCAGCGTAAGTGTTAATTTACCTTGTTTACAAAGTTTAATATTAGTGCGCTTGTTGAATGAAAAATGAAAAGGTACTATAGGCCAGCGATGAAGCAGCAAATTAAAATAAGAAACGTCATTTATGGAACAGCGATTACAACAGCTAAAACATCTAGTAAGTAAATTACCCCACGCTAAATTGGGTTGGGCAATAACGCTTTTAGCCGTTGTTTATATTGCCTTTTTAGCTGCAAAACTATTTTGGTTAATATGGCCTACCCCGGTTAATTCTAGCCTTTCTCCAAGCTATATTAATAGCGTTACAGGTAAGCCTGAACGGGTTAATACGCAATTAATTTTAGCACAAAACTTGTTTGGTAAAGCCGACGCAGTGCCTAAAAAACAAGCAAGCCAACAAGCTCAAGTCATTAACAATGCGCCAGAAACTCGATTAAGCATTAATTTAACTGGTATTGTTGCAGTCAGTGGCAATGATCAAACAGGCTTGGCAATTATTGAGTCTCAAGGTCAACAATCAACCTATTTGGTGGATGACGTTGTGCAAGGCACTCGCGCTAAACTTGCGCAAGTATTACCTGATCGAGTAATTTTAGATGTTAGTGGCCGTTTTGAAACGTTAATGCTTGATGGCGTAGATTTTACCAAAACAGTGTCAATGCCAGTACTTGCCGAACGTGATAGTGATGAACCTGAACTCGATGACGGTCCGCAAATGGAAAGTGACCGTCAGATTGATGTAACAGCAAATCAAGAAGTAAAAGAAGCACTTATAGATACCCGGGAAGAACTGTTAAAAGACCCCGGTAAACTATTTGACTATATTCGAGTATCTCAGGCTATGAAGGATGGTGAGCTTATTGGCTATCGTTTAAGCCCAGGTAAAGACCCTGCATTATTTACGCAGATGGGGTTACAAAATAACGATTTGGCTGTATCGATTAACGGCTATCAATTAACAGATTTAAAACAGGCCATGTCAGCCATTAATGAGCTGCGTAATAGTACCGATGCGAACATTACAATTGACCGTGATGGCGAGCAGATTGATGTGCAATTTAGCCTGCAATAACTTAGCTTTGGAGTTTTAATATAATGGTTCACGCGCTACACCTCAAAAAAATCAGAAAAGGGTTAGCTAAGTACGCAACACTTTTTTTTGTGGCTAGCTTATCTCTATCGGTGTCTGCCGTTGAGTATGCTGCAAACTTTAAAGGGACCGATATCAACGAGTTTATTAATATCGTTGGTAAAAATCTAAATAAGACCGTCATTATCGACCCGAACGTACGTGGTAAAGTAAACGTACGCAGCTATGAATTGATGGATGAAGCACTTTATTATCAATTCTTCTTAAATGTACTAGAAGTTTACGGTTATTCAGCTGTTGAAATGGATAACGGTATATTAAAAATTGAAAAAAGCTCTGATGCTAAAAAATCAAACGTACCGTTAGTTACTGAAGACGACCAAGCGCGCGGTGATATGATGATCACTCGTGTCGTACGTGTAAAAAATGTTAGCGTACAAGAACTAGGTCCATTAGTGCGTCAGTTTAGCGACCAAAAAGATGGCGGTCATGTTGCCAACTTCAACGCTGCAAACGTCATGATGTTGACCGGTCATGCTGCCTCAGTAAACCGACTTGTTGAAATTATTCGCTCAGTTGACCAAGCCGGTGATAAGCGGGTTGATATTGTAAAGCTAAACTTTGCCACCGCTGATGATGTGGTATCTGTGGTTGATAATATTTACAAAGATAGCGGTAAAGGCAGTATCCCAGAATTTTTGATCCCTAAAGTCGTGGCTGATGGCCGTACTAATAGCGTTATTGTCAGTGGCGAAGGCCAAGCAAGAACGCGTGCTATTGAATTAATTAAACGCCTTGACGGTGAGTTACAAAGCCAAGGCAACACTAAAGTAATTTACCTTAATTACGCCAGCGCTGAAGATTTAGTGAAAGTGTTGCAAGGGGTTAGCAAAACGCTTGGTGAAGAAGGTCAAGGTGGGGCAACTAAAACCCGTAGCCGCAACCAAAACGAAACCAGTATTGAAGCTCACCCAGATTCAAACTCATTGGTCATTACTGCTCAACCTGACACCATGCGTTCATTGGAGTCAGTGATTGAACGGCTTGATATTCGTCGAGCTCAAGTACTCGTTGAAGCAATCATTGTTGAAGTAATGGAAGCTGATGGTATTAACTTTGGTCTGCAATGGATTTCAGAGCAAGGCGGTATGATGCAGTTTAATAACGGCACAACCGTTCCTGTTGGTTCTTTAGCTGTAGCTGCTGAACAAGCCCGTGATAAGACAGTGACTAAAACTCTCACTGGTGATAATACTGAGCTTAAGGAATACGATGAAACGCAAAAAGGTGATCTTGGCCCGTTAGGTGCGTTGTTAGGGGGCATCAATGGATTGGCTATGGGGATTGTTAAAAACGATTGGGGCGCGATCATTCAAGCAGTCTCTACTGATACTAACTCAAATATTCTTGCTACGCCTTCGGTTACCACCATGGATAACGAAGAGGCATCGATGATTGTCGGTCAAGAAGTGCCGATCATTACTGGCTCGCAAACGGGTTCTAATAATTCTAATCCATTTCAAACAGTAGAGCGTCAAGAGGTAGGTGTAAAACTTAAAGTAACGCCACAAATAAATGATGGTTCAGCTGTACAGTTAACCATTGAGCAAGAAGTATCTGGCGTGAGTGGTACTACTTCGGTGGATATATCTATTAATAAACGTGCCATTAAAACCACGGTTATGGCTGATGATGGCGGCATGGTTGTGCTTGGTGGTCTAATTGATGAAGACGTGCAAGAAAGTGTCTCAAAGGTACCAATATTAGGTGATATTCCTATCCTTGGTCACTTATTCCGCTCAACCAGCACCAGCAAGCGTAAACGTAATTTAATCGTGTTTATTCGCCCAACCATTATTCGTGATGGTATTAAAATGAATAAATTAAGCCACAGCAAATATAACTTTATCCGTGGTGAGCAGTATAAACAAAAAGAAGATGGTATTGATTTAATGCCTCTAACCGATGCACCAATCCTACCTGAGTGGAATGATGCATTAGTATTACCGCCAACTTATGAAGAATACTTAAGACAGCAAAATACAGATGAGCGCAATAATGACTGATGCAATCACTGAGATCACCGCAGAGCCCTCACAGCCGCTAAATAATAGCGAGCTGATGACCAGTAACGATTTAGTTGAACTGCCTAATAAGCGGCTACCATTTTCATATGCACGACGTGCAGGCATGTTATTAAGTAAAAATAATGATGACCGGGTGGTTTTCTATCGTGGTGAGCTTAATATTGATGCATTGTTAGAAGTGCGCCGCATTGCTGGGCATGGCTTTACGCTTGAACATTTAGCTGATGACAAGTTTGAGTTGTTATTAGAGGCATCGTATCAACGCGATAGTTCTGAAACCCAGCAAATGATGGAAGACATAGGTAACGAAGTTGATTTATTTTCACTGGCTGAAGATATGCCGCAAACGGAAGATTTGCTTGCCGGAGATGATGATGCACCAATCATTAAATTGATCAATGCGATGCTCAGTGAAGCGATTAAAGAAGGCGCGTCAGATATTCACATCGAAACCTTTGAGCAAGAGCTGGTGATCCGCTTTAGGGTTGATGGCGTGCTTAAAGAAGTGTTAAAGCCGAATCGTAAACTCGCTTCATTGTTAGTTTCGCGTATTAAAGTAATGGCGAAACTCGATATTGCAGAAAAGCGTATCCCGCAGGATGGTCGTATTAGTTTGCGTATCGCAGGACGTGCCGTTGATGTTCGGGTATCAACCATGCCATCAAGTTTTGGTGAGCGGGTTGTACTGCGTTTACTTGATAAAAATAACGCGCGTTTAAATCTTGAAGATTTAGGTATGACGCTGCGCAATCGTGAATTGTTCTCTGATTTGATCAGTAAACCGCACGGAATTATTTTGGTGACCGGTCCAACTGGTTCTGGTAAAAGTACCACGCTTTATGCGGGCATGAGCCAAATTAACTCTCGCGATCGTAATATCTTAACGGTTGAAGATCCAATCGAGTATGAAATCCCAGGTATTGGTCAAACTCAGGTAAATACTAAAGTTGATATGACCTTTGCCCGAGGCTTACGGGCAATCTTACGTCAAGATCCTGATGTAGTAATGGTTGGTGAAATACGTGACCTTGAAACCGCACAAATTGGCGTGCAAGCCTCACTTACAGGTCACTTAGTGATGTCGACATTGCATACCAATACCGCAGCAGGTGCTATCTCTCGTATGGAAGATATGGGGGTTGAACCCTTCTTGCTATCATCTTCTTTGTTAGGGGTGTTATCGCAGCGTCTAGTGCGAACTTTATGTAAGAGCTGTAAAGAAGGTCATGTTGCAGATGAGCGCGAGTGTGAATTGCTCGGCGTACCATTTGTAAATCCGCCGACTATTTACCGAGCCGTTGGCTGTGAAGAGTGTAACTTTAATGGTTACCGTGGTCGTACCGGTATTCATGAATTACTGGTAGTTGATGAAACTGTTCGCGAACTTGTTCACAGTGGTAAAGGTGAGCAAAGTGTTGAAAAGTACATTCGCAAACATACCCCAAGTATTCGCCAAGATGGCTGTAGTCGCGTATTAGCCGGTAAAACCACCCTTGAAGAAGTATTACGTGTAACGCGTGAGGAAGGTTAACAATGGCAGCATTTGAATATCGCGCGCTCGATGCTCGCGGCAAAGAGAAAAAAGGTATTCAAGAAGCGGATACCGCGAAACAAATTCGCCAATCTTTACGTGAACAAGGTCTTACGCCGCTCGAAGTTGTGCCCGCCGCAGAGGGTGATAAACAAGTTAAAGGTGAAAAAAGCTCGCCATTTGGCAGCTTTTTTAAAGCGAAAATATCTACCTCAGATCTCGCTTTGATCACTCGCCAACTCGCTACACTCATTCAATCGGCGTTACCGGTTGAAGGGGCGGTAATGGCGGTGGCTGAGCAGTGTGAAAAGCCGCGTATGAAGCGTATGTTAATGTCGGTGCGTTCAAAAGTTGTTGAAGGTTATACCTTGGCTGATGGCATGTCTGAGTTTCCACATGTATTTGATAATTTATACCGCGCTATGGTAGCTGCGGGTGAAAAATCAGGTCACTTAGATGCTGTATTGAACCGTTTAGCCGATTACACGGAACAACGTCAACACATGCGTAGTCAAATCACACAAGCGATGGTGTATCCGGTGATATTAGTAATATTTGCCATTGGTATCGTTTCAATATTACTAGGTACTGTAGTGCCTAAAATATTGAAGACATTTGAAAAGTCAAAGCAGGTTTTACCTTGGACGACGGAATGGGTAATGGCTGCTAGTAACTATGTGCAAAATTATTGGTTCATTACTTTGGTGTTATTTACCGCGACAGTGATTGGTGTTAAACATGCGCTAAAACAGCCTAAGATCCGCTTTTGGTATGATTCGAAAATTTTGATGATGCCGGGCATTGGCAAAGTTGCTCGTAGTATTAATACCGCCAGATTTGCTCGTACACTGAGTATCTTGTCATCAAGTTCAGTGCCGTTACTCGAGGGAATGCGTATTTCTGGTGGCGTATTGATCAACGAGAAAATTAAAAAAGCAGTGGCGGATGCCGCAACCCGCGTTAGTGAAGGGGCAAGTTTAAGAGCGTCCTTACAACAAACAAAATTATTCCCACCGATGATGCTGCATATGATCGCCAGTGGGGAGAAATCAGGTGAGCTCGAGCAAATGCTAGAGCGTGCTGCAAACAATCAAGACCGTGAATTTGAAACCATGGTAAATGTCTCGCTAAAACTCTTAGAGCCTGCGATGATAGCGTCCATGGCGGTTATTGTATTGTTTATCGTAATGGCCATATTACAACCTATTATGGCAATGAATAAAGCGATTGGACTTTAACTATTTTAGGGATTTCGTAATGCATTTTTACCGTGTTACGATAGTTAATTATTAAGAACAACAGAGGTATGTACGTGAATAAACAAGCAGGTTTCTCATTACTCGAAGTTATGGTGGTACTGGTTATCATTGGCATGATCATGTCAATCGTGGCACCCAATATTATGGGCCAGCAAGAAGAAGCGGCACTTGATAAAGCGCATCTTGATATTCAGCAGCTTGAAGATGCTATGAGTCTTTATAAATTAAAGAACAAAGCGTACTTAACCACTGAGCAAGGCCTTGAAGGGTTAGTGACTAAAACTAGCGTAGAGCCAGTACCAAAGCGTTTTCCTGAAGGTGGCTTTATTTCTAAATTACCAGAAGATCCATGGGGAAATCCGTACCAGTTAATCAGCCCAGGTGAAGTTGGTAAATTTGATTTGTTTTCAATGGGACCCGATGGCGAAGTGGGTACTGATGACGACATTGGTAACTGGGATGAAGAAAAATAATAATGCATCTTAGTATAAAGGCGTTTTTACACCCAGCACCGAGCTTAGCATGATGTTAAGTCGGGCTAAGTTGCGCCTTGCAAAGCTAAAGTCACCGATGCGTGGCTTTAGTTTAATTGAAATTTTGGTTGTGCTGGTGGTGATCGCCTTCGCCACTAAAATGGTGGTATATAGTCTTGATGGCGGTGTTGAAGATGAATTGGATAAACAAGCACTGAGACTGCATACCACCATTAATATGGCTTCTGAATTTGCAATCTTAAATCAGGTTGAATTAGGTTTTCAGCTTGATAAAGATACCTTAGAGTTTTTAGTGTTTGATGGTGAAAAATGGATCACCTTCGACCGAGAAAAGCTGTTTGCGCCGATGACTGTTGATGAACGTCTTAAGTTGACACTTAATCTAGAAGATCTCGCATGGGCTCAAGATAATCTACTCGAGCAATCCAATTGGCGCGAGTTAATGAGTGGCGGTGATGATGATAGCTTACTCGAATTGCAAAAAATGAAAATCCCGCAAGTGCTAATTTTATCTTCTGGTGAGGTGAGCGCATTTCAACTTATCTATGAATTAAAAGATGAAAAAGAACCTGTGTATTTCATCGAAGGGGAATTTTCCGCACCGGTTAACTTACGCAGAGAGCCAGAATAATGTATCGCAGGTCTAAAGGTTTTACTTTACTTGAGGTTATGGTGGCGCTGAGTATTTGCGCCATGGCTGGGATTGCCGCCATGCAAGCGACAGCCGAGCATATTAATCATTTATCAAGCCTTGAAGAGCAAACCTATGCCTCTTGGGTGGCTGAGAATGTAATGATTGAACAGCGTACCTTAGGCGATAAGTGGCAAGGCAAAAATGGCGCAAAAGGCACTGAAACAATGGCTGGTATAGAATGGTATTGGCGTCAAGATACCGAAGCGACAGCAGATAAAAGTTTTGTAAAAGTGACTATTAATGTATTTAGCGATGAAAAGTTAGAGCACTCGGTTTATGAGCTCATCAGCTATTTAAATAAAGGTAGCAAATAAGTGAAGCAGCGCGGTTTTACACTATTAGAAGTGATGGTAGCGCTGGGGATTTTAGCATTCGTCGTGTTAGCTACTCACCAAATTCTTGATTCGACCACGAAAGCGAAAGATGCATCAGACGAAAAAATTGCAGAATTGAATGGTTTGCAAACGACCTTTAGGTTAATGGATCAAGATTTCAGCCAAATGACTAAACGTGCCGTGCGCAATGAAGCCGGTGATGTGCAAGAACAATATCTACTTGCTGGGCGTTACACCATTAATAGCCAGTATGATGGTATTGCCTTTGTGCGAGATGGCTGGGTTAACCCAATTAATTTATTACCGCGCTCAGAGCTACAAGCGGTGGGTTATCGTGTTATTGATGACAACCTTGAGCGTATATATAGGGTCTATGTTGATCAACTCGATAATCTTGAGCCGCGAGTGCAAGTTATTCTTAAAGATATCGAAGATCTTAAATTTGAATTTTTAGATGAAAAAAATGAATGGCAAGAGCAGTGGCAGGGCAAGTCATTGCCAAAAGCTGTGGCGGTCACATTGCAACAAATTGATGAAGAACCAATAAGACGCGTTTTTTTAGTACCGGGTAATGGAAAGATGGGAGGTTTAAATGAACCATAAATCCCAACATGGCGCCGCGCTTATAATTGTCTTATTTATTGTTGCCTTGGCATCAATTTTAGCCGTAGAGATGAGTGCTAACTTGCTTGTTCAAGTTCAAAAAAGTACCAACATACAAGGCCATCAGCAAGCCAAGTGGTATGCCTATGCAGCAGAAGAGCTGGCTATTAAAGCGTTATTACAAAGCAAAAAAGATGACCCTGAAAAAACCACTTTAAAACAAATTTGGGCGCAACAAGGCGATATTCCTTATCCGGTCGATAATGGTACCTTGCAAGGCAAGATCACGGACTTACAGGCTTGTTTAAATCTCAATGCATTACGTGTTAAAGCGCCACAAGCGGGTAGTACTGATAAAACCAATCCTGCGCACACCGCGTTATTAGCGCTATTAGAAAATATTGAGGACTTGCCAGCAGAAGAGTCGGAAGAAGCCATGGCTGACAGTGTTTACGACTGGCTCGATGAAGATAGTATTACTTATCGTTCTGGTGCTGAAGAAGATGAGTATTTATCGCGTAAATCACCATATATGACAGCGAATAGTTTTTTTGCATCAAGCTCAGAGCTGCGTTTGGTTAAAGGGTTTAATCCATTAGTGATGGAAAAAATCTTGCCATACGTATGCGTGATCCCAGGTAGCGAATTGTTAGCAATTAATGTCAATACAATCGCTCCTGAACAGGCATTATTATTGAGTGCATTGATTGATGGTTTGAGTGAGTCAGGTGCGCAAAGTGTGCTATCAGTCCGGCCAGAAGAAGGCTTTAATAATATTGAAGAATTTTTTGAACAAGTGAATCAACAAGGGGCTCAAAATGTTAAGTCTGTTGAAAAACTGTTCACCATAAATAGCGAATATTTTAAACTACAAGCGCAGGCTAAATTTGTCGATCTGCGTTTTTCGATGACCACATTACTGCATGCCAAAGATGGCGAAGTAACTATACTGGCGCGAAAATTTGGAGGCGTACAGTGACAGAAATACTGTTGATCCGCACGGGTCAAACTCAACAAGAAAGTATTAATTGGCTGATTTACTCACCATTAGAACAAGAAATAATTGCCAGTGGCGGATTGCCGAACGCTGAGCAACTGAGTGAGTTAGTTGAAAAAGCACAGAATCGTGAAGTTGTGGTATTACTGCCATGTGATCAGGTGCAACTAAAAACCGTAATCCTGCCGACCAAATGGAATCGTAAGCTTGAGCAAGCGCTCCCATATATGCTCGAAGAAGAGATTGCATGTGACGTAGATGACTTATTTATCGCGATTGCTGAGCCTACTATGGTCGGTGACAAGCACGCCATTAAAGTTGCCATGACTGACCGAGAATGGTTTGAAACTTGGTTAGCTGTATTTGCTGAACATGAAATTGCAGTGTTAAAACTGTTACCCGATGCATTATTGCTTCCTACTGCGGAACATGAGGGATTAAGCGTTATTGAGCTTAATAACCAATGGCTATGTAAGCAAGGCTCATGGCGGATAAGTGCTGTAGAGCAAAGCTGGTTGGCTGAGTATTTAACTGCTTTAGGTCACCCTGATGTTGCACATTACAGCCCTGCCTCGCAATTTCCAGAAACGGTTAATCTTACGGCGCATACCGATGCTTATGATTTGCCGCTGGCGTTATTTGCTAAACAATTACCTGAGATAAAATTCAATCTTCGCCAAGGCCAATATCAACTGAAAAAGAAAAGCGCATTATGGTGGGCGTATTGGCAAGGTGCCGCCATTGCAGCGAGTGTCGCGTTAGTTGGCTCTGTGGCAGTAAAAAGTCTTGAATTGTATCAGTTAAATAGTGAGCTTGAAGTCGCTAAAACACAAGTGGTTGAGCGCTATCAAACGGCCTTTCCGGGGAAAACAGTTCGTCCGCATTTGATTAAAAACCAAATTCAGGGTGAATTGGCTAAATTAGAGGGTGGCAGCAGTGCCGGATTCCTAGATTTAACGAATGAGCTGGTGGGGGTATTTAGCCAAGTGCAAGAGTTTACTCCTGAGACATTGCGTTATGATCAACGTCGCAATGAACTTAGAGTTCGTGCTCGCGGAAAAGATTTTCAAACCTTTGGCAAAGTTAAAGCAATTCTTGAACAACGCGGATTAACTGTAGACCAAGGCTCATTAAATAATGATGGCGACTTTGTAGTCGGTGAAATAAAACTACGAGGTGCTGCATGAAACAACAACTTTTAAAACATTGGCGTGGCTTAAAAGAGCAAGAGCAACAGTTAGTGATGGTCGCTGGGGTTATTTTTGTTATTTTTATATTAGTTATGGGTATTTTTAGACCACTAAACAACGCGATAACTGAAGCTGAAAAAAACCAAGTTAAACAGCAAGAATTATTAGCGTGGGTTGATAACAGTATTGTTAAACTCAAAGCGGGTAGTGCGCGTGCTGTTACAAGTGACCAAAACTTGAGTCAAATAGTTAATGCTAGCCGCGCTCGCTACGATATAACCATAAGCAAAATGCAGCCTAGCGATAATTCATTAAGATTAACCATCGACTCGGTACAGTTTAATAAGCTCATAGAATGGCTTGATGAACTGGTAAACACTAAAGGCGTATTGATTGAAAATTTAGATCTCAGTCGCGATGATAAACCAGGCTACGTGCGCGTTAGCCGACTGGTATTAGAGAAGTAAAGAATGAAAAAAATAGCGATTCTTATAGTAATATTTTTCTTCGGTTTTATCTTTTTTGCACTATTAAAAACGCCAGCTGCAGTTGCGCTTAATTTAGCAAATCCTTATCTACCTAAAGATCTGCAAATAGGTAAAGCATCGGGTAGCATTTGGCAGGGTAGAATCATGCAGCTGCGCTATCAAGATGAACAGATTAATAATTTAAACTGGGATATTTCTGGTTGGGCATTATTCACCGGACAGCTTACAGGCAGTGTAAAGTTTGGTGATCCGCGACAGACCAGTGAACTGTCAGGACGCGGTGACTTTAGTTATGGTTTACTTGATCAAGTAGTTGCATTAAATGATGCTACATTGCGTTTGAGTGTTGAACGTGCGATGCAGCGTTTGCAGTTGCCATTACCTATTAATGCTAAAGGCAGAGTAATTGTTGAGTTAGATGAATATCTCTCAGGAGCGCCTTATTGTGATGCATTAAAAGGTGAAATCGCCAGTCCAAACATCGATGTGCAAGGATTGTCTGGCTGGTTTAGCGTTGGTCCATTAAGTGGCAAGTTAAGCTGTAAGTCGGGCGATATAGCCGTGTTAGTTGATCCTGAAAACCGCTTAGGCTTAGCGGCTGATGCAACCTTAAAAGCAAACATGGACTTTAAAGTGGCTGGATATATCAAGCCAGAAGCATCACTACCAAAAGAAGTACACGATGCCGCCAAATTTTTAGGCCGTGCAGATAGTGATGGCCGTTATCCATTAAATTTTTAAACAAGGCTGAATTGTTTTATGCAAATTCCTGAATTTACACAGCAACATGGCCAGCAGTTAAGTACGTATTTAGCGAGCCGCAATGGCGCCATGACATTTGTGCAGAGCCAAGGTTACTTATTTGCGGTTATTTGCTCTCCTGAGCCATTAGACGTACACGAGTGGCTTGAGCAGATAGTGCCAGATGCACACGGCCAGCTAGAAGAACAAACATTATTTGCATTTATGGCTTTGTATCATCAGATCAGTGAGCAAGTTTATGAAACAGGTTTTAAGCTCCCTGTAAGTTTACAGGTGAGTGATCAAGACGACAGCTACCTAGATTTGCATGAATGCCAGCAATGGTGTCAGGGTTTTGTTCAGGGAGCACAGGTGTATATTGATAAGCTAATGCAAGCTGATGCACTTACAACAGACTTAACTGATGCATTGCAAACCGCTTACGCCAGTTTAGGCTTTTTTGCTTTAGAGCCCCAGCTTATCACAACAATTGCCCAGCAAAATCAGCTTAGTGAAATACAACTATGCCAGCAACAGTATGAACTAATGGGAGATTTTGCATTAGGATTTGCTGAGTTAATAGAAATTATCGCGGTGCAAAGTGGTTTGTACGCAGATGAAGAAGATGGTTGGAGTTAGCATTATGCTAAATCCAACACAATTTCAGTACAGCCCTTAGGGCATTTAGCAACCCCTTGGCCGGGTTGCTGAGTCTTTAAATCTAACGTTAATATGCCTTGGCATACTTCACATTTAACCGTTTGCCCTTTCGCCAGCTTCTTCAGTAGGTTTTTATGTTGGTTAAACGATGCGCTGCTTTTTTTTGTTAAAGCTGAAAAATCCACTATTTACCTCTGCGCTCAGCCAATGATGTTGAGACGATGTCACACACTGTATTTAAACGATCTTCATAAAAATATAAGTTGAGATCTTTACTGCGGCAGTAACGAGTATGGAATAGCTGCAGCTGTTCATCAGTTTGCATGGTTTCTTCTAAATACTCTAACTCGCTTTCTGAAAGTGTTAGTTCTGACTTGATGCGGTTTTTTGCCATGCTCGCAGCGGGTCCACGGTTAATGTTGCTAGCACTACTTAATAGCCCTACACCTTCTCCTAATAACTTTTCTCGAGGTTCTTTTATCATTGGATGATCAATTGTGAATAACGCAAGTATCACTACAACTAGTACAAGGAATTTTTTCATATGTGAGTAAACTTTGATCTGAACGGGTACGAATTAGGCACCAGTGTAATAAAATGCCCCTTTGTAAAGCAAGCAAGTTAGGTGAATAAATTATTATCAATGAATATCAGCTTTTTTGAGGAGAGTTGGTATAATGACAGAGAACAATTAGATTTTTCAGAAATCTCTGAACTTTTACAGCACAGTAGTTCAGTTTGCACTATTTTTAAATGTAAGCTTAGTTGTTAGCTATCTAAATAGCGTTATATGATTGTTTGACTTTCATTCTCCAAGCGGCGTTGAGGAACTTCGATGGACAAGCAAATAAAAGTAAAAAATATTCCTAGTGAGGTCAAGATCGAAAAGCCCGATCTCTATGCTCAACAGGATAGATTTAATCCCCGCAATCGCATTTATGTACGTGCGGTTAAAGGGTTACATCAACTATTAAGACAGCGCATTGGTTTTCTTGGTATGTTGGCGTTCATGGCGCTGCCATGGATAAACTTTAATGACCAACAAGCTGTGTTATTTGACCTCATTGGTCAAAAATATAACATTTTTGGGCTAACTCTATGGCCACAAGATTTTACTATTCTTGCTTTTATTCTGATGCTTGCTGCATTCGCGTTATTCTTAGTGACCACCTTTTACGGTCGGGTATGGTGTGGCTATACGTGCCCGCAAACAGTCTGGACGTTTATTTTTATTTGGTTTGAAGAAAAGTTCGAAGGGACAGCGAATCAACGCAAGAAGCTTGATCAGCGACCAATGGACTTTGATAAATTTTGGCGTAAGACAGCCAAGCATACAGGTTGGATAGCTTTTTCTTTATACACCGCACTGACCTTTGTTGGTTATTTCACACCTATTCGTCAGCTGTTACCGGATTTTGTTACTTTTGATGTAGGTGGCTATGCGCTGGTTAGCATTATCGTATTTACTGTATGTACTTATGGTAATGCTGGTTGGATGCGCGAAATTATGTGCTTGCATATCTGCCCGTATTCGCGCTTTCAATCTGCAATGTTTGATAAAGATACCTTCACAGTAAGTTACGATGAAAAACGTGGTGAAAATCGTGGGCCACGTAGTCGTAAACAAGATCGAGAAGAGCTTAGCTTAGGTGACTGTATTGACTGTAATTTGTGCGTACAAGTATGCCCAACAGGGATCGATATTCGCAATGGCCTGCAAGCTGAATGCATTAACTGTGGCGCCTGTATCGATGCCTGCGACGGAGTAATGGATAAGATGAATTATCCGCGCGGGCTTATCTCATATACCACTGAGCGTAACCTAGAAACGCCAGAGAATAAAACCAATCCTCTGCGCGCTAAGATTATTGGTTATATTGTTATATTAGTGGTGCTCAGCGCAGCGCTGGTAACGAATATTGTGATGCGTAAGCCAATGGACTTAGATATTATTCGCGATCGAAATCAACTCTATCGAGTCGATTTTAATGGGCTTGTCGAAAATACCTACACACTTAAAGTGATCAACAAAGCACAATACGAGCAAACCTTTAATATTAAGGTGGTAGGACTGGAGAACTTTAAGTACATAGGTAAGCAAACTTTTACCGTGCAAGCGGGCGAATCGCATAACGTGCCATTATCATTGGTGATGGATCCGTATGATTTGAAAGCGCCTATGACCGAGTTTAATTTTGTATTATCGCCAGTGGACAATCCAAGTTCACAAATTTCGCAGCCGAGTAACTTCTTTAAAGCGCGATAGTTAAGTACACTGATAACAAATAAAAAGCGGGATTTTCCCGCTTTTTTTATAATTGATGAGAATTATGAGTAAATTTAGTTTTGTTGACCTCACCCCGGATTCGATTTTAGATGCGGTCGAAAGTATTGGTATTTACGCAGAGTCTGGCTTATTAGCACTGAATAGTTACGAAAACCGTGTCTATCAATTCAAAGCTGAAGATGGCCTACGTTATGTGGTGAAATTTTATCGCCCCGAGCGCTGGAGTAAGGCACAAATACTCGAAGAGCATAGCTTTGCATTTGAATTGGCTGATGCTGAAGTGCCTGTAGTTGCGCCGATACAGCGTAATGGCGAAAGCTTATTTGAGCATAATGGTTATCTATTTACTTTGTTCCCAAGTGTCGGGGGGCGCATCTTTGAAGTTGATAATCTTGATCAGTTAGATGTGTTAGGACGCTTGATTGGTCGAATGCATCAAGCAGCTAAAGCCAATGTTTTTAGCGAACGTCCGGTCATAGGGTGTGACGAGTATCTAGATACAGCTAAAATTCAGTTACAAAACAGTAATCTGGTGCCTAGCAGTTTAACTACCGCGTTTTATACTATTTTGGATATGGTGATCGCTAAAACGAAATCGCTTTACCAGCAGGTGGATACTATACGTTTACATGGTGATTGCCATGCCGGTAATATTCTGTGGGCCGGTGATGCGTTGATGTTTGTTGATTTGGACGATAGTCGTCAAGGGCCTGCGATTCAAGATTTATGGATGATGCTCAGTGGCGATCGAAACAATCAACTGTTACAGTTAGATACCTTAGTGACTGCCTACGAAGAATTTTGTGATTTTGATCACACTCAACTCAAATTAATTGAACCATTACGGGCAATGCGTATGATTCATTATATGGGGTGGCTAGCTAAACGTTGGGAAGATCCGGCATTTCCGCGGAACTTTTCATGGTTTGCTGATGACAAATACTGGGAGCAACAAATTTTAGCGCTGAAAGAGCAGTATTCTGCACTTCAAGAGCCGCCGCTGAAGTTGCTGCCTAACTAATTATTAAAAATATTTGAAACGAGAGTCCAATGCTTAAAAAACTAAAATTGAGTTTACTACTGTTATGTTTACCTTTTGCTGCGATGGCTGCAGACTTTAAAGCTGGTGAGCACTATGACGTACTAAAAATTGAAAAAAGTAAAACCTCACAAGTAACAGAGTTCTTTTCATTTTATTGCCCGCACTGTTTTAAGTTTGAAGCTGTAGCTAAAGCAATGGAAAAAAGCTTGCCTGCAGGTACTGAGTTTGTAAAAAACCATGTCAACTTTTTAGGTGGTTTAGCGCCAGAAGTGCAAAGTAATTTGAGTTATGCGTATATCATTGCTAAACAGCATAACAAAGGTGAGCAAGTTGCAGATCAAATGTTTGACAGCATTCATATAAAACGTGCTCCACTCAATAACATTAAAGACGTCAAAGCATTACTTGCAGTAAATGGTATTGATAGCGATACCTTTGATAAAGATATTGCCAGCATGCCTGTGATTGCGGCGGAAAAAGCCATGCAAGACAAGCAAAATAAGTTTTCACAAATGGGAGCCTTAACCGGTGTACCAACGTTTATCGTTAATGATAAATATAAAATCAATATCAATACCATCAAGAGCCAAGAGCAGCTTGATGAGTTAGTTGCCTTTTTATTACAACAATAAGCTATTAAAACAATAATTTTTGGAGTTTTTACCGATGATCAAATTAGTTAAAGCAGGATTGCTGGCACTTTTATTACCATTAGCCGCGAATGCAGCACCAACAACTTATGAAGAAGGTGTGCATTATGATGTAGTATCTGAGCGCGCTAGTAAAAAGCCAGAGGTAAAAGAGTTTTTCTCATTTTATTGTCCAGCGTGTAATAACTACGAAGCTCTATTAGTTGAGGTTAAACCTAAACTTGATACAAGTATTGAATTTAAAAAGAGCCACGTCGATTTTGTTGGTGTGCGTGATCCTGAAAATCAACAAATGATTTCACAGGCACTTGCAACAGCTGAAGTACTACCACAAAAAGATGCCATTATTGCTGCTATGTTTAATCATGTTCACGTTAAACGTGCTAAGTTTAATGAATTAGCTGATGTTAAAGATGTATTTGTCGCGCAAGGTGTTGACGGTGATAAGTTTGATAAACTGTATAAAAGTTTTTCAGTACGCACTATGAGTTCAAAAATGAAGCGTGACCAAGATTACTATAAAGATAAGGGGGCACTGCGTGGCGTACCAACATTTATCGTAAATGGTAAATATAAGCTTAACCTTGGTCGTGAATCAGGTATTACTGAGCCTGAAGATATTAGCAAATTGATTAATTACTTAGCTGCTAAATAGAGCGGTTTAGTGTTTATTGTAAAAAAGCTCCGTACGCGGAGCTTTTTTGTTGCAGGTGGTAAGAAATGCATAAAATACTGGTTTCAAGTTGCTTACTTGGTGCTCCCGTGCGCTACGATGGTAGCGGACAACAGTTACTCCATCCTCAGCTTATCGCATGGCAGCAGCAGGAACGTATAGTCGCTTTTTGTCCTGAGATTGCTGGTGGTTTATCCACTCCTAGAGATCCTGCTGAAATCGTCAACGGTAAAGTGATTACCAATACTGGTGATGATGTGACACCGGAATTTCAGCTAGGTGCAAAACAAGCATTACGCCTTTGCCAACAGTACAATATTCGTTTTGCGCTATTAAAGGAATCAAGTCCTTCTTGTGGTCGTAATACAATTTACGATGGCTCGCACAGTGGTATTAAGGTGGTTGGAATGGGATTAACGGCTTCGCTATTAGAAAAGAATGGTATTAAAGTCTTTAGTGAGCAGCAAATGCCAGCGCTAGTAAAAGCACTGGCATAGATACTTTACAATTTACGTTGTAAAAATACCCCTGATTCAATGTGGTGGGTATATGGAAATTGGTCAAAAATCGCAAACCGTTTAACTTCATGAGTGCGAGTTAGGTGCTCTAAATCACGCTCTAGCGTATCAGGGTTACATGAGATATAAATAATACTCTCGTAGTTAGCCACCAAATCACATGTTAGTGTATCCATGCCTGCGCGCGGCGGATCAACTAAAATGGTCTGACAATCATAGCTGCTTAAGTCAATCCCTTCTAAACGTGAGAAGGTTCGTTCGCCTTTCATAGCTTGAGTAAACTCTTCGCTCGACATACGAATGATATCTAAGTTAGTTACGTTATTTTTAGCAATATTATACTGCGCTGAGTGTACTGACGATTTAGAAATTTCGGTTGCTAATACACGATTAAACGAACCAGCTAAGGCAATTGAAAAGTTACCGTTACCACAATAGAGCTCTAGTAAATCATTTTTTAGTGGTTTACATAAGTCTTGTGCCCACTCCAGCATCTTAATGTTTACTTTAGCATTTGGCTGCGTAAAGCTGTTTTCAACTTGTTGGTAAATAAGTTGCTGGCCATTAACTGTTAAACGCTCAGTAACAAAATCATCACCGAGTACTTCTTTTTGTTTGCGAGCACGCCCAATAAAATCAATTTTAAAGCGCTCACTCAATGATTCTTTTAGTGACTTGATAGCTGCTAGCCATTCTTCGTCGAGTGGTTTGTGATAAAGCAGACTCACTAAAATCTCACCGCTTAAACTAGAAAGATAATCTATTTGGAACAATTTACGACGCAAGACTTCACAGCCTTTAAGATTATCGATCATTGCCTGCATTACTTCCCCAATTAGCGGCGCTGCAGGGTCAAACACATCGACTCTGATTTTGTCTTTGGTGGCTTGATCAAACATAATGTGGAATAACTCATCGCCATCGTGCCATACTCTAAATTCAGCGCGTTGACGGTAATGAATTGGCTCAGAGGCAAAGACTTCTAATTGTTCAACACCAAAGCGTTGGAATTGCGCAATGATACGTTGCTCTTTTTCATTTAACTGTGCGTCGTATCCTGTTGTATCGATCTTTATAACCGCCATTACCTACTACCTTATTTCATTATGCTGTTTATCGGCGCTATTGTAGGGGGCAGGGATTATTTGTCTAGGGTCTGTTTATCTTTCTAGGTTAATTTTGCAGCTGTGCGTTTGGTTTTTAGGCAAGGCAGAGCCTATGTAGTGTGGTTATTCCCCATAAATAGGCGATAACGTAGCATAAATGCCAAACGCGCGCTGCCCGAAGGGTTCTGCCTAGGGGCGATTAACTCTTTGTTGCTCAATTTTTACTTAGCCCACTAGGTTACAAATCTCGCGCCGCGATTAAATCGCCCCGAGGTTGAACAAATTTTAATCCTTAAAGGTCAACAGGCCCTAATTTTGAGTAATAGCAAATGCTGTTTTTTTGTACATTTTACTTTAGTTATTTATTTTTGGGCCGATACTTAAGTAAGCAAAAATAGGAGTCGGATCATGAAAATTGGCAACTTTGGCTTTGTTCCAAACAACAACGTCAATAAATACAGTAACAAAGCTGCATTACAGCAACCTACAATACAGTCGCCTCAAGATAGTTACCAGCAACGTGGTAAAGAATTAGCAGCAAAAGTGTTAGGTGACAAAATGGCTGAGGCTTTAGGCTTACCTGTCGCGGAAGAGAAAAAAGACAAGCCACTATTTGATTTTGAAGAAATCGTCAAAAACGTTTTGGACTTTGTAACTGGTGCCGTTAAGAAAGCGCAAGTCAATGGAGCCGATAATGAAAAACTCAAAGGTATGCTTAGTGATGCACGCAAAGGTGTGCAAACAGGTATTGATGATGCTTATGGTGAATTAAAAGATACCGGTATTCTAAACGACGAAATTGAGCAGGGCATAGAAAAATCCAAAGAAGGTATTTTTAATGGCCTGGATGAGTTTGAAGAGGATTTATTTAACCCTAAACCGGATTCTGTCAGTGTTACTCAAGCACAGTATTTAAGTTTAAGTAATAATGCTCAGTATAACTTCACCACTGCAGAAGGTGACGAGGTGAGTATTAGTTTTGCTGATGCATTTAAACAGCAATCAGCCAGTAGTTATCAGCGTAATGGTCAAAATGAAGGCTATGCCAGTGCATCATCACAATCGCGGGAGTTATCATTTAGCATGTCAGTAAATGGTGACTTAAACGAAGATGAACAAAAGGCTATTAATGCAATGATGGAAGACTTGCAAAATGTTAGTAAAACATTTTTTGGTGGTGATTTGGAACAAGCCTTTGAACAAGCACAAGAGCTCAACTTAGGCAACGAACAGCTAGTCGCGTTTTCAATGGACTTAAAGCAAACTAAAACGTTTGCAGCAATAAAAGGCTATCAAGAGAATAAACCAACACCAGAGAAAGCTGTGGCTGAAAAAATAGCTCCATTTAATGACGATCTAAAAAATGCCTTTAATAAAGCGGGTGATCTTGGTTTGCAAAATGAACTGTCAGGCATTTTACAATGGTTAAATCAAGACCAAGAGGAAATAGGCAAATTAGTCGACTATACAAAATCAATGTTTGAGCAAATGAATAAATTGCGCTCAGCAGCACTAGAGAGTGAAGCATAAGCTTTATTTTCAGTATACCGCGTGGCAAACTGCTCAGCTTAGTTATTATAAGGAGCGAGTTGTTTGTCACCTCATATCATGGTTTTTGATTCGGGCATTGGTGGTACCACAGTGCTGAAGCATATTCAGCAATACATACCTGATGGCCGTTATAGTTATTTTATGGATAACGCCTACCTACCTTATGGAAAGCTGAGTCAACAAACCATAATTCAGCGCCTCACCGGATTATTAATTTTTATAGAAACACAACAATTACACGTTGATGTGTTAGTTATTGCTTGTAATACCGCATCTACTTCAGCACTGAGCGCGCTTCGCGAATTAACCACGATACCGATCGTCGGTGTAGTACCTGCAATTAAACCCGCCGCTTTATTATCTAAGTCACAGCATATTGCCTTATTGGCCACACCAACAACAGTACAAAGTAGTTATACACAACAGTTGATAAGCCAGCATGGTCAAGCTGTCACAGTACATTTATATGCTAGTGTTGAACTTGTAACGTTGGCGGAACAAACATATCAAAGTAAAAAGATTATCCAAGACAAACTAGTTGCAGAGCTCGATAGTCTCGCTATTGATAATAGAGTGGATGTAGTCGTATTAGGTTGTACGCATTTCCCAATTTTAGCAAAAGGTTTGAATGAGTATTTTAACAGCACTGTATTATTACTTGATTCCGGCGTAGCAATAGCCAAACGGGTGTGTGCAATACTCAAAGAGCATAATATAGATTGCAGTGATGAGCTTGATGCTAATTGTACAGGCAAGAAAAAGCCGCTACGTTATTACGCAACGGCTTCTATTTATGTTGATAAGCAACCGGTGGAGCTAGTTACGCTGATTGATCCGACTCAGAACGAAAAGAGTTAGATTCATCATCTTGTTTTTGTTTTGCTTCACGAACTTTCAATGTACGTTGTTGGAACTCGCTATCGTTTAATTTTGCAATAGCATTATCAGCATCTAGCTCTGCCATTTCAACAAAGCCAAAGCCACGACGTTTGCCAGTATTTTTATCCTTTAATAGGCGTACATTAAACACTTTACCTTGTTCTTCAAATAAAGCGCGAACTACACCTTCATTTGCACGATAAGGAAGATTGCCCACATAAAGTGTTTTTGTTTTTACTTCGGCTTCTTCTACATCGCCAGATGACATTGCAGCTATAACTACACCACCAATTAATAAACCAGCACCAAATAACAGTGCATGACTTAATTGTAGGCTCGAAGGCGCAAAATTAACTATAACGAAACCAATAACAGCAAGGATAACTGAAGAGATAAGAGATTTTTGATCGGGTAATTTCATTTTGATCTACCAATAAACAGGAAATAAACATTAATTTAACATTGTGAACTTGCTATCTTAACGCGATAAATGAACATAGCAATGATATTTATGTGAAATAATTTAATTTACATCAAAAAAGACTCGAAAAAGCATCGATTGAGTGTTCTTTTAAAGCGTTTTGCATGCTTTTTGAGCGAACAGTCAAAAGATTGAAAAAAAGTGTTGATCTGTTTTTGGATCTCCCTATAATGCGACCCCACTGAGACGGGAAACGCCAACGCATAGCGAGGCACGAACAACTCAGAGAGTTAAATAAAACTTCGGTTTTAAATATTCG